>CAMMZC010000009.1 GCA_946529215.1 uncultured Clostridia bacterium
AATCCTTCCTCCTTCCATAATCTTTTGATACAATTATATTATACCATATTTTAGCATTTTTGTCAATATTTTATGTATATCATCGCCTGATATAGTAGTTATTACTACAAGTATAGAAAAAGATAATAATTAAAATATTTATTGATCAATACTTTTAACAAAATAAGAGACTTCTGTTTTTTCTTGAAAAAATATTGAATTTTAAATATTATTTTTGTATAATAAAGAAAAAAGAAAAAAGGACTGAAACAATTGAAATTAATAATAACAGAAAAGCCATCTGTTGCAAGAGAATTTGCAAAGGCACTGAAACTAAATGCAGTAAATAAAGGAAGTTATATGGAATCTGGAGAATGGATAATAACTTGGTGTGTAGGTCATTTAGTAACAATGAGTTATCCTGAAAAATATGATGAAAACTTAAAGTTTTGGAGATTAGATACACTTCCATTTATGCCAAAAGAGTATAAATATGAAGTAATAAAAAATGTTTCTAAACAATTTGATGTTGTACAAAAATTATTACAACGTGAAGATATTACAGAAATATATAATGCAGGGGACTCTGGGCGTGAAGGAGAATATATTCAGAGGCTTGTTTTTATGATGGCAAAGCCAAATCCAAAAGCAAAGATGAAAAGAGTTTGGATAGATTCACAAACAGAAGAGGAAATTTTAAGAGGAATTCGCGAAGCAAAAGATATGTCAGAATATGATAGTATCTCAGACAGTGCTTATTTAAGGGCAAAAGAGGATTATTTAATAGGAATTAATTTTTCAAGACTTCTAACAATTATTTATGGAAGAAGAATGGCTTCAAAAATAAATGAAGAAAAAGCAACAATTGCTGTTGGAAGGGTTATGACATGTGTGCTTGGAATGGTTGTTTCAAGAGAAAGAGAAATAAAAAATTTTGTTAAAACAAAATACTTCAAGATTTTAGGCGAATTTGGAAATGAAAAAGGAAGTTTTAAAGCAGAATGGAAAGTAAATGAAAAATCAAAAATGTTTGATTCTGCAAAATTATATAATGAAAGTGGTTTCAAAAAAGAAGAAGACGCAAAAGCATTTATTGCGGATTTAGCAGGCAAAGAAGCGGTTGTTACAGAAATAAAGAAAAACAAACAAAAAGTAAATGCACCACTTTTGTTTGACCTAGGAGAGCTTCAAAATGAGTGTACAAAAAGATTTAAAATAAATCCAGATGAGACTTTAGACATTATACAAAATTTATATGAAAAAAAATTACTTACATATCCTAGAACAGACGCAAAAGTGCTTTCTACTGCAATTGCAAAAGAAATAACGAAAAATTTAAACGGCTTAGCAAAAGGTTACAAAGACCTTGAAGTTCAAGACGATATAAAAAAGATGATAGATGAAAAATATTCTACAAATTTAATAAAAACAAAATATGTAGATGACAAAAAAATAACAGACCACTATGCAATAATTCCAACAGGGCAAGGGTTTGAAAATTATGAATCTCTTCCTGAATTGCAAAAAAAGGTATACAAGGTTGTGGTAAAAAGATTTTTGGCAATTTTCTATCCACCTGCAGAATACAATAAAGTAAATGTTACAGTAAATATAGAAAATGAAACATTTTATGCAAGTGGAAAGGTGTGTATAAATAGAGGATATTTAGATGTGTTAAAACCTGAAAAAAAGGAAGAACAATCCACAGCAAATGCACAAAATGTGGAAAACTCATCTGAAAACGAAGAAAATAAAGACGATGCAGAAGATAATTTGGAGATTTTAAAAACTTTAAAAAAGAACGAAAAATTAGGAGTAAAAAATTTCGAACTTAAAGATGCAGAGACTTCACCTCCAACAAGATATAACTCAGGAAATATAATTTTAGCGATGAGAAGTGCAGGAAAGTTAATAGAAGATGAAGAACTACGTGAACAGATAAAAGGAGACGGAATTGGAACGGCTGCTACGCGTGGAGAAATAATAAAAAAACTAGTAAGAATTCAATATATCCAAATAAATGATAAAACAAAAGTTATTACTCCAACAATTAAAGGAGAGGCAATTTATGATGTAATAAATTCATCAATGCCAGATATGCTAAACCCTGAGCTTACAGCAAGTTGGGAAAAAGGGCTTGGAATGGTTGCAAGAAAAGAAATAGAGCCAGAAGTATTTATGGAAAAACTTGAAAAATATATAAATTCAAAGTTTGACAAGTTGGTAATTAGAAGGTGACTTTTTGGGACGGAGGAAAAAGTCACCTTTGAAGAAACTTAAATAAGTCTTATTAGAATGTGATAAAAAACTTAAGGTATGAAAGGATTTGAAAATGAAACAATCTATTATAAAAATTGTACTAATAGTTTCATTAGCAATATTATTTTTGATGGGATTGCTTTTTAACATATATAGTCATTTAAATATTACAAAAATTAATGAAATAAAAAAGTTTAATAGTCAGACTACTGATGTATATATTTCAAATGATAAAGATATATTTGTTAAACAAATAATAGATTTTAAGAATTGTATTCCTACAGATAGTTTTGAAAGAACAGTATTTAAATTAGATATTCCATTGCTTGACAATTATAAAAATGAGCTGTATTCTTCTTCTTATGATATTCATGAATTAAAAAGTAATATTAGTTTATTTAATAAAGGTAAGAAAACATATTATTATGGCAGAAGTGAATCGATAAATATGAAAATGCTAGAAATTGAAAAATATCAATACAATCAGTTAATAAATGAACTAGAAAAGAATAATTATAAAGTGATATTTTCTTATAAAATTGATGTAAAAGAAGTATTAAGTTATGATGATAATAACAATATTGTATTATGTTTGAATGGAAATAATAAATTTCATCAAAGTAATGAGCTATATATTCACTTACCTAATAATGTGTATATATTAAATGAGAACAATAATTATATAAATCAGCAAAATAAAAACATGTATAAAATTAACTTAAAGCGAAAAAATTTAAATTATGAAATAAAGATTAAAGGAGACTTAGGGACTAATTTAGATTTAAATAAAAATAATAAATCTAATCGTTATACTGATTTTTATATAGTACTAAATATATTTGTAATAATAACATTTATGTTTTTATTTATTTTGATATTAGCATATATACAAAAAAGAACTATAATAGAAAAAGGAAAATATGAAAGAGAAACATCTAGTGTTATACATCCTATTTTAGCAGAGTCTATTATAGATGGAAAAATAGATGCTAAAGATTTAATTATGACATGTATTGTAAGTTTAATTTACAAGAAAAAAATTGAGAATATAGATAATGATTCTCTAAAACTAATAGACACAACAGATTTATCTGATATAGAAAGAGAAGTACTAGAAATAGTATATGCTACTCCTTATCCTATAGAAAATTATAGAGGTCAAATAGCCAAAATATCTAATATAAATGTAATTTTTAAAAAGGAAAATAAAAAATCACAGAATATTTATCAAAAATTCAAAATAATAAAAAAAATAATAAAAGAGCAATTATTTGAACTTAAAATATTAAACAAAATTTGGAATTTTATTTTAATGCAAGTAAGAGCTTTATCATGTTTGGTTATTTTAAATTTAATGATAATATTTGGTGCTGGACAAGAAAATTTATTTTATAGTTTAAATGGTACAATGTTATTGCTAATAATTTTTGCAAATGTATTAATTTATATTGTATCTTTTGATTTTGGAACAACATATATTTTAAATGCTAGCTCAACAAAGCATAGTGGACGATTAGCAATTGCTACAATTATATTATTTATAAATATAATTATAGGTGTAATTTCCAATTTAGTAGATATAGATACAGAACTATTATTAAGTTTTGTTGTTTTAATTATATTAAATTTAGTAATTTTTAAGTTATCAAATACATATGTTTTAACAAAAAAAGGAAAAGAAGAATATAAAAAAGCATATATGCTTAAAAAATATTTGACAGATTATAGTTTAATAGAACAACGTGATTTAGATGGTTTAATAATATTTGACGATTACCTTATATATGCAACGGCATTTGGAATACCAAGTAAGATTACAAATAAAATTAGCGAAAAATTATTAAATTTAAATATTAAACTACAAGTTATAAGCAAAATATTAACTTTGTAGAAACTGAGTTTAATTTTGGGACGGAGGAAAAAAGGAACTTCCTTTTTTCCTCCGTCCCCAAATTCACTTTAGAAGTCACAATTTTTTGGTGTTCTTGGGAATGGAATAACATCTCTGATGTTTTCGATTCCTGTTATATACATAAGAAGTCTTTCAAATCCAAGACCAAATCCTGAGTGAACATTAGAACCGAATCTTCGTAAATCAAGATACCATTGAATTTGGCTAGCGTCCATATTTTTTTCTTTTATACGTTCAAGAAGTTTATTGTAGTCATCTTCTCTTTGAGAACCTCCCATAATTTCTCCAGAACCAGGAACTTCTAGGTCAACTGCTGCTACAGTTTTATCATCTTCGTTTAATTTCATATAATATGATTTAATGTCTTTTGGCCAATTTTTAACAAATACTGGACCATTAAAATATTCTGTAATGTATTTCTCATGTTCTTTTGCCAAATCTTCTTCATAATCTGGCTCAAATTCCCATTTTCTTTCTGCTTTTTTTAGAATATCTATTGCTTCTTTGTGGTCAATTCTTACAAATTCAGAATCAAGCAATTTTGTTAGTTTTTCTTTTAATCCTTTTTCTATAAATTTATCACAAAAATCTATTTCTTCTGGACATTGCTCTAATACTCTTTTAACTATGAATTTTAAACAATCTTCTTCAATATCAATTAGTTCATCTAAATCACAAAAAGATATTTCTGGCTCAATCATCCAAAATTCATTTGCATGTGTTTTGGTATTTGAATTTTCTGAACGTAAAGTTGGACCAAAAGTATATATTTTTCCAAATGCAGAGGCAAATGTTTCTCCATGAAGTTGTCCAGAACCTGTAATATATGTTTCTTTTCCAAATAAATCATTTGAAAAATCAGTTTCCCCATCTTTATTTTTTGGAAGATCATTTTTTAAATCCATTGTTGTCAGCTTAAACATTTCGGCAGAACCTTCACAATCTGCACATGTAATTATAGGTGTGTGAACATATACATATCCATTACTTTGAAAATATTCGTGAATTGCAAATGCTGCAACACTTCTAATTCTAAATACAGCTTGGAATGTATTTGCACGTGGACGAAGATGTGCAATTGTTCTTAAATATTCCATAGTGTGTCTTTTATTTTGTAATGGATAATCTCTATCACATTCACTTAATATTTCAACACTTGTAGCTTGTATTTCAAAAGGTTGCTTAGCATTTTCTGTCACCACTAAAGTTCCTGTTGCTTTAATAGTTGAATAAATAGAAAGTTTGGCAACTTCTTTGAAATTACTTAATTTATCAGAAATTACAATTTGAATATTTTTGAAAAATGTTCCATCATTTAATTCGATAAATCCAAATGTTTTTGAATCCCTAAGGTTTTTTATCCATCCTTCTATTGTTATTTCTTGGTTTCCTAATTTTGAAAAATCTTTATATAATTTTTTTACTGAAAATTTTTCCATAAGTTCCTCCTCATTATTGTTTGACAAGAATTTTTCATATTTGCAATGCAAGAGCAATTTTAGGCTTGCACATTAAGAAAAATTTTTATTTTAATATTCTTGTTCTAATTATGTGAATATTATACAAAATTATAAGCAAAAATGCAAGATTTATGGAAAATTTTTCTTATGATTTTTCTTGGTATATTAAACTAAAAAAATTTCTTATAAAATTTAAATTTTTTATTGACAAAAATCACATTTTAATGGATAATATATGTTGTAGAAGAAGATACCAAGGAGGAACAAAAAATGTACGTATTTAACAAAATTACAGTAAATCCACAATTACCAAAAAATATAAATAGATTACAAGAGATAGCAAATAACCTATGGTGGAGTTGGAACTCAGAGTTTTTAAGGCTTTTTAAAAAAATTGACAATGATTTATGGGAAACAGTTGATAAGAACCCTGTCAAATTTTTAAGAAGAGTATCTCAAGAAAGAATAGAAAGAGCATCAAATGATGACAAATTTGTTAAAGAATATAACAAAGTTGTTAAAAATTTTGATGATTATATGACAAGTAAAGATACTTGGTTTAATAAAAAATATCCAGAAAATAAAAATGATTTAATAGCATATTTTTCAGCTGAATATGGATTAGACCAAACTATTCCAATTTATTCAGGAGGACTTGGAATTTTATCAGGAGATCACCTAAAATCTGCAAGTGATTTGGGAATTCCATTAGTTGGAGTGGGCCTATTATATAAAAACGGATATTTTAACCAAAAAATAGAAGGATATGGAATTCAAGTATCTGAATATCAAGATATAGATTTAGAAAATTTACCTATAAATCCAGTAAAAAATGAAAAAGGTGAAGATTTAATTATATATGTAAAATTTCCAAAGAGAAGATTGTACTTAAAAGTTTGGCAAATAAATGTTGGAAGAGTTAAGCTTTATTTGTTAGACTCAGATATAGATAACAACAATCCAGAAGATAGAGATGTTACTCTAAGGCTTTATGGTGGAGATCAAGAAATGAGAATAAGACAAGAGATTGTTCTTGGAATGTCTGGAGTAGAGCTTTTAAAAGTTCTTGGCTTAAATCCTACAATATATCATATGAATGAAGGACATTCAGCATTTTTAACATTGGAATTAATGAAAAATACAATAGAGGAAAAACAAGTTTCTTTTGAAGTTGCAAAAGATATTGTAAGTGCAAAAACAGTATTTACAACACATACGCCAGTTCCTGCAGGAAACGATATTTTCCCTGTAGATTTGGTAGAAAAATATTTCAAAAATTTCTGGGATTTTTTAGGAACAGATAGAGAAACATTTTTAAGGCTTGGAATGAAGCCTACAGCCAATATGGAAAATAGTTTTAATATGGGAATATTGGCTCTAAAAATTGCGGGAAAGAAAAATGGAGTTAGCAAGCTTCATGGAGAAGTTTCAAGAGAACTATTTGGTGAAGTATGGCCAAATATTGCAGCAAATGAATCACCAATTACTTATGTTACAAATGGTATTCATACTTGCTCATGGCTTGCTCCAAAGCTAAAAGATTTATATAATGAATATTTAACAACACCAGCTACACCTTTTTGGCAAGATAAAATTCATCTTGATGAAACATGGAAAAGAATTAAAAATATTCCAAATGATAGATTATGGCAAGTTCATTTAGAAAGAAAGCAAAAATTAATAGAAATAATAAAAGAAAATACTACAAATAGGCTAAGAAGAGCAGGAGTAAGCTACGAAGAAGTTAAAGAGATTGTATCTGGGTTAAATGCAAATGACTTAATTATTGGTTTTGCAAGAAGATTTGCAACATATAAAAGAGCAACATTAATTTTTAATGATATAGAAAGAATAACAGAGATTTTAAATGACACAGAAAGACCTGTAAAATTAGTATTTGCAGGAAAAGCACACCCTGCAGATAAACCAGGACAAGATTTAATAAAATATATACATGAACTTTCTATGAAACCACAATTCAAAGGAAAGATTTTCTTACTAGAAAATTACAATATAGCAATGTCAAGATATTTAGTAAGTGGTGTTGACGTATGGCTAAATACTCCAAGAAGACCTATGGAAGCTTCAGGAACAAGTGGTCAAAAAGCTTCTGTAAATGGAGTTATAAACTTCAGTGTTCTTGATGGATGGTGGGCAGAAGGATATGATCAGACAAATGGATGGAACATAGGAACAAATAAAGAATATTCATCATATCAAGAGCAAGATATAGCAGATAGTGAAAGCATATATAGAACATTAGAAAATAAGATTATTCCAATGTTTTATGACAGAAACGAGCAAGGAATTTCAGACAGATGGGTAGAGACAATGAAAAACTCAATTATTACAACAGGTGGAAAATACAGTACTGCAAGAATGCTTGTGGATTATACAAACAAGTTATATATGCCACTTATCAATTTGACAAATGAGTATTTCAATATTTTAGAGAGAGCTGTAGAATTTACGTCATGGAAAAAAGATATATACACACATTGGAAAAACATAACAATTGAACAAGAAGATAATCCTGAAAACATCAATATTGATGCAGGAGATTCGATTGAGGTTCGCTGTAATGTTACGATTCCAAATTTAAGCAAAGATGATGTACAAGTTCAAGTTTATTGTGGAAGAGTGGCAGATAACGGAACTGTAGATGATGTTCTAGTTATTCCTATGAAACTTGTTTCTGAGGAAGAAGAATATAAAAGATATCATTATTCTGCAAAAATAAAACTTCAAACAGGTGGAAATTACGGCTATACATTTAGAGTTATGCCACAAAATGAAATGCTTTTAGATAGTGAAAATCTGGATTTGGTTAAGTGGATTGAGAAATAATCAAAAATAAAAGGAGCTAGAATGCAAAAAGTTACAATTTATACTGATGGTGCTTGTTCTGGAAATCCAGGACCTGGAGGATGGGCAGCTGTGCTAATTTATGGAGAATACAAAAAAGAAATTTCAGGTGGATGTAAAGAGACCACAAATAACATAATGGAGCTTACAGCGATTTTGGAAGCTTTAAAGGCATTAAAAACAGAGTGTGAAGTTGAGCTTTATAGTGATAGTGCATATTCTGTAAATGCTTTTAACCAAGGCTGGATATATAATTGGATAAAAAAAGGTTGGAAAACAGCTGATGGTAAAGAAGTTAAAAATAAAGAAATATGGCAAGAAATATATGGTCTAACCAAAAAACACAAAGTTAATTTTAATAAGGTAAAAGGACATAGCGATGTTGAACTAAATAACAGATGTGATGAATTGGCGAGGACAGAAATTGGAAAGCTATGAAAGAATAATGAAAGCACGCTAGTTTTTAGGGTGCTTTTAAATCTTTAAAAATAAATATTTAAATGGAGGGAATAGAAAATATGGAAAAAAAACCAATAATAATTAGTCTAAAATATGGTATAATATTGTCATTAATTGTAATTATTTTAATTGCAACAATAGTTTCTATATTAGTTATTAAACTAAATAACAAAAGTGTAATAAATCAATCTAAAAAAGATGATTGGGAATATGATGAAAAAAAAGCTTACGAATACTCAAAAAGATCTAGTGCTTATGGAAGTAATGGAGCAGTAAAAGGCGGAATTTCGCCAAGTTCTATAACAGGTTCAGGAAGTATAGATGTAGGTGCATCTTCAGAATCTAGTTCTATGGGTAGTTCATTTTCTTCAAAAACTGCAAATAGTAGCACAATTGGTTTTTCTACAGGTGGAGCAAAAGATATTAATAATTTTAGAAAAAATATAAATAATGGATATTTTCCAATTACTACAGATATAACATATAATGGCTTATTTTATGATTATACTTTTGATACAGGTGCAAAAAAGGAGTCTAAAGAACTATTTTCTCCAGCATATTCAACAGCTGTTTCAAAAGATCCAATTTCAGAAAAAAATGAATTATATATGACAGTAGGACTTAACTCAAACATTAAACAAAGTGATTTTGCTAGAAAAAAATTAAATTTGGTAGTTGTGCTAGATATCTCAGGCTCAATGACTTCAAGCTTTAACTCATATTATTATGACCAATTTACAGGTGAAACAAAAAAAGAAAAAAATGAAGATGACAATAAATCCAAAATGCAAATTGCAAATGAATCTGTAAATGTTTTGATAGATCATTTAAAAGCAGATGACAGATTTGGAATGGTTTTGTTTGATGATTCAGCATATATTGGAAAGCCAATATCTTTAATAGCAGAAACTGATGTAGATGCTATAAAAAATCATGTGTTAGAAATAAATGCACGTGGTGGAACAAATTTTGAAGCAGGATATACAAAAGCTACAGAACTCTTTGAAGAGTATTTAAATGTAAATTCTTATGAATATGAAAATAGAATTATTGTTATTACAGACGCAATGCCAAATTATGGAAGAACAGATGATGAGGGATTAATGAAATATGTAAAAGAAAATGCCGAAAAAGGAGTTTATACTTCATTTGTAGGAGTTGGGGTTGATTTTAATACAGAACTTACTGAAGCAATATCTAATGTTAAAGGAGCTAATTACTATTCTGTACACAATTCACAAGAATTCAAAAACAGAATGGGAGAAGAATTTGAATATATGGTAACTCCACTTGTATTTGATTTAGAGTTAAATCTAAAATCAGAAGATTACGAAATTGCAAAGGTTTATGGATCAGATACAGCAAATAAAGAAAATGGAAATATAATGAGAGTAAATACTTTATTTCCATCAAAAACTACATCAAATGGAGAAGTAAAAGGAGGAATTATTCTTCTAAAATTAAACAAAAAGAACGAAAAGTCAAGTGGAAATTTAAATTTAAGTGTTTCATATAAAGATAGAAATGGCAAGGAATTTAGCAATTCTGAAGATGTTAGTTTTGCTGAACAAGAGGAACACTATGATAATACTGGAATAAGAAAAGCAATTGTTCTTACAAGATATGCAAATGCTATTAAAAATTGGATAATGTACGAAAGAACAGGAGAGCAAAGATTTATAATCGTACCTACTATTGGAATTATGGATTTTAACTACAAAGAAGATGAAGTACGTGTAATGCTTGGTAGAAATGAAAGAACATCTGTAAAACTTAGTGTAAGTGATGTATATAAAAATGTGTTTAATAAAATTAAACAATATATTACAAACGAAAATGAGCAAATTAAAGATGAAAATTTGAAACAAGAAATTGAAATTTTGGAGAAATTGTCAAAATAAGTCTTTAGATTAATTTAAAATAAAAGTATTTCTCGAATAATCTTAGTTAACTTAAATATATCTGTAATAAAATTATAAAAATTAGTAAATAATAAAAAGGGTGAAAAATTATGAATAAAAAAATTTATTTTATAATATTTCTATCCTTTTTTATTATGTTTATAAATTATTCGAAATGCGAGGCTACAGAGATTCCAAAGGTATATTTTGAAGGTGACATTTCTAATATGACTGATAAAAAGGATGAAAGAAATATTCTGCTAAAATATAAAAGCAATGAGTTGAATTTTGAAAAATATACAAAAATAAAGGTTCAAGGGTCATCAAGTTTAGTTTACGAAAAAAAGAACTACACAATTAATCTTTATGAAAATAATTCTTTTGAAAAAAAGTCAAAAGTAGATATGCAAAAAGGTTGGGGAGAGCAGAGTAAGTATAACTTAAAAGCAAATTGGATAGATAAGACACATTCTCGAAATATAGTATCTGCAAGACTTATGGGGAAAACTCAAGAAAAATATGGCGTTTTAAATGATTTACCTAATCATGGATCTATTGATGGATTTCCTGTTGAAGTATATATAAATAATGAATTTTTAGGACTATATACGTGGAACATTCCAAAAGATGAGTGGATGTTTAATATAGATAAAGATAACCCTAATCACTTGGTATTAGAGGGTGGATGGTATACAGATTTTGTAAATTTTAAAAAGTATTTAGATGGATTTGATGGAACAGGTTGGGAAGTAGAAGCAGGAAAAACTAATAAAGAAACTGTAACAAATTTCAATAGATTGGTAAATTTTATAAATAATAGCTCAGATGAAGAATTTGTTAGAGATTTTGAAAATTATTTAAATAAGGATGCGACTTTAAACTATTTAGTTATGATATATTTAGTAGAGGGAATAGACAACACTGGGAAAAATATGATGCTTTTAACTTACAACAATGGCAGGACTTGGTATCCATGTTTATATGATTTAGATAGCACTTGGGGCACTTGGACTGATGGTACCTTAAATGAATCTTATAAAATTCTTCCAGAAGATGAAATTGCAGACCATTCAACAAATAATTTGTTTTTAAGAATGATAAAAACAATGCCTGATGAAGTTTCTTCAAGGTGGTTTGAACTTAGAAAAGATATTTTTTCAAAAGAAAATATTTTAAATGAATTTAAAAGTTTTAAAGAAAGTATTCCTGAGGAAAGCCTTGAAAAAGAAAGACAAAAATGGAAAAATATACCAGGCTATGGAATAGAGCAAATTGAAGAGTTTGTTGATGTAAGACTAGATTTTGTCGATGGAATTATGAAACAAAGACGTCAAAGTGTGTATAATAGATTTATAAAGTTTTTGCAGGAGTGGAAAGAATTTTTTTTGAGATTATTTGCTTTTCGAGAGTCTTAATATATTATTTTACAAAAAATTTATAAAGGTTTTTTTGAAGTAAATTTGTGACGTGAGAGTATAATTTATTTATAGCACAAATGCGACTTATAGGACGTTTTAAGGCTTTTAATGAAAAAAGAAATAAAAAAAGATTTTTGGTGGCCTGAAAATGAACTACAGTCAATCCTCACGTTACCCCCAAAAAATAGGGGTGTATAGAAATTTTTATAAAAATTAATATATAATTTTAAAATTTATGACTGAGGTCGCTTTTGCTTCAGCGCATAAATTTTCAAATTATATATTAATTATTAAATGCTAATGTATGATTTTTTTCGTATAATCCAAATTTGCCCAAGAATCTTGACTATATCCTAAAGTGTAAATATTAGTTGCAAAAATATCTTTATCTAACATTATTTTCAAATTTTTATTCAAATTAATATCTTCAAATTTTTTAACAGAAGTAATTATGCTAAGTTTAGGATTTGCTTTTTTTATTTGAGATATTAGATTTTTTCCTTTTTCATTAAAGCCTAAAACTCTTATATATGGTGTATTTTTTTTAGAAATAGCCATATCTTTTTTTGTGATTTTAAGCAAACAATACAGAAGAATTCGCTTTATTCTAGTTTCTGTATATCTTTTAGAACGTACAATATTAATAAATTCATTAATTGTATTACACGAATTTGCAGCTTTTTTTATAAGATATTCCAAACCTTCAGAAACATCAGGTAAATCAGAGATTTCAGATAAAGACATATTTCTTAAATTATAAATAATAATATTTTCAAATCTTGATAAATCTTTTACAAAATGACCTTTTTTAAGTTCTTCAGAAAGAATTGTAAAGCTTGCAGGAGTTGTATAAGTTTTTACATCTTTTAAACGATTACTATAAACCAAATTTCTTACAGCTGTAGCACTTGCGATTTGCCCGGTATAATCTAAACTTAAATGCCCTGCGTCTTTTCTTACAATATTTATTGGCTTAATATTTGAACTATATTTTTTTAGAGCTTTTAAATATTCAATACCTAAAATATTATTTGGAGAAGACATAATAGATGCATAATTTGTGTTTTGTAAATATTTTACCAAGGCCTGCTCACGAGCTTTAGGAAAGGATTTTCCGCTCTTTAGTTCACTAGAGAGCAAATCTTTATATTCTTTTGGCTCTTTAAATAAAGTATTTGCAATAATATTTAGTTGATTTAGATCTGTTGTTTCAGTTCCGAAAGAAACAGAGTCAATTATTTTAAGAGAATTTAAAATCTTTATTGCTCCATCTGCAAAGTTTTCTGCACTAGATATTGAATAAAGTACAGGTAATTCAATAACTAAGTCAACACCATTGGCAATGGCCGTCTCAGCTTTGCACCATTTATCTAAAAGTGAAGGCTCTCCACGTTGTGTGAAATTTCCGCCAATTACTGCAACAACTGCATCGGCTTTCGATTCTTCTTTTGATTTTAAAAGATGATATAAGTGCCCATTATGAAATGGGTTATATTCTGCAATAATTCCTAAAACCATATTTCCATATTCCTTTCTAAGGTTCCTTTACTAAAAATACCACGTTTATCAGTATTTGTCAAGATTTGGCTGATACTTTTTTAAGGATTTTAGCAAGCATTTTTTAATACTTTTAGTATGCACTTTTTAAAAAATATTATTTGCATAAAAAATTTTGTAAAGAATATACATTAAAAAAAGATGTACAAGTTTTAAATTGCTTTTTGGGATAGAGTGCTTTAGTTTTTAAAAGAAATGTTACTTTTTTCCTCCGTCCCAAAAAGAGAGGAGAGTGTGTATGGAAAGAGCAATGTCTGTTGAGGAAAGAATTAGAAGGGCAGAAGATATATATAACAGAAGAAATGGAGTATATACAAAAACTACAACAAATAATTCAAAAACAAAAAATACAAATAAAAAAAGAACTGCGAAAAGGTTATTAATGCAGATTTTTGTGTGTCTTTCTATTTATGTTATTTTTTATGCAGTAACAAATAGGGAATATATATTTTCAGAAGAGTTTAGAAATTCAGTAAATACATTTTTTACTGAAAAAATAAATACTCTTGAAGTGTATTCAAAAGTGAAAAATTTTGTATTAAGTTTTTTTGAAGGTGAAGAAAAAGCAAATATAGATAATCCAACACAAGAAAATGTACAAGAAAATCAAGAGAATCAACAGAATCAAACACAAGGGAATAGTCAAAAACAAGAAAGTGAGCAATCTCAAAAATTGCAAAGCGAGAAAGTAAATGATCAAGCAAAAGTCACAAAAGATGAGAATATAGGAGGAGCGGAAGAAAGTGCAGAGATAGGCGCTGGAGAAACTACAGAAAAAAAAGAAGTTGTATTAGCAAAAAATAGTAAAGACACAAGTCAAAAAAAGACGGAAGAGCTCACAGAACAAGAACAAATGGAAAAAGATGCAAAAGCAATAAAGAAAAAGATTAGTTTTATAGCACCTATAAAAGGAAGAATAAGTTCTAGCTTTGGCTGGAGAAATCCAACAACAAGCACTGTTCCAAAATATCACACAGGGGTTGACATTGCAGCAGTAGAAGGAACAAAGATTAAGTCTGCAACAGATGGAAAAGTTATAATGGCCTCATCTACAGGAGATTATGGAAATCATTATCAAATACAAATTCAAGATGTAATTATAATTTATGCGCATTGCAAAAAATTATATTTAAAAGAAGGAGATAGCGTAAAGCAAGGTCAAGAAATTGCCGAAGTTGGCTCAACGGGTAATTCTACTGGACCACATTTGCATTTTGAAGTTAGAAGAAATGGAAGAAAAATCGACCCACAATTAATTATGGATTTATAGGAAGGATAAATATTAAGATGAAGTTTAGAATAGATTTAAAAATCTTATTTTTTTTAGCTTTTTTTTATTTAACAAGACAACTAAAAATATATTTAATTATAATGTTATTTGCTTTTTTGCATGAAATTTCGCATTTAATTATGGGATTAATTTTAGGATTTAAGCCACAAGCAATTGAAATAATGCCATTTGGATTTTCGATGAAACTTAAACATATGAACAATGGACATTCGATGAAATTGTCACCAAAATATGCAAACAACGAAAAAAAGATGATTTTAAAAGCAAATATAATTGAACTAAAGTATATATTTGTGGCATTAGCAGGACCAATTTTTAATTTAATAGTTGCAACAATTTTGTATAAATTTGATTTAGGGCTAGAAAACGAACTAAGAAATCTTATTTTTTATGCAAATATAATGCTTTGCATTTTTAACCTTATTCCTATATATCCATTAGATGGAGGAAGAGTAGTAAGAAGCATTTTGAGGATCGTTTTTGGCGTAGAAAAAGCTCATAAAATTATGAAATTATTATCTAATATTACTATTTTTTTGCTTACATTTGTTGGAAGTGTTGCGATTTTGTATTTAAAAAATATTGCAGTATTAATTATACTACTTTACTTGTGGATTTTGTTTTTGAAGGAAAAGGATTAGCTAAATCAGATAGACCTAAAATATAATCGGTTGAGACATTATATAGTTTTGAAAGTTTAACTAAAATGTAACCAGTTAAGTCATAATGACCTGTTTCTTAGTGAGAGTAGCCTCTTTGAGATAATCCTAAAAAAATTGCTACATAAGCTTGAGTGTAGTCATAATCTTCTCTTAGGTCACGCAATCTTCTATAATAAATAGTACAATCCATAATTATTCATATCCTTTCTCTATTTTAATTTTTGACTTCAATTAAGTTATTTTAGCTTTGTAACATAAGTAGTTTGCTAAAAAGCAATTATACAACGTATTTTATAATATCAGTGAAAAAATAATGATGTTTAGAACATAATAGACTGAAATTTTAGAACAAAATAGACTTAATTTGATAAAATGTAACAAAAATGTAACAAAAAAGTAATAAAAATGTAAAATAGCCAATAATAGGCTATAATAGGTTATAAATAGCTGAAAGCATGATTTTACTGAAAATGCGACTAGTGACATTTGGTTTGAAAACTTTTATAATTAAAGTAATAATGTATTTTTAATTATAATAGGCATATAAATTCAAAAAGTTATTTTACTATATACTATGTAAAAATAAATTTTATGAATGGATTTTGCCAAGAGAAAGGAAAGATTTTTTATGAAAGAAAACCTTAAGAAAAAAGTTGATAAATTTACAGATGGTAAAAATGGTATAACTTTGATCGCTTTGGTTATTACTGTGATTGTTTTACTAATCCTCGCAGGTATATCTATATCAATGCTTTCAGGTGATAACTCGATTTTATCGAGGGCAACTCAAGCAAAAACAAAAACAGGAAATGCACAAGATGAGGAGACAATAAGTTTAGCATATTTAGCAGCAGTAACAGGAAAATATGCAGAAAGTAGCGATATGTCTACAACATTACAAACAGAATTAGAAAAAACTTATGGTTCAGGAAAAGTAACAGTTACAAAAAATGAAACAAATAATTCTTATGAAGTAGCAATAACAGGAAAAGGAACATACACAATAGATGTAAATGGAAAAGTAGAAAAACAAGGACCTGCAGTTACTTATGCAAACGAAAGAATTGTGACAAGTAGTGACGGAACAGGAACTACAGTTGCAGCAGGAACAAAAACACCAAATAAAGATAAGCTATATATTTATTTTGAAGCTTTAGTTGAAGGTGGAACAACAAGTATAAGCCCAAGCGTGCCATTCGAAATAATAGAAAATGGAACATATAATTTTACAATAACATCAACAGTAAATGGAGAAACATTCACAACTACACACCAAGTTACAGCAAATCAATATGCTATTAGAGCAGGAATAGATGTAGGTGACTACGTAAATTATAAACCCAAAACAGCAAGTACAACATATTCAAAAGATTATTTAGGTGAAACATATACAGGAAGTACAGACAATACATCAGATTTAACTCAAGAAACATTAAAATGGAGAGTATTAAAAAAATATGATGATGGAAGAATTGATTTAATTGCAGATTCAACAAATGCAGAAGTATATTTTAAAGGAGCAACAGGATATAACAATGGTGTGTATATAATGCATGATATTTGTGAAAAATTATATAGTAATACAGACCATAGTATAACAGCAAGAAGTGTAAGTTTGGAAGATTTTGAAAATAACATGACAGATGCAGGAAGAAATGCTAGGAATAGTTTTGATAATTCTGGAAATAGCCCACAATATGGTCATACAAATTATGAAAAGTGGGGAAGCACATATTCAAATAGATATTATCCAAATATATATGCAAGTGAAAATGGAGCAGGAATAGACACAGAAAATGGAACAGTAAAAACAGATGGAATAATAGATACAGCAAAAGGAAGTTTGGATTTAACCACAGGAAGTGCTGCATATAAGCAGGCGACTACTGGACTTACAGCAAAACAAACATATTATTCTATAGCAATAAATTCAACAAATTATGGAGATGCAAGTAAAGTATTGTCACAGAGTAACGGTTATTGGGTTGCTTCGAGGTATGTTGGCTGCTATTCAAGCTATGCTGACTTTGGGTTGCACCATACTAACTCTACTAATATTAGCGGCCATCGTGTGTTCAACTCTTACGGCAACCCTGATAGCATCAACAATAACCTTCGTCCCGTAGTTTCTCTAGGGGCTGATGTCCAAATTACACAAAGTACTACAGCAAAAACTGTAGATGGAACGGCACATACAATAAATTGGTAATAAAATCTGATATCTGGGTATGAGATAAATTGAATAACTTTGCATAAAATCCCAATTTTTGCAAACACTAAGGTAAACTGTGATATGTGCAGGTTGCCTTGCAACTGCACGAACTAAGACTTAAAGTAGCAGAGAAAGGGATTTTTTGTTATGGGCGAAAAAAGAATATTAAGTACAAGTGGAGCGATACTTACTGCAAGAGAACTTGAAGACTATTTAGAAAAAGCAGGCGCTATGCATAACTTGGTACAAAAATCAAGCAAAGAAACATATCCAATACCTCGTTTGCAAGAAAATTTTTATTTAATAAAAGAAGTTTATGAATTATTAAATGACCACGTAAAGCAAGGAATACCAATACATCCTTCAGGAGAGTGGATTTTAGATAATTTTTATATCATTGAAGAAACTGTAAAATCGATAAAGCAAGAGCTAAGCATTAAAAAATATACAAATTTTGTTGGGCTAAAAAATGGCTTATATAATGGGTTTGCCAGAATATATGTACTTGCTTCAGAAATTGTAAATTATACAGATAATAAAATTGAAGCTGAAAATTTAGAAAAATTTTTGGCTGCATATCAAACTAAAAAAACTTTAAATATGGATGAAATATGGAATATTGGAGTATTTTTACAAATTGCGATAATCGAAAATATTAGGCAAATTTGTGAAAGCATTTATGTGTCTCAAATTCAGAAATTTAAAGCTAGTCAGATTGTAGAAAAAGCAATATCCAACTTTCCATTTTGTTCTGTCCCTATTAGCGCAAATAGAAATTTTAAAAGAATATCATCTATGAAATATTCGTTCATAGAATATATGTCATATAAGCTAAAAAAATATGGTAAAAAAACTGAAAAATATCTTGAAATTCTTGAAGAAATTGTTGAAAAAACAGGAACTACAGTTTCTGAGGTTATAAGGCGTGAACATTTTGATATAGCTGTAAAAAGAGTGTCTATCGGAAATTGTATAACAAGTATTAAAAAAATTCAAAGAATTAATTTTTTAGAAATTTTTGAAAAGATAAATGGTGTGGAGGAGATTTTAAAACAAGACCCTGCAAAGGTTTATGATAAAATGGATTATAAAACAAAAGATGCGTACAGGCAGGCTATTAAAGAAATTTCGAAAAAGTCTAAAATTTCTGAAATATATATTGCTAAAAAACTTCTAGAACTTGCAAAAAATGAGAATGGCAAAAAGAGTCATATTGGGTATTATTTATATGGGAAAAATAGAAATATTGTTTATGAAAAAATAGGCGCAAAACCTCAAAAACTTATGAGCGAAGAGAAAAAGGCAAAGTACTATATTAGTATGATAGGAGTATTTACTGCATTTATTTCACTTCTTATAAGTTTATGTATAAATACAAATACTATATGTAAAATTGTAGCTTTTTTTATTTTGATTATTCCTGTGTCAGAAATTATTATACAAATTTTTCAATATTTACTTAGCAAATTTGTAAAGCCAAAACTAATTCCAAAATTGGATTTTAGTAATGGAATTGATGAAAAAAATGCAACAATGGTTGTTATTCCAACTATTTTAAAGTCAAGAGAAAAAGTAAAAGAATTGATGAAAAAGATGGAGGTTTTCTATTTATCAAATAAGAGCGAAAATCTTTATTTTTGCCTATTAGGTGATTGCTCAGAAAGTGCAAAAAAGGAAGAAACTTTTGATAAAGAAGTAATAGATGAAGGACTAAAACAAGTACAAAATTTAAATGAAAAATATAAAAAAGAAATTTTTTATTTTGCATATAGAAAGCGTAAATGGAACGAAAAGCAAAATTCATATTTAGGTTGGGAGAGAAAAAGAGGAGCTCTAACAGAATTTGTAGAAGTACTATTAGGAAATATGAGTAGCAAAAAGATTGAAGAAAATTACTATGTTAATACTTGGGCAGAAAAGAACCTACGCCAACAGAAAAGAATCAGTCCAAAGTATTTAATCACATTAGATAGTGACACAGATTTGGTATTAAATGCGGCATTTGAGTTAGTTGGAACAATGGCACACATTTTAAATAAACCCGAAATAAAAGGTGGAAGAGTAGTTGATGGATTTGGTTTAATTCAGCCAAGAGTTGGCGTAAATATTGATATTAGCTATAAAAATCCTTTTACAAAAATTTTTGCGGGTAGTGGTGGAATAGATTCATACACAAATGCTATTTCGGACACATATCAGGATAATTTTGGAGAGGGAATTTTTACAGGAAAAGGAATATTTGATATACAAGCATATTCTAAAATTTTAAAAAATGAGATACCAGAAAATACTGTACTTAGCCATGATTTACTTGAAGGCTGTTATTTAAGATGTGGACTTGGTTCAGATATTTTGCTTATGGATGGATATCCTACAAAATATACAAGCTTTATGTCTAGACTTTCAAGATGGATTAGAGGAGATTGGCAGATTATAAAATGGCTAAAAAATAAGAAGTTA
This sequence comes from uncultured Clostridia bacterium, assembly GCA_946529215.1. Taxonomy (GTDB): domain Bacteria; phylum Bacillota; class Clostridia; order TANB77; family CAG-508; genus CAG-269. Next base: position 20,436 of record CAMMZC010000009.1, read on the forward strand.
AATAGCCTTTCAAAATTTAAAATTTTAGATAATTTAAGAAGAAGCTTATTTGAAATATTTACAATACTTCGGAAGTATGTATTTTTTTATTTTAGGAAAAATTTATAGATTTGATACAAATTGGATTATTACATTTTTAGCAATTACAACAATTTTTCCATTTTTACTTGAAATAGCAAATGTAATAGTTTTCAAAAAAGAAGGGGAACACAAGCAAGATACATTTACCCCAAAAATTACAGGAATAATGGGAGCTTTATATAGAGCAATTTTGACTTTTGGGTGTTTACCTTTTAAGTCTTATATTTCTTTAAAAAGTATAATTACTTCTATTTATAGAATGTGTATTTCTAAAAAGAATTTGCTAGAGTGGACAACTTCAGAAGAGGCGGAAAAGCTTGCAAAAGATGATATTTTTTCATACTACAAAATTATGTGGGTTAATGTGATTGCAGGATTTATAGAAATAGTTTCAGGATTGTATTTTTCGAGCTTTATCAAGATTGTAATAGGTGCATTATTTATTATTATTCCTTATATAATGTGCATAATAAGTAAGTCTAGCAAGCTAAAACAGAAAGGAATTTTAGACAATAAGCAAAAAGAATACATTTTAGAAGTTGCAAAAAATACATTTATGTTTTTTAAAGATAATTTAACAAAAGAAAATAATTACTTAATTCCAGATAATTATCAAGAAGATAGAAAACAAAAATATATAGATAGAACTTCTTCAACAAATATTGGACTTTCTATTTTAGCAGTAATATCAGGAATTGACTTAGATTTTATTACAAAAGAAGAAGGTCTAGAGCTTATTAAAAATATTATAGAAACAATAGATTCTTTGGAAAAATGGAACGGGCATTTATATAATTGGTACAACATAAAAACAAAACAGCCACTAAATCCGAGGTATATCTCTACAGTAGATAGTGGAAATTTGGTTGGATATTTGTATGTTTTAAAGGCTTTTTTAGAAGAAACAAAAGAACTTGAAATACTAAAAGAAACAGTTTCCAAACTAATCGAAAATACAGATTTTTCAAAACTATATAGTCCTTCTCACAGGCTATTTTCTATAGGGTTCAACGTAGCGGAAAATCAGCTTACAGATTCATATTATGACCTTTTGGCTTCTGAAGCAAGGCAGGCAAGCTTAGTTGCAATTGCTAAAAAAGATGTGCCAAGTAAACATTGGAACAATTTAAGCAGAACTTTAACAATTTTAAATAACAAAAAAGGTCTTATATCTTGGTCTGGAACTGCATTTGAATATTTAATGCCAAATATAAATATTCCAAGATATGAGGGGTCACTACTTGATGAGTCTTGCAAATTTGCAATTATGAGTCAAATGGAATATGCTAAAAAACTTAATATACCGTGGGGAATTTCAGAAGCAGCATTTAATGTAAAGGATTTGCATTCAAATTATCAATATAAAGCTTTCGGAATTCCATGGCTTGGGCTTAAAAGAGGGCTTGCAGATGAGATGGTAATTTCGAGTTATGGAAGTGTGCTTGCAATAGTGGACAGACCTCAAGATGTGTATAATAATTTAAAACTTCTTGAACAATATGGAATGTATGATAAATATGGATTTTATGAAAGTTTAGATCTTACTCCATCAAGACTTAAAAGAGGCGAAGAATCTGCAGTTGTAGCAACATATATGGCACATCATCAAGCACTGATTTTGCTTTCTATAAATAATTTTCTAAAAAACAATATTTTTCAAAAAAGATTTATGCAAAATCCAGAAATAGAAGCAGTTTCAATTCTTTTGCAAGAAAGAATGCCAGAAACATTTATTGTAACTAAAGAAGAAAAAGAAAAGCCACAAAGACAAAAATATCAGGATTACGAAAATTATGCTGAGGTGACATATAACAAACTAAATGATGATTTAATAAGGTCAAATATAATTTCAAATGAAAACTATATTTCATGTATAAATCAAAAGGGGCAAGGTTTTAGTAAATATAAAGACATTTATATAAATAGGTTTAAGAAAACAGATGACTATAATCAAGGAATAATTTTCTATATTAAAAATATAAGAAATAAGAAGATTTGGTCTAATTGCTCTGATAACACAATTTCAACTTTTATGCCTGATCAAACAAAAATGGAAAGAACAGATGACAGTATAAAAACTACTTTGCAAATAACTTTAGATAGTGAAGAACCAGTAGAAATAAGAAGACTTACTTTAGAAAATCAAGGAAATCAGGAAGAAACTTTAGAGGTTTCAAGTGTTTTCGAGCCTGTACTTTCTACTAAATATCAAGACTTTGCACATCCAGCATTTAATAATTTATTTTTAAAATTTGGGTTTGATGAACAGGAAAAAATTTTACAAGTTAGCAGAAAAAAAAGAGGAAAAAACGAAAAAGAAACAAATATGTTAATAAAGTTTTCCACAGAATGCGAAGTAATTGTGGATAACGAGTTCGAAATTTCAAAAGAAAGACTAAATGAAAGAGGTAATTTTGGAATTCCGACAGCCATTCAAAATTCTGCTCCATTTTCTAATAAATGTGGATTAGTAACAGAGCCAATTGTTGCAATGAAAAAAACTATAAAAATAAAACCTAATGAAAAAATAACTTTAGATTTAATAATTTCTGTAAATGAAGACAAAGATATAGCTTACCAAAACATTAAAAAATATAGTAATTCTGAAAGCATAAAGAGAGCATTTGAAATTTCAAAAGCAAAGGTAGATGCAGAAAACAGATATTTAGGTGTAAAGGGAAAAGAAATAATTTTATACCAAAAAATAATATCATATTTAGTTTTTTATAATCCTCTAAAGGCTTTAAAAATGAAACAATTTGTGGGCAAAAATTTTAATCAAACCGAACTTTGGAAATATGGAATCTCCGGAGATATCCCTATAATTTTAGTAAAAATGAGAGATATAAACGACATTTATATGGCTACTAATGTTTTAAAAATGTATGAATATTTTAGGACCAAAAATATTAAGGTAGATATCGTATTTTTAGATGAAGAAAATTATAGTTACGAAAATTATGTGCATGGTGAGATTAACTCAAAAATTGCAGATAGGCATTTAGATTATATGAAAAATATAAGTGGAGGAATTTTTGTACTTTCTGCAAAGGAGATTTCAAATGAAGATACACAGCTTCTAAATTTTGTTTCAGAACTTACAATAGATGCTCATAAAGGAGATTTGGAACATGTTATAAAAGACTTGGAAGATGATTATTTGCAGTCTTTAAGTAAAATGGAAGATAGAGTTTTTGAATCTCAGGTAGTAGATGAAATTAAAGAACAAGAAAACATTTTAAAAGATAAAGAGAGCTTAAAATATTATAATGAATATGGAGCGTTTTCGGCAGATGGAAAAGAGTATTTAATTTGTGTAAACAAAAACAATAGAACTCCTACAGTTTGGAGTCATATTATGGCAAACGAAAAATTTGGAACAGTAGTTACAGAAAATATGGGTGGTTATACATGGTATAAAAATAGCAGATTAAATAGAGTTACAAGCTGGCATAATAAGGCATTTTTAGATATTCCATCAGAAGTAATATATATGCAAGATGAGCAAAATGGTAAAACTTGGTCTTTAGGATTAAATCCAATGCCAGATGAAAATAATTATAATGTGATTTATGGATTTGGTTATGCAAAATATATTCACAAAAGTAATGACATAAATCAGGAGCTAGAAATTTTTGTGCCAACTGAAGATGCAGCAAAAATATGCATTTTAAAATTAAGCAATACTTCTCCATTAAAAAAGAAGCTAAAACTTGTGTATTACCTAAAACCAGTGCTTGGAGAAGATGAGATAAAAACAAATGGATATATTAATTTGGAATTTAACAAAAATGCAAATTTGATTGAAGCTAAAAATTTATATGAAAATGAATTTAAAAATTATTGTTTTGTTTCAAGTAGTGAAAAAATAGAAAGCTACACAGGGGATAATACGTTTTTCTTAGGAAAAGGAGGACTTGCAAATCCTGACTCACTAAAAAAATATAGATTAAATAATGATACAGGACTTGGAAAAAAAGCCTGTATAGCGATTCAAATAGAAGTAGAAATAGAGGCAATGTCTTCAAAAGAACTAGTATTAAGCCTTGGAGCAGAAGAAAATAATACAGACTTAAAAAATATGGCATACAAATATGGAAAGGTTTCAAACTGCAGGCAAGAGCTTGAAAATGTTAAAAGAAAATGGAAAGATTTACTAGAAAGGTTGCAAGTTTATACACCACTAGAATCTATGAATATTATGCTAAATGGTTGGGCTTTGTATCAAACTCTTACAAGTAGAATTATAGGAAGAACAGGATTTTATCAATCAGGTGGAGCTTATGGATTTAGAGACCAATTGCAAGATAGCTTAGCTTTTAAATATATAGAGTCAGAAATAATGAAAAAACAAATTTTAAAGCATAGTAAACATCAGTTTATAGAAGGAGATGTAGAACATTGGTGGCATGAAGATACAGGAAGAGGAATACGTACAAGATTTTCAGATGATTTAGCTTGGCTTCCATTTTTAGTAGAACAATATATTTCAGCAACAGGAGATTATGGGATTTTAGAAATACAAACACCATATTTAGATGGTAATATTTTAGAAGAATATGAAGAAGAAAAATATGATTTATATAAGGCATCGGAACTTAATGAAAATATTTTTATGCATTGCAAAAGAGCATTAGATAAATCCATGAATTTAGGTGAACACGGACTTCCAAAGATTGGCATAGGTGATTGGAATGACGGAATGAGCACAGTTGGAAACAAAGGAAAAGGAGAAAGCATTTGGCTTGGATTTTTCTTGTATAAGGTGATTATTGGGTTTATTCCATTGTGCGAAAAGATGAGAGAGAATAGTAGGACTGATGATTCTAAGAAAAATACTATGGACAAGACTGCGGATTATTACGAAGATGAGATTAAGAAATATAAAGATATGGCAGAAAATTTGAAGAAAAATTTAAACAAATACGGATGGGACGGAAGATGGTTTAAAAGAGCCTATACAGATGATGGAGATATTTTAGGAAGTATAGAAAACGAAGAATGTAGAATAGATAGTATTGCACAAAGTTGGTCTGTAATTTCAGGTGCAGGAGATAATGACAAAAAATTTATATCTATGGAAAGTTTAGAAAATCATCTAGTAGACAAGGAAAATGGAATTATAAAATTACTTGATCCACCTTTTGAAAATGGAAAGCTAAAGCCTGGATATATAAAAGCATATTTGCCAGGAGTTAGAGAAAATGGAGGACAATACACACATGCTGCTATTTGGGCAATAATTGCAGAAGAAATGTTGGGATTTGGAGACAAAGGAACTGAACTATATAGAATGATAAATCCAATTGAACATTCAAGAACCAGAGAAGCTGCAAACAAATATAAAGTAGAACCTTTTGTAATTCCAGCTGATGTGTATGGTGCAGGAAATTTAGCGGGAAGAGGAGGCTGGACTTGGTACACAGGTTCGAGTAGTTGGTTCTATGTTGCAGGAATAGAATATATTTTAGGAATAAAAATAAAACAAAATGTGATGTATTTTAATCCATGCATACCAAAAGAATGGAAAGAATTTACTTGTAGATATAAATACAAAAATAGTATTTATAATATAAAAGTTTTAAATCCAAATGCAAAAAATACAGGGGTAACGAAGGTCAGCTTGAATGGGAAAGAAATTGAAACAGAGCTTACAGATAGAAAAATTTTGTCAAATATAGAAAACGATATAATACAAAATGGAATTATGCTTGATGGAAGTGGAAAGATTTTCAATGTGGAGGTGGAAATGTAATGTTTAAACCACACGAGATTTATTACGAAAAAGCAGTAGAAGACTACGAGTTAGGAAAAGAATTACTTGAAAAATACAAAGATGTGCCAAAAAAGATTATAAAAAGCCACAACAATATTGAAGAAATGCGAAGAAAAGAAAACAAAGAATTTTTAAAAATGAAAACAAATTTAATAATTGGAGTAAGAAAAACACACAGATATCAAGAAAATCATAAAGTCTCTGATTACCTTGTACCATATACTTCTTCAGGATGCACAGCTTCTTGTATGTATTGTTATTTAGTTTGTAATTACAACAAATGTGCATATTTAAGGCTTTTTGTAAATAGGGAGCAAATGCTAGAAAAAATGATAAAAACCGCAGAAAGATCTGATAGAAATTTAACTTTCGAAATAGGAAGCAATAGTGATTTAGTTCTGGAAAATACAATAACAAATAATTTAGTGTGGACAATAGAAAATTTTAAAAATTCTTCAAAGGGAAAGCTTACTTTTCCAACAAAATTTGATATGGTTGAACCTTTGCTAGATTTAGACCATAAAGGCAAAGTGATTGCGAGAGTAAGCGTAAACCCAGAAGAAATAATAAATAATGTAGAATTTGGAACATCAAGATTAAGTGGAAGAATAGAAGCAATAAATAAGCTAAAAGAAGCGGGCTATGATGTTGGAATTTTGATTGCACCTGTAATATTTGTCGAAGATTGGAAAGAAAAATATTTGGAATTAATTAAGAGATTGCAACAGGAACTAAGTGAAAAGGTAAAAAAAGATGTGTTTTTTGAAATTATTTTTATGACTTATAGCTATGTTCATACAAAAATAAATGAAGAAGCCTTTCCTACTGGGGATAATTTGTATAATAAAGAACTTATGACAGGCAGAGGCAGGGGAAAGTATTGGTATAAAGAAAATTTACGAAAAGAAGGAGAAAAACTTTTTAGAGAAAATATGAAAAAATATTTTCCGAATAATGAGATTTTATATATTGTGTAGCTGTTTTATAAATATTTTCAAAAAAATTTGTAAAGCAAAATCTCAACCAAACACGAGCCCTCATACCACAAAAAAATAACATGGTATTTAACGCGAAATTCAAAAATAAAAGGACTTATTGATGATGTTTAACTTCTAAAACTAAAAATGTGCTAAAAATAAGCTGTAGATAATCCTCAGCTTACCCCTAAAAAAGGGGGTGCGTCGAAATTTTTTTAAAAATTTTATAATAATTGTATGAAAAAGAAATAAATTTCACAGGATTTTTAAAAATTACAATTAATGAATTTTTAACGAAAATGCATTAACTACTATTAAATGACACAAAAAAATACGAATATATAATTTGAAGACGAATAGAATTAAAATGGTGAGATTATGGGAATTGTAGAAACAATTTTTATTGGGATAGGGCTCGCTATGGACGCATTTGCAGTATCTGTTTGCAAAGGACTTTCAATGAGCAAAATGGATTGGAAAAAATCATTTATAATAGCTTTGTATTTTGGATTTTTTCAAATGATAATGCCACTTATAGGATTTTTGCTAGGTGCAGGATTTAGTGAGTGGATAGAAGAAATAGACCACTGGATTGCATTTGTTTTATTAACTTTTATTGGTGGCAAAATGATAAAGGAATCTTTTGGAAAGGCAGAAAATTTAAATGATAGTGTAGACTGTAAAACTATGGTGGGACTAGGAATTGCGACAAGTATAGATGCTTTGGCAGTTGGAATTACTTATGCTTTTTTAGATGCTAAAAATTGTATGCTTTCTTTTGATTTAATCGGAATTATTACGTTCTTTATTTCATTGTTCGGGGTAAAAATTGGAAATAAATTTGGCATTTTGTATGGAAGCAAAGCTGAATTAATTGGAGGGCTGATTTTAATTTTTATTGGGGTAAAAATTTTGATAGAGCATATGGGGATATTTTAAAATTTTTATCTTAAGAAGTTATCTGTAAATTAGAATGTCAAAAAAAGTAGAATTTTAAAATAATTAAAAAAAATTGTTGAAAAATGTTGCTTTTTGTGATATATTGTGTTTAAAAGAAAGGGGGAAATAAAAATGTATAGTTCTTATTCAGGATATGGTAGCAAATCAGCTATGAATTCTTTACTAAGATCAAGCAGTGCTCCTTCAGGAAATTCAGTTTGGATTATAATTTCTGCTGTAATTGCTGTTATTGGAGGTATTGTATTATACTTTACATTTTTAGCAAAGAAGAATGAAGGTAAATACACAGGATTTTTAGGATGGATGTATGATTTCTTAACATTCAAAAAAATGGTTATTGAAAATATTTTAAAAATATTATACTTAATAATTGCTGCATTTATTACATTATCTTCATTTGCAATGATATCTTCAAGCTTTTTAGCTTTTATAATGTACCTATTAATAGGAAACTTAATTGCAAGAATAATGTATGAATTATTCTTAGTTATACTTATTATTTGTAGAAATACTACAGATATAAGCAAAAAGTTAGACAAAAAAGAAATAGTTGACAAAAAGGAAGAAAATAAATAATTTTATAAAGAGTATCAGTTGTAAAAATTGATGCTCTTTTTTGGTACAAATTTTACACAAACAAGTGTTTACAAAATGTATTTTTTGTGTTATACTAAATTTGTAATAGAAAAATCATGTTTGGTTAAACTAAGGAAAATAGATGAGTTTAGCTAAAAATACAATTATTAAAAGCAAGAGGAGGTGGATTATGCAAGATTTAAAACAACAATCAGAGCAACATATTTATATTGCGATTGATTTAAAAAGTTTTTATGCTTCTGTGGAGTGTCAAGAGCGTGGATTAGATCCAATTACAACAAATTTAGTTGTAGCAGATAGTAGTAGAACAGAAAAAACAATTTGTCTTGCTGTAAGTCCATCTTTAAAAAAGTACGGAATACCAGGAAGGGCAAGGCTTTTTGAAGTTGTACAAAAAGTTAAAGAGATTAATATTGAGAGAAAAAGAAGAGCTCCGAACAATACATTTACAGGAAGTTCGTATGATGAAATTGCATTAAACAAAAATCGAGATTTAGAGCTAACATATATCGTTGCTCCACCACGTATGGCATATTATATGAAATATAGCACAAGTATTTACAATATTTACTTAAAATGGTTTTCGAGTGAAGATATTTATGTATATTCAATAGATGAGGTTTTTATTGATGTTACACATTATTTAAAAACATACAAAATGAAAGCGCGTGAGCTTGCAACAAAAGTTATTCAAGATGTGTATAATACTACTGGAATTACTGCAACAGCAGGAATTGGCACAAATCTATATTTATGCAAAATTGCAATGGATATTGTTGCAAAACATGTAGAACCAAACGAGAATGGAGTTAGAATTGCAGGTCTTGATGAAATAACATATAGAAAATTATTGTGGGAACATAGACCTTTAACAGATTTTTGGCGTGTTGGCAAAGGGTATGCAACCAGACTTGAAAAAAATAAAATTTATACAATGGGTGATGTTGCACGTATGTCAATAAAAAATGAAGAATTATTATACAAATTATTTGGAATAAATGCAGAACTTTTAATAGACCATGCATGGGGCTATGAGCCAGTTACACTTAAAGACATAAAATCTTACAAGCCAAAGGCAAATAGTATAAGTTCTGGTCAAGTATTGCATTGCCCATACAATTATGAAGATACAAAACTTATAGTAAAAGAAATGACAGAACTTCTTACTTTAGACTTAGTTGCAAAAAATTTAGTCACAAACCAAATGGTTTTAACAATTGGGTATGACATAGAAAACCTAAAAGATTACAATTTGAAAAATTTATATAATGGAGAAGTAACTACAGATAGGTATGGCAGAAAAGTTCCAAAACATGCACATGGCACAATAAATTTAGATCACAAAACATCATCTACAAAAGCTATTACAAAGGCTGTGATGGAGTTATATGAAAGAATTATGAACAAAAATCTTTTAGCCAGAAGAATTTATGTAGTTGCAAATAATGTAATAGATGAGGAAACAGCAAGAAAAGAAAAGCTTTATGAACAAATAGATTTTTTTGCAGATTACAAGAAAAAAGAAGAGGAAAATAGGCAGGAGCAAACTGAAAAGCAATTACAAAAGGCAATGATAGATATAAAAAATAAATATGGAAAAAATGCGATTTTAAAAGGTATGAATTTGCAAGAAGCAGGAACCACAAGAGATAGAAATAATCAGATTGGAGGACACAGGTCATAAAAAGATTATGAATTAAAAAATTTTTAAAACATCTATGAAAGGACGATAAAAATGAACTATACTGGAAAATATGAGGATATCATAAATATGCCACATCATGTGTCAAAAAAGCATCCTCAAATGCCAATGGAAGAACGTGCTGCACAATTTGCACCATTTGCAGCACTTGTGGGGTATGAAGATGCGGTTGAAGAAACGGCAAGATTTACAGACAAAAGAATTGAACTTGATGAAGAAGCAAAAAATATTTTAGATATGAAATTCCAAATGTTAAATGAGCAACTAAAAGTGCAAATACATCCACAAGTTTCAATTATGTATTTTGTACCAGATTTAAAAAAAGATGGAGGAAAATATATTAAGATTTCAGGAACAATAAAAAAAATAGATGAGTTTAAACAATTAATTATTTTAGATGATAAGGCTGAAATACCTATAGGAGAGATTATAAGTATTATGGGGGATAGCGTGAGTATAAATTAATTAGTAATGAGCTATTCAAAAATATTAAATTTTATATTGTGATATGGTCGAGGCGACTACCTCGAAAAACCACATATCTATTGATATTACTGCATTTTATATTATCAAATTCGTTTTGGAAATTTGACTTGGAAATTTTTTATCTAATTTTAATTTTCAAACTTCGCTACATCTCACTTATTCCAGCTGTTACATAGTTTATATATTTTTCTTTCTCTTTTCGTTGATAAAAGTTAAATACTTTACCATACTCATTGATGGTTGTTTGAATATCATGGTGTCCCATCAAAATTTGAAGTACAGGAAGAGTAATACCTGCTTCAATACATCTTGTTGCAAATGTGTGTCTTAATCTATGTGAGCTAAAATGCTTCCAATAGCTTAATTCAACATCTTTTGCAACTTTTTTCAAATAACTATTTACACTACTTTCTAAAATAAGTGAGCCATTACTTTGACAGAATAATAAGTTTTCTGTGTTTTCTGTATTTTGTTTTGCATTTTCTATTGCTTCAATAACATTAGGCTTAAAAACATCATTAATCTGTACAAGTCTTGCTCCGTCTTTTGTTTGAGATAAGGCAGATTCATGTATGTAAGGTTTATGATTTTCATCATGTGTTAATATTTTGCTAACACGAATTGTATTGCTTGCAATATCAACATCAGAAATATTAAGTGCTAAACATTCTCCTAATCTCATTCCAGTGAACAATTCGATTATAACAAGATTTTTGTATGGATGAGTATCATTTGCAAGATATTCTTTAAATCTTTTTTCTTCTTCGAATGTCATTGGAGTTACTTGTTTTGTAGCAATTTTACTTTGAGTTTTTTCAATTTTATTAAATCCTCTAAAAAAGTTCTTTTTGATGTAATCATTTTCTTCAGCATAATCATAGATTCTTGCAAGCATTCCATAATCCTTTTTAATTATAGAATTAGACTTATCTCTTTCATCTTCCAAAAAATCTTCAATTTGCTCTTTTTTAACTTTTTCAATAGGAATGTTTGCAAAATCATATTCTGCAATTCTTTTTAAAGTACTCATATTAGTTCTATATGCATTAGTTCCAATCTTGCCTCTGGACTTTTTTATATCTTCCATTTGCATTCCTAAACTATAAATTGTAACTACAGATTTTTGAATAATATTTCTTGGTAGTCCATTTTTCTTTACTTCATCTTTAAATTGATAAAGCTTGTACAATGCTTCATCTTCGGTTTTACCAGTAAAAGACTTTTTAATTTCTTTACCAGTTTGTGGACTTCTACCTAAATTTAATATTGCTTTTGAACAAGTAGTGATATAGAAAATATCACATTGTTCTGCATTTTTACAATTCTTGCATATAGAGCATTTAGAAAGTTTTTTTCTATTGCTACAAATTTTTCTATCTTTACATTTTTTACAAGTTGGACAGATAGGCAGGCTATTAACCTTTTTCTTTGTTTTTACTGTATATGTTCCAACTGTAATACCTTTTGAGTGTTGCATTGTTTTCCTCCTTACTTTAGGAAGAATCGCCCTGCAAACTTTGTACCTATAATTTATGTATTATCGTGCAAGTACAGGGTGATCTTGTAAATAGTTATTTTTAAGATTTGATTATAAAATCATGTTATTTTCTTCCTGTCCCAAAACATGTTTTTCGCTTAAAAACTTTTCAAGACAATCTGATTTTACCCAAAATGCTCGTCCAATTCTTATGCTTGGAAAATCCTTCGAATTGAATAATTCTAAACATTTAGTATTACCTAAATGAAGGAGTTTGCTAACATCTTTTGGCGAATACATAACTATATTATCAAGCTTTTCCATAATCACACCTCCTTAACTTATTTTCATTGATATATCAACCTGCATAATGTTAAGTTAATGTGACTTGGTCACCCTTCGATTATAAATTAACATAACATTTATGCATTGTCAATGGTCTTTTTGGAAATTATTTTTATAATTTTTCTTCTGTAGTTTTTAATATATAAGAATAGGGCTTTTTAAATTCTTGAAATTTTTATACCATTCTATATATATAGTGACATTGAAAGATAAGTTTTCGGACATTTTTGTAAAATTTATCTCTTTTCACTAGTAAATAACACTTCAAAATCGAAAAAGTATACATTTAATTTTTAAAAATTTTATACCCTTCTATATATAAAGACTTTTTTTTACCCAAAAAAGGGGACAATTATTTTTAAAATTTTTTTACCCCTCTATATATAGAACCGTCATGACAAAGAAAAATTTACATATTTTTTAAAAATTTTTTTACGCTTCTATATATATAGCCGTATTGACGAAGAAATTTTTGACCATTTTTTTTGAATTTTTTAAATTTTTATAAATTATCCTTTCAATTAATAAGTAATTTTTTTGCATTTTGTCAGGGTATTTTGTAAAAATTTTTAAAATTTTTTAATATCCTCTCACTTATTTCCTCACTTAAATGGAAAATAGCAAGTACTTATTTAAAATTTTTTAAAATATTTTTTAATGTCCCTTCACTTTATTCCTCACTTCTACCCCCATTTCGTGATAGTAAATTTAAAATTATTTAAAATATTCTTCTACTATAAATAACACTTCAAAAATAAAAATTGGTACAATTATCTTTAAATATTTTTAAATATTCTTTCAATTTATTCCTCACTAAAATGCAAAAAGTTAAGTCTTTAAATGAAAAAATTATAAATATTGTTCTAATATATTCCTTAGTAAAAAGTAAAAAAGCACCCAATCAAATAAAAAAATTTCTACATATAACAAACCTTTAAATTTAAAAATTCGAACAAAAAAATTTAGATCCAGTATAAAAAAGGTATAGATGAAGTAATAATAATGGGACATAAAAAAGAATTGATCATTGTATGAATAATACTTTTTGTGTATTAGCAAGCACTGAATTTGGGGACTACAGATTTTGTCCACCATCAAATTCTATACAATGGGATTTCATCCCAACCCCTGCATTTTGATATTGTAAAAATAATGGTATTATAGTATAATATGAAACAGCAAAAATAATAATAGAAAGAAAGGACTATGATATGGAAAAGACAGAAAAAACTATAGAATATGTAAGGAACTTCTTTGAAAATGATTATAGTGGACATGATTTTTATCACACATTAAGAGTATATAATTTAGCTAATTATATTACAAAGTTTGAAGAATGTGATACAGAATTAGTTTGTTTAGGAGCACTACTACACGATGTTGATGATTATAAGTTAGTAGGAGAAGAAAATGAACCATTTTATAATGCAAAAACATTTTTGAAAAGTTTAGGTTTGTCTAGTAAAAAGATAGAACAAATTTGTCATATTATTTCTCAAGTATCTTTTAAAGGAAATGATACAGTTGTACCAGATACAATAGAAGGAAAAATTGTGCAAGATGCGGATAGATTAGATGCAATTGGGGCGATTGGAATTGGAAGAACATTTGCATATGGAGGAAGCCATAAAACACCTATGCATATTCCAAATATGGAGTACAAAGAAAATATGTCTGCTGAAGAATATTATAAAAATGTGGGAACAACTATCAATCATTTTTATGAAAAACTATTGAAACTAAAAGATTTAATGAATACAGAAACGGCAAAGAAAATGGCAAAGCATAGGCATGAATATATGAAAGAATTTTTAAGAGAATTTTATGATGAATGGGAAGGAAAAATTTAAATAATTATAATAATTAACCTAATTGACTCCATAACTGTATACCAATGGAGTGGATTAGGTTAATTTTATCTATATATTATTACGAAAAAAGATGAAAAATCAACAAAATTCGTAACAAAACCGATAAAATAGAAATATAGTATGCCGAAAAGTTTTGCAAAAATATAAAAGTTCGGCGTAATAAAATTGATTGAAAAATATGAAAAAAACATTGCAAAGCAAATAAATATTTGACACTATATTTTTGATTAAATTACAAAAAAGTGTCCAAATACTAGACATAGATACACTAGAGAAGTTGTTGTGATTATAAGAGGGAGAAAAGTAGTAGCTGAAATATAATAGTTAAAAGAGTTTCAGTAACAGCTACCGTAAAAATGGTAGCGAAGAGAAAAGTACTACATGTAAAAAACTTCTTGAAATATTCAAGAAAATCTTGAATAAAAAAAGATAAAATGATAGAATAATTATGTTATAAAAAATCGTTTTATGGAGGAATAATTTATGCAAGTAAATTATGATAAACTATGGAAATTAATGATAGATAAGAAGATTAACAAAACTCATTTGAGTGAGCAAGCAGGAATTACCACAAATGAAATGGCTAAAATGGGAAAAAATGAAATGGTAAAGATGGAAACTTTAGTTAGAATTTGTAAAGTGTTAAATTGTACATTGGATGATATTGTAGAGATGAAATAAGAACTGAATAGGAGATAACCAAATGTTTAATGAGTTAATTGATGTTAAAGAAGAACAATTGTTATCAATTGATATAGAATTATTAAATATTCTCTTGAAAGATAATAGCAGTGGTAAAAATATAATATGGGCTACAGAAGATTATAAACAAAATGGGATAGGATTTGAATTTGAATCAGAGATAACAATAAATAAAATAACAGGGCACTATAAAGAGTTAATTAAACCACGCTCAAAAAAGTCTAAAGAAGAGAAAGAAGCAAGATCAAGAAATAATGCAGAAGTTTTTACACCTTCTTGGATTTGCAATGAACAAAATAATTTAGCAGATGAAGCATGGTTTGGAAGGAAAAATATTTTTAACACATCTTCAAATAAAGAGTGGATAACAAATTACAATAAAATAGAATTTTATAAAAATACATGGCAAGATTATGTTAAAAGTACAAGATTAGAAATTTCCTGTGGAGAAGCCCCATATTTAACAAGTAGATATGATACTGTTACAGGAAAATCAATTAAAGTAGAAGATAGAATAGGATTATTAGATAGAAAATTAAGGATTGTATCTGAGAATAATAATGATAAAGAAGAATGGATAAAGTGGTCAATCATAGCTGTAAAAAGCGTATATGGATTTGACTGGCAAGGAGATAATGTTTTATTAGCAAGAGAAAATTTATTATATACTTATATAGATTATTATTATAATAAATTTAATAAAAAACCAGATATTAAATTGATAAAAGATATTGCTAATATTATAAGTTGGAATATATGGCAAATGGATGGAATTAAGTATGTAATACCTAATAGCTGTAAAAATGAAAAAGTAACTGAAATTACATTATTTGGAGATATAACAAATGAGTATATATGTGAAGGATGCAAAAGTGGAAATCATAAAAAGCATAACGGAATATATTGCAAAATAATGAATTGGGATACAAATAGGAAAGTGAAATTTGAAACATTGTTAAAGAAAAAATAGGAGGAAGTATGGAAGGAAAAGAAATTATAGATAATATTATAATTGGTAGAGTCGAACCATATATTTATGCATTTACTACTAATACTATACCTAACTATTTAAAAATAGGTGATACATATAGACCTGTTCCAATTAGATTAAATGAATGGAAAAGGTATTTTCCAGACCTAAAAGAAGAATATAAAGAAAAGGCAATGATTAATTCAGATGTGTTTTTCAGAGATTATGCTGTACATAAATATGTTGAAGAAGAATTGGGAAGAACCAGATTAAGTGAAAAAGATTTGCCAAAAGAAGTATATTATTCGAATGAATTTTTTGAAAATGCAACTGATACTGATGTAAAAGAGGCAATTAAAGATATTAAGGAAAGTTATGACAGAAATGATAACAAATATCAATACTATGATGCTAAAACAAATCTTCCAGAAATTTTTCAGTTTAAAAGAGAAGAAAAAGAATGGAATCCAAGACCAAATCAACAAGAAGCAATAGATAACTTTATAAAAGCAAGAAAAACTGGAAGAAAAAATTTATTAATGTATGCTGTTATGAGATTTGGTAAATCATTTACATCAATGATGTGTGCAAAAGAAATGAATGCAAAATTAGTAGTAATTGTTTCTGCTAAAGCTGATGTGAGGCTTGAATGGAAGAAAACGGTTGAAATTCCTAAAAATTTTGAAGGATATAGTTTTATTTCTTCCGATGAATTGTCAAGAAATAATAATGAAATCAGTGAAAGATTATTGAAAGGCGAAAGAGTAGCTGTATTTTTAACATTACAAGATTTACAAGGAGATTTAATTAAAGAAAAACATGAAGATGTATTTAAGAATAAAATAGATTTATTAATTGTTGATGAAACTCATTTTGGAGCAAGAGCTGAGAAATATGGCAAAGTTTTAGAAAATACAAAATATGAAAAGGACGTAAAAGATAAACATCAAAAAGAAGAAAATACTATTAATGAATTAGATGATAATTTAAAGATTTTAGATGTCGATATGACATTACATCTATCTGGAACACCATATAGAATATTAATGGGAAGCGAATTTGAAAAGGAAGATATTATTTCTTTTTGCCAGTTTTCAGATATAGTAGAAGAACAAGAAAAATGGAATAATGAAAATATATTAAATGATAATATCAAAGAATGGGATAATCCATACTTTGGTTTTCCACAGATGGTAAGATTTGCTTTTAATCCTAGTAAAAAAGCAAAAGAAAAATTAAAAGAGTATAAGAATAATGGATATACATATGCTTTTTCAGCTCTATTAAAACCAAAATCTATAAAAAAAGCAGATGATGGATCACACAAGAAATTTGAAAATGAACAAGAAATATTAGAATTATTTGAAGTTATTGATGGAAGTAAAGAAGATGAAAATGTATTAGGATTCTTAAATTACGATAAGATAAAACAAGGAAAAATGTGTAGACATATTGTATGTGTCTTACCATATTGTGCATCTTGTGATGCCTTAGAACAATTAATAAAAAGTAATAAAGATAAGTTTAAGAATTTAAATGAATATGAAATTATTAATATTTCTGGAGTAGATAATTCCAATAAATATAAAACTATTGCAGAGATAAAAGATATAATTAAGGATTGCGAAAAAAAAGATATAAAGACATTAACATTAACTGTAAATAGAATGTTAACAGGTTCAACTGTCGAAGAATGGGATACAATGATTTATTTAAAAGATACATCATCTCCACAAGAATACGATCAAGCTATTTTTAGACTACAAAATCAATATATAAAAGAATATGTAGATAATGAGAAAAATATTATAAAGTATAACATGAAGCCACAGACATTATTAGTTGATTTTGATCCATATAGAATGTTTACATTGCAAGAACAAAAGTCAAAAATATATAATGTAAATGTTGAAGAAGCAGGAAATTCATTATTAGAAGAAAGATTAAGAAATGAATTAAGAATTTCACCAATAATTACAATAAATAAAAACAAAATTGTAGAAATTAAACCTAAGAATATAATGGATGCTGTAAGCGAATATTCAAAAGAAAAAGGTGTAATGGATGAGGTAAATGATATCCCTGTGGATTTAAAATTATTAGATAATGAAGAAATAAGAAATGTTATAGATAAACAAGCGGAACTTGGATCAAGTAAAGGATTATCTATTGATAATACAAATGATGAAGAAGGAGAAGATTTAGATATTTCTACACCTGGTTCAGAAAATAACAACAAAACCAATAATATAATTGATGATAGTGAAGAAAATGAAGGCAATAACAGTGAAGAACCAATAAATTATGAAAAGAAGATTAGAACTTATTTTGCTAGAGTATTATTTTATTCGTTTTTAACAGATGACAAAATAATTTCTTTATCGCAGATTATAAGTTCAATTGATAATAATGAAAATAATAAAAGAATTGCTAAGAATCTGGGATTGAACAACAATATATTAAAATTAATGAATAATAAAATGGATGCTTTCAAACTTAGCCAATTAGATTATAAAATACAACACATTAATAGTACTTCACATGATGAAACTATAGGCTATATAGAAAGAGCAGAAATAGCAATAAATAAATTTAACAAGTTATCAGCGTCAGAGTATATAACATCAAGAAATGCTTGTGATAATATTATAAAAATGATTGATGTATCTGAATTTGAAAAGATTATAAAATGTAATGGAAAAGTTTTAGACATTTCAAGCAAAATGGGAGAGTTTACATTAGCAATTTGGAAATATATTGTAAATAATAAGAATATAAAAGTAGAGCAACTTAGAAATTCGTTTTACTCAATACCAACATCATCGATAGCATATGAATTTACAAGGAAAATATATGAGTGTTTAAATTTAAATATAGAAAACATTGCTTGTAATTTTAATGCCTATAGTGTTTTGAAATTCGTTGATGAAAACAATAATTTAGATATTGATAATGTTAAGAAGTATATATTGCAAAATAAGAAGTTCTGTGATATTGAATTAGAAGAAAATTTATTTTATGTTGAAGGAGATGATAAGATGAAATTTGATGTTGTTGTAGGAAATCCACCATACCAAATATCTGATGGAGGAGCTCAAGCAAGTGCAAAACCAATTTATCAATACTTTGTTAAATTATCAAATGAATTAACAAATCATTATTCATCTCTTATTATTCCATCAAGATGGTATGTGGGTGGAAAGGGATTAGATGAGTTTAGAGAGGATATGCTTAATGATAGGCATATTAAAGAATTGCATGATTGTTTAACTCCAGAAGATATATTTCCTAATACTAATATAAGAGGTGGTGTATGCTATTTCTTAAGAGATTTTAATTACAATAATATAAATGAGTTGGTTAAAGTTGTTACTCATGAAAGTAACAGAATAATATATGAAACAGATCGATCTATGAAAATAAATAACTCAGAAGTATTTATTAGAGATGGAAGGGCAAAAGAAATTATTGAAAAAATAATAAAGAATAAATTTGAATCAATTTCAAAAAACATTTCTTCAAGGAAACCCTTCGGATTAGATGGTAATTTTGCTAAAAGTAGTAAATATCATAAAACTGATGATCAACTTCAAAATTATGTATATTGTTATTCAAAGGGATTAAAACTTGGATATGTAGAAGAAAAAGATGTAATTTCTCATACGGAATGGATAAATAAATGGAAAGTATTCATACCAAGAGCAAATAATATAGGAACAGAGTTAAATGATGATAATTTAAATTCATTTGTAGGACAACCTAATTATATTTGTACAGAATCATATTTAGTAGTTGGAGCAGATTTAGAATTAAATTCTGTTTCAGCTAAAAATCTAGAAAAATACTTGCAAACAAAATTTGTTAGATATTTACATGGATTATTAAAAGGAAGTCAAGATGCAACATCTAAAACATTTGGATTAGTTCCTATACAAGACTTTACAAATAATGCAGATATAGATTGGTCAAAGTCTATTCACGAAATAGATATGCAATTATATAAGAAATATAATTTAACAGAAGATGAAATTTCATATATTGAAAGCAAAATTAAAGAAATGGAATAAAAAATTTTACAAAAGACAAGATATTATATTAGTTTTATCTTGCCTTTTTATATTATAGGAGAGTAGCAATGGATGATATAAAAAAATTTATAAAGATATTTGGCATTAGGGAAGTAATCGAAAAAATATTACTAATATTAGCTTTATTTTTTATATTAGATATGTTTAATATACCAACTTTTATTGTAGAAAAATATAAAATAGCTGGATTAATATTAATGATACTAATATTGTTATTTATTTTAATAAATAAGAAAATAATAAAGTTATTAAAAGTGAACGTCTTTAATTATTTAGATTTTTTTTTAGTGGCTTTACTAATATCTACAACTATTTATATAGTATTTGCAAAATTTGTTGATTTTAGTAGGTTTAAATTAGTATCAAGTACAGTGTTAGAAATTATATTAATTTTTATATCAATTGTAAGAATTATTAGCTTATATAAACCTAGTAAGAAAAAATCTAAAGAAGATGGTATTAATGTATATGATATAAGAATATTATATGAAAATAAGATAGATAATAATAATAACAATCTAATTTTTCTCGAGGAAAAAGATGTTTCTTATGATTTGTTAAATAGAAATAAAATTATTAATGATTTATTTAATAGCATAAATTTTTGTAGAAATAGGGATAAATTTATAATATCACTTACAGGAAAATGGGGTTCAGGCAAAACCACAATATTAAACATTGTAAAAGATAAATTAAATAGAAAAAAATTTATTGTAATTGACAGCTTTGAAATATGGAAATACAACAATGAAAAGTCATTAATATATGGTATAGTGGATGAAATCTTAAAAGAACTTAATATAAATTTTAGTACGTTAGAAATAAAAAAAGTTGTGAATAGCTGTGTGTCAATGCTATCATCAAAAGCAGATATTAATTTAGATTTCATTTCTTCGGACAATAAAGTGCTAGAAAAAATAAAAATGACTATAAATGAATATTTAAATGAAAATGATAAAAGAGTTGTATTTATTATAGATAATTTCGAAAGAACAAATGAAAATAACATTTTGATAATATTAAAAACCATTTCAACTATTTTGGATATGAATAGATTTATTTATGTTTTAAGCTATGATGAAGATGAAATGAAATATATATTTAAAGAAAAACTAAAAATAAATTACGATTATATGGAGAAGGTTATACAATTACCTTTATCAGTTCCAGTAATAAGCCAGGATGATATAAATGAGATTTGTACACGATGCTTAGAAAATTTATTAAAACATTATGGAATAGAAGAAAAAGAAATAAAACAATATATGCCAGCAATTCGACTATTTAATAAAAATATTAAGGACATGAGGTCGTTTAAAAGAAAGATAAATTCGATGTGTAATAGTTGTTTTTATGGTAATAATTATCTTAACAAAATTGACAGTTTTTTAATAGAACTAATTAATCAGGAGAACACTGAATTATATAATGAAATTGAAAAAAATTATCAATATTATGTTTCAGAAGATCAAGTAGCGGTATATGGATATTCAGGATATAATGCGAAATCTTTTAATGAAGAAGCAACAAAATATTTTGATGAGTTATTTAGCAAAGAAGAAAACAATAAATATAAGGAAATTTTGAGTTTGTTATTTCCTAATGTAGATAAATATATTAAGGCATATAGGTATAATGGTCGTAATGTTGAATTTTGGAATGAATCGGGTTATATAATTTCTAAAGATAAGGAGGAATATCAAAAGTCTATAATTCAAAGAAGAATATATAATGCGAAATTTTTTGGATTGTATTTCACAAAACAACAAAATGAATTTATTAAGATAGATGATAAAATAAATGAATTCATTAAATGGAACAATGAAAAGGAATATAACTTTGGCGATAAAAATTATATAGTAGACTTAGGTAAAAAGTTAAATGAGGTTTTATATTTATATATAGGTGCAGGACAAAAATATATCCTTGAAACATTTGAAATTCATGTTAAAGAAATTAAGAAGAACAAATTATCTATATTAATGTATTTAATTAGTTCACAAGAATATATGGATGATACTATGATTTTTCTGGGACTAAATGCTAAGAAGAGATTAGAGATAATATGTGCAGGGATTATAAAACAATTATCAGAAGAAGAAATAAATATATTAAAAGAGATAATAGAAAAAGATTTTAAAAACATGTATTTTATTAGAGGTATATTATATTGGTTAAAGCCAGAAAATAATTACAATTTTCAAAATAGAAATGAGGAACTATATAATAAGATAAATGAAAGTTATAAAAAGTTAATAACAAATGTATTTGAAAATGATATAAATATATATGATACTTCTAACTATTCCAGATATAATATATATTGCCTCATGGAAGATGATAGGTATAAAAATCAAACCAAATTTATAAATGAGAATACCATTTTTAGATTTTTAGCGGATATGATAACTAATTCAATTGGTAATGCATATGGATATTCTTTAAATATTGAAGAGTTTAATAAATTTACTTCTTATGAATTTGTTGATAGTATAATAAATAGAATAGATAAATCTAAAATGTCTGAAATAGAAGAACTGATTGAGGAAGTGTATCAAAAATCCAAAATAAAAGAAACAAATAAGATGCTTGATGAAAATACAGTATATAGGAATGAATATATCGATATTGGAAGAATTAATTTTGAAGAAAGAAAGAAGGATACCCATGAAGAGAAAGTTTAATATTGAAATAACAGAAACATTACAGAAAACAATTGAAGTAGAAGCGGATAATAAAGAAGCTGCAATGCACAAAGTTATGAAAATGTATAAGAATGAAGAAGTTATATTAAATGATAACGACTTTATTGATGTAGATTTTAGAGTATAAATAAG
This sequence comes from uncultured Clostridia bacterium, assembly GCA_946529215.1. Taxonomy (GTDB): domain Bacteria; phylum Bacillota; class Clostridia; order TANB77; family CAG-508; genus CAG-269. The sequence goes on from CAMMZC010000009.1 coordinate 43,305, forward strand.
CTCTAAAATACCACATATAGCTAATTTATAAAAAATAATATATATTAAATAAAACTTCACTGAAAATTTTTGCTTTTTTGGCAAAAATTTTCAATGGACATAATAGAAGAAATACCAGAAGAAAAATCCTCTGGTATTTTTGCTACTCATCAAAACATTTCACAATAAGCTGTACTCCATCACAAAATCCATTCCTATAATACTTTTCATTCCAATAAGAAATATAATCCATCAAATTATCATCAAGTTGATTAAATTGTTTTTGAATAAATTTTCTATTTTGTTTTGGAACACTATTCAAAATTTTTTCACAAATTTCATCAAAATAAATCATATGTTTTTTATCTTCTTTTGTCATGTATGCAAATTCAGTTTGGTCTCTAAATTCTAACCAATCTTTTAATATATCATCATTTACTTCTCTAAAATTATTCATATCAAAATCTCCTCAAATTATATTTTTTAAAAAGGGTTTGGGATTAAATCCCATTGCATAGAATTTGATGGGGACAAAATCTGCAGTCCCCAAATTCAGTGCTTGCTAATACAAGAAATCATTTTTTTATCAACAAAATATCCCCGCATTAAGTACAATTTCTTCAGCTCTATTTTTAATATTATTCATTTTTTGAGTCCAAGATAGAGGCTCTTTTCCGTCAGGATATACACTCACATTTTCCTTTTTAGCAAGTTCTTTAATCAAATTATTTACCTTAATATTTGCTTCTTTATCTACATCAATTAGGTGTTTATTAAGTTCATTTTTTAAACATAATTCGCAATACAATCCTCGTTTATGATTCTTTAAAAAGCCTAATCTTAAGTATCCATATTTACCAATTTGATAATGATGTCTATCTTTTTTTATAACTAAATCAGGGATTAAATAATCTCCTTCTTGATGATAAGTTATTTTAAAATTTGAATTCTTCATAAATTTCACATACCTTTCTTTTAATCTTTATTTGTATACAAACTATCCCAATCATAACCAGACCAATCTCGTTGCTCAAAATTTGAAAAAGATTTCTTCTTATTCTCATAATTTAATATACTATTCTTATTTGCATCTGATTTTCGGCTATCTGGAGAGCCTAAATTCGAATCTCCAGAAGACTGATTTTCAGATGTCGCTTTTATAAATTCTCCACTTATTTCTGCAAATGTTTTTCCAACATAAATTTTATTAGGTCTATTTCGACCTTGAAATATTTCTTTAATTAAATTGGCATTTTCAAGTTGTTTAAATGCAGAAGCTATAGCAGACTTGCCTACATGTAATTTCTCTTGTAAACCGATTCTCGTAAAAATTACATACATATTTCCATTTTCATCACAGTATTTATTGTTTTTGGAAAATTTTTCATCATTAGCATTACTATATGCAAGTGATAATCTATCACATAAAAGAGAATATAATAGAATAGCAGTGGGAGATAGTTTGCTATATACTTTGCTTTCACAAAGTTCTTTATTTACACGATAAAATTTTACTTTATTATAGTTTTCGTTAAATTTATGAGGTACAAAATTTAACATGCGTTCCTCCTAACCCAGTCTGGATAAGAGATAGCAGTTTTAAAAAATTTTGGAAATTTTTTGGAAATTTTTTTAGATAAAAAATTAATTTTGGAAATTTAACTTGGAAATTTTTTCGGTATTTTTCCGTATTTTATAGAATTTGACAAAATTTAAAGCACATGCCGTATTCTTACAGACATGTGCTTTTTCACATTTTGGACTTTTTTGAAATTTTCTAGAATTTCTTGAAAAATCCTTTAAATTGGTCGAGGCGACAGGGATCGAACCTGCGACCTCATGGTCCCAAACCACGCGCGCTACCAACTGCGCTACGCCTCGATATATTTTAATTTTATTCACGTACTTAAATATAATACCATAAAATTTAGAGAATTTCAAGACTTTTTTAAAAAAAATTAAAACTTTTTTAAAAAGACTTGAAAAATTGGTAAAAACAAAGTATAATATTATTTGTATTTAGATGTGCACCAGTAGCTTAGTTGGATAGAGTGTTCGGCTACGAACCGGAAGGTCGGGGGTTCGAATCCCTCCTGGTGCACCAAAAATAAAAATTAATTCAATTTCATTAATTTTTATCCATTTTTATTAGTATCATAAATTATCTTAATGTTTTAGTCGAAAAAAATCCATTGTAAAAATAAAAAAATAATGATAAAATAAACATATAAAAAACATTCATAATTATATAATTCTAGAAAAGTATGAGGAGATTAAGTGTTAATGGATGAAAAAATACAAATATTAAATAACATAAATACAGATGATGCAAGATTTTTAATAAATATAATAAAATCATATAATTCATATATCAAAGATATGAAAGAAAAACACACAAATACAAAGATTGTTATAGATAGATGTGATACAAATTTAGATAAAGGAATAATAAATTTAGACAGTATAAATGCAGATAGATATTTTTATACTAAAATGAAATTAAGAATAAAGCATATTATAGAGCTAATATCTAAAAAAGATACAACAAGTCTTGGGGACAAAAAGATATTACATAATATAATATACAGTAAGCCTAAAGAAAAAATATTTACTTTAGAAAAAAACAAAATGGATATAGTTGAATTGATTAAAATTTTAAGTGAAAAAAATATTACAAATATAAAAATGGTAGCTAATAAAATTACAGATATAAATTTATTTAAAGAAGAGCAAATTAGTATGGCTATTGAAATAATAAAAATACAAAATAAAAACGAAAGAATGGCAAAAGTATATGATTTGGTTTATGAGTATTTGAAAAAAGATTTTATAGCAAATAATTATTGCGATTTTATTGAAGACAAGTGTATTGCACAAAGAAGATTTCATATATATCCACTTACCAACAAAGATGGTTGTTGTTTTATGCAAATAAGGAAATGTAATCATTTAAAAAACGGAGAATGTGATACACAATGTATGGCATGTAGACTATTTTCTTGTCCATATTTAACAAAGAGGGGAATAGGATATTATGCAAATGAATTAGTATTATTAAAAGCTTTTTTTGACAAAAGTCAAAGAAAAATATTAGTATTTGAATTTTATAAATCTAAAGAACAAATAATAAAAAAAATAGACAAAAAAATGTCAAAAGATTAACATAAAACATACTATACAATATGGGGAGGAAAAATAAAGTGAATGACATATTGTATAGTATAGCAGGAATTATGATACCATTTATAGGAACAAGTTTAGGCAGTAGTCTAGTGTTCTTCCTAAAAAAGACAATGAATGAAAGAGTACAAAAGATGATTGTAGGATTTGCAGCAGGAGTTATGATTGCGGCGAGTGTTTGGTCACTTATACTTCCAGCAGTTGAAATGGCTGAAACCCAAGGATTAGTTACATGGATTCCAGCAACTATTGGTTTTATAGCAGGTGTTATTTTTTTATTAATTACAAATCATATTGCAGAAAATATAGAAAAAAAGCAAAATGGTAAAAAGCTTAATATGTTGCTATTTTCAGTTACACTACATAACATTCCTGAAGGAATGGCTGTAGGAGTGTGCTTTGCAGGGTTTTTAGCAGGCAATGCAGGTATAGGTTTATTTGAAGCAATGCTTTTAGCAATAGGAATTGCAATACAAAATATTCCTGAAGGAGCAATAATTTCAATGCCTTTAAAAATGGAAGGTCAAAGCAAAGAAAATGCTTTTATGTATGGCGTTTTGTCAGGTATAGTTGAGCCAATTAGTGCTTTTATAACTATACTTTTATTAAACATTATTGTGCCTCTTTTACCATATCTTTTATCTTTTGCTGCAGGTGCAATGATATATGTTGTAATTGAAGAGTTAGTGCCAGAAATACACACAGGGAATCAATCTAAATTAGGTGTAATAGGTGTAACAATTGGATTTGTAATTATGATGGTTTTAGATATTGCATTAGGGTGAAAGTAGAAGAATAATATTTTGATGGTGACTAGTAAAAAATAATAATTAAACCTTGAAATTATAAAAAAAAATGGTATAATATAATAAATTATTTCAAAAAGGTGATATAATAAATGGAAATATTATTTGAAAATAAAACAAAATATACACAAAAAGAGTATAATTTATTTACAGAATCATACAAAAAAGAATATGCAAAATCAGATTTATCATTTATGATGTTTAACTTTATATTTTTTGGAATGTGTATGGTTATTGCATTTATAGAAAAAGAATTCATATTGGCTTTGCTACTCATAATATATCTTTTAGCATATTTTTGGTTTAAAATAATAAGACCTATAAAAGATGTGAAAAAAGATAAAAAAAGCAATAAAATGTCAGGGAGTTTTGTGAATAATTATGAATTTTATAAAAATTATTTTAAGGTGGACAATGTAGATGGAAAAGCACAATTACTATATTTTAAGCTATATAGAGTAGTTGAAACAAAAACAGATTTTTATATCTATATTTCAAGGGAATATGCTTTTATTGTTTCAAAATTTGGTTTTACAAAAGGTACTTCAGAAGAGTTTTCGAAATTTATAAAGAGAAAAATGTTTGCAAAATATAAAAATAGAATGTAATAAAGAACGCATAGATTTTAAAAGATTTATGCGTTCTTTTTTTATATGTGACAATATTAATTAATGCTAGTTTTGAACAGTTATATATAAGACAAATTATTTTTTATGTATTAGCAAAAAAATAAATATAATGTTTAAAAATATATGAAATATAGTCAAATAAATCTTTTCGTTTAATCTCATTTTCATTAAAAATATCTACAGTATAATATTCTTTATCATTTACATATAAATATAAATTTCCTATTTTTGTTTTTTTACAAAGAGGAGCTTCAAAATATGAGCTAATTTTAATATCAACATCAATAAAATCTTTTTCAGAATTTTTTAAAGCTATGTTTTCAAAAATAAAATCAGATTCATCTAAATAAAGATCTAAATTTTGAGATTTACCTTTATTTATAAAAAATGAGTCCTTATGCAAAGAGTTCCACTCATCAAAATTACTTGTAGCGATTTTTTTTAGATCAACAATAGAAAAATTCTTGAAAGAATAATTTAAAAGTTTTATTGAGTCCATTGTTCTATCTTTTTTTGTGTCACACCCTAAAACAATGCAAATAAAGTCTAAATCATTTCGTTTACAGGCTGTTACTAAACACCTATTAGCGCCATTTGTAAAACCTGTTTTTACCCCATATATTCCTTCGAAATTTCCTAATAATTCATTTGTATTTGAAATAGTTTTAGGTTGATTATTAATAAAAATAGTATAAGATTTTGTTTTTACAATTTTTGCAAATATTTCATTGCTTAATGCGTAATCAGTAAGACGTGCTAAATCTTGAGCAGTAGTAAAATGTTCATCACTATCTAGCCCATGAGGGGTAACAAAATGTGTGTCTAATAGATTTAACTCATAAGCTTTTTTATTCATCATTAAAGCAAAATTTTCTATGCTTCCTCCTATGTGTTCTGCAAGCGCAACAGCAGCATCGTTTCCCGATTTTAGCATTAAACCATATAGCAGACTTTCAACAGAAAGTTTATCATTTGTGGATAATCCAAGTCTTGAGCCACCTGTTCCGAGCAGATTTTTTTGAAACTTTTACTTTTTCATTCAAAGAACAATTTTCTATAACAACAATTGCAGTCATTATTTTTGTGGTAGAAGCCATTTTACATTTTTCTTTTTCTTTTTTACCATAAATTGCTTTTTTAGAGTTTCTATCAAATACTATAGCATATCTTGCATTTATTATTGGTTCATCTGATACTATAGAAGAGACTTGAGTTGATATTTCTTCAAAAGAAAATAATTCTTCTGATATCTCGTCATCTGCATAAATATATCCTTCTGAAAATATTAATATTGAAAATGTTATGAAAATTTTTATGAAAATATTTTTCATATTTAAAATCATTCCTTCCTGGACTTCACATTACTCTGTTAACTTAAGTCAAAAAAGATCATCTATATATAGAGATTTGGTTATTATATATAAGAAATAAAATCTTTTATAAGAATTTATTAATACAAAATTCATATTTTAATTTTATATCTAATAAAAGTAAAATATGATAAAATTATAAAATGTTATTCAGTGTTTAAGATACTTTAAAATTAAAAAAGACTAAAACAATATGCACTAATTTCACAGATAAAAAAGTTTATTTTATCTTTGTAATAAAAATGTAACAAAAATGTAATAAAAAATCTAAAAAAACACTTGATTTTATGACAAAAATATACTATAATCATATTATGGGGGTATTTTGTACCCTAAATATAGTTATATAAAGGAAGGAAATATTATGATAAGAAAAACAATTAGCAAAATATTAATAATTACATTAATGGTAACAATGGTTATAGCAACTGTTGGACAAACAACAGTTAGTGCAGAAGGCTCTACAAGACTAGTACTAGATACAAACAGAATAATAAATGGTAATAAAAAAGAAGCTTATGCATTGAATAGTGACCATAAAATTTATCAAATAAAAGAAGAGGGAACTACGGGAACTAATACAAATACAAATTTTCTATGTTTAAATGCAACAGTAGGAAATGGTTGGGATGGAATTCATTCAGTTGGAGATCTAGCTGAATATGATAAATCTTTTGACCTAGCTACTGCAGAGGTTTGGACTATGAACGATTTGAATTCAGTATATAAAAATGTTCTTGGAACAAACGGAAAATATAAAGGGCAAATATTGTGGTTATTAGATAATATGCTTATAGGCTCATATTATGATGGAAACACAAAGAAAACCTATACTGAAACAGATATTAGAAATTTTTTAGCTAAGGCTGGAATTAAGTATGGAAAAATTGAAGGAGCTTATTTTGATGGTGCAGAGTTAGAAACATATTATTTTGATAAATCAAAATTTGACGCTGTAAATGGAGATAGTGCTTTTTTAAAAAATAATTTAACTTTAATTGGAAATCCAAATGGAGGAAGTGGATATTATTACGAAACTACAAATGGAACAAAAGTTGATGTTAGATTATCACAAGAATTAATTGAAACAGTTGAACAAGCCGCAATTTGGTATTTTACAAATGGTCAGGAAAATGGATTTGATTATTATACAGAAAATAATGCAACTGATGTTAACAAATTTTTAAAATTTTCTAATGGAAGCGAATATATACCATTATCTACTAAAATGGCGCAAGACGCAGTAAATACTGGCAATGAAGATGATGACCATCCTTATGGTAAAATGCTACAAGAACAAGCTTCAATTTTATACAATTACTTAATTGATGCAGCAAAACAATATGGAACAAATTATAAAAGTGAAGAAGGAAAAATCAAAGTAGAATTTGCAGGAAGTTCAACAGATAAAAAAATTGTGAAAGATGGAGAAAATTATAAAGTTGGACCATTAAAAGTTAATACAGAAGGAAATACAACAATAAGCGGAATTACTGTTACAACAGGATCAAGTACAACAGCAATTTCTGGAGTAACACTTCAAAATGCTTCAGGAACAACAATTTCAGAACTTACATCAGGACAAAACTTCTATGTATTAGTTCCAAAATCAAAAGTAAATGGAACTATAAATGTTAAAGTTACGGCAAAAACATTATCAGTAGAAAAGAAATTACTAATCGCTAGTACAAAAGTTGAACAACCAGTAGTAGAGGTGATTCCAAAAAAAGCAAATATAAATGATGAAATCAAAATTGCTCAAGAAAAACAATTTGATTTAGCATTAAGAAAACAAATTGTAGCTATAAATGAAAATAGTACAGAAAACGATATTAGAAGTATAACTTCAAGTGGTACAATAATGGATGGAAGAAGAACAATTAAAGTAGATCCAAAATCAATTCCAGAAACAGCAACATATAATCACAGAAAAGATCCAGTAGTTGTAAAAAAAGATGATATAGTTACATATAGAATATGGATTTACAACGAAGGAGAAATAAAAGGTTATGCTTCAAAAATAGTAGACCAATTACCAACAGGTTTAGAATATGTAGGTATAGAAAGTAATCGAAATGGAACTACATATACAGCTTCATATGACTCAGCAACCAATAAAGTAACATTAACTGCATCAACACCAAAAACAATAAATATATTTGATGGAACAACATTATCATCAGATTATGTAGATGTAACATGCAAAGTAAAACAAACAGCATCTACAGATGGAAAAACAAAACACTTCTTAACAAATATTGCATATATTTCAGAAGGATTTGATACAGAAAATAATCAACCAGTAACTGAAGATAGGAATGGAAGTGAATCAAAAACAACAACTTCACCTACTAATACAGCAAATCAACTAAATAGTACAGATGCAAATGATTATAAAGGTGATACAGATAATATATCAGTTTATGCAGATACAAATAATGATGAATATTATAAAGGTATGGAGGATGATGATGACTTTGAAAAGGTTGTTGTATTGCCATTAAAATTTGACTTAGCTCTAAGAAAATTTATAACAAAAATAAATAATAAAGACATAACAAATAGAGTTCCAGTTATAACAGCTTCTGAAATAGAAAAGCTGGGAAATGGAAATGCTACTTATGACAATGGAACAACATTAGAAAAATCACATTCAAAAATACAATTAGCAGTAGCTAAAGGTAATACTATAGTTTATACAATTAGAGTATACAATGAAGGTGAAGTAGACGGTTTCGCTTCAAAAGTAACAGATTATTTACCTGCAGGATTGACATTTAAAACATATACTACAGGAGATGGAAGCATAAATGATCAAAATGGTTGGATCGCAGATGGTCAAAAAATCACAACAACAAAATTAGCCGACCAATTAATACAAGCATTTGATAAAAATTATGAAGGTGGAACTGGATTATTTTATAAAGATTTACAAGTTGAATGTATAGTAAATGATAATGCAACATCATCAAACTTAAAAAATATAGCAGAAATAACAGAAGCTAAAGATAAAGATGGAAATACTGTAGAAGATACAGATTCAGAGCCAGATAATGTAAATACTGATAATTATGATCCAACTAACCCAGATAAGGGTAGAGGAGAAGAAGATGATGATGATTATGAAGATTTAAAATTAGCAGAATACGACTTAGCTTTAAGAAAATTCATTTCTAAAGTAAGTACAGATGGTAACTTTAACACAGTAACAGAGATTACTGGCAGAGCACCACAAGTTGACTCATCAAAATTAAAAGCTGGAACAGAAGAAACTGCTATATATAATCATAGCAAAGAACCAGTTCTATTAAATGTAGGAGATTATGTATTATTTACAATAAGAGCATATAATGAAGGAGACTTAGCAGGATATGCAAGTCAAATTATAGACTATTTACCAAATTATCTTGATTTTGTTGAATCAACAGATTCATATATTAAGGGAATAAATGATAAATGGACTTATGATGCTACAACAAGAAAAGTAACAACAAAAGCTGATAGTGCAAATGCAACAACAAAACTTGCAGCATTTGATGCACAAAATGATGATGGAAAAGGTTCAGGATTATCTTTTGTAGATGTTCAAATTGTATGCAAAGTAAACAAAAATGCACCTGCAAACAGAAAATTAACAAATATTGCAGAAATTACAGAATACAAAGATGAAGATGGAAATGTAATAGTACCAACTACAGGAGATAGAGATTCAAAACCAACTAACTTCCCAGAAGAACAAAAATCAGAAACTACAAGACCTGATTATAATGGTGGAGAAGACAAAGATTCATCAGACAATTACATTCCAGGACAAGAAGATGATGATGATTTCGAAAAAGTTATTGTTAGAGAAAGAAAAGTTGATTTAGCATTAACAAAATTTATTGCAGCAGTAAGTAAAGATGTTAAAATAGAAGAAGGAGAGTACTTAACTCCAAATAAAAATAAAGGAAGTAAAACAAACGAATATTTAAGAGCAACAGTAGCAGATACAACAGGATTAAAAGCAGGAACAAGTTCAAATGCAACATATACACCTAAGAAAGACTTAGAGCCATTAGCAGTAGGAAAGAATTCTTACGTATTATATAATATTAGAGTATATAATGAAGGTGAAGTAGATGTATATGCTGGAGAAATAACAGATTATTTACCAGAAAACTTAGAATTTGTTGATGCAGGAGAAAGTAAAACATATGGCTGGACAGCAAATGGTCAAACAGTAAAAACAACATATTTATCATCAAAAAATGGAACAGATAAAATATTAAAAGCATTTGATAAAGTAAAAGATGATGGAAAAGGTTCAGGAATGGATTATGTTGATTTACAAATACTTTGCAGAGTAAGTGATAAAGCTGAAAGTGGAAAGAAAATGGTAAATACAGCAGAAATTACAAAATATGAAGACGAAGATGGAAAAGAATTTCCAAAAGATTTTGATTCTTCATCAGACAACAAAGAAGAAAAAAATGTTGAAAATAGAAGCGAAGATGATGATGACTATGAAGTAGTTATTATAAAAGATTTCGATTTAGCATTAAGAAAATTCATAACAAAAATTGGAGGAAAAGATATTGATTTTAGAATACCAAAATTAAGTTATGAAAATGGAAAAATAACATACACACATCCAAAAGATGTATTAAAAACTACAGTTGCAGATACAGTAACATATACATTAAGAGTATTTAATGAAGGCGATATTGCAGGTTTTGCTCAAGAGATTACAGATGATATTCCAGAACACTTAGAATTTTTACCAGAGGATGCAACAAATAGAGAATATAAATGGGTTATGTATGATAAAGATGGAAAATCTACAACAAATGTTTCTGAAGCAGTGAAGATTAAAACAGATTATACATCAAAATCAAATGGAGAACTTCTAATGAAAGAAAATTCATCATTAAAAGAAAATCCAAACTTATTAAAAGCATTTGACAAAAAGGCTGGAATTACAAATACAAATCCTGATTATGTAGATGTAAAAGTAGCATTTAAGGTAAAAGATCCAAAGTCAAATAAAGCAGTAATAGTAAATAAAGCACAAATTTCAGATGACTCAGATGAAGATGGAAATCCAGTAGAAGATGTAGATTCAACTCCAGATAAATGGAATGATGGCGAAGATGACCAAGATTATGAAAATATTGGGGTAGAATATTTTGACTTATCATTATTAAAATATGTAACTAAAGCAATTGTTACAGAAAATGGTAAAACAAAAACTACAAAAACAGGAAATAATGGTTCAGACAAAGATATAACACCAAAAGTTGAAGTTTATAGAAAGAGTTTAAACAAAACTATAGTTAAATTTGAATACACAATTAAAATAACAAACGAAGGGGATATAGCAGGTTATGCAAAAGAAATAACAGACTATGTACCAAAGGGACTTAAATTCTTTAAAGAAGACAATAAAGGTTGGAAAGATGAAGGAAATAATGTAATTTCAACAAAATTATTAAAAGACACATTATTACAACCAGGACAAAGCGCAACAGTTAAGGTTATTTTAAGATGGGTAAATGGAGAAAACAACTTAGGAGTTAAAACAAATGTTGCAGAAATCTCAGAAGACTATAATGAAAAGGGAGTTCCAGATAGAGATTCAACACCTGACAACAAGAAACCAAAAGAAGACGATATAGATGATGCACCAGTATTACTTACAATTTCAACAGGTATGCTAGAACATACTATACAATATGTAACAGGAGCACTAGTAATATTAGTTGTATTAGGATTAGGTATTGTTGTTATTAAAAAATACGTATTATAGGAGGTAAACATATGAGAAGTGGATATAGTAAAGTATTAACAGTAATTTTAATAATTATTATTGTTGCAGTTATTGCATTACTTGCATATTTGGGATATGATTACTATTCTAGGTATCGTACAAACAAAGATGGAGAGGCTTATGTAGATACATTAACAGAAGGAGTTACAGTTGATGCTCCGACAGTAGATGTGTCTACAGATAGTTCTTCTCAAAATAATACAGCACCTACTACAACAAATGAAACAACTTCTACAGAAACAACAACTACTACTAATATAACATCTTCAAGTGGAAATTCAAGTTCAAAAAAGAAAAGGCCAACATATAAGGGATTTTACACATTAGGTTCAATAGAAATACCTAAAACAAATGTAAAATATCCAATATTAGAAAAAGTAACAAAAAAATCTCTAGAAACTGCTGTAGCAGTTGTTTGGCCAGAAAATGCCGAATTAAATAAACCTGGAAATGTAGTGATTGTAGGACATAATTATAGAAATGGAGTATTTTTCTCAAATAATAAAAAATTATCAAAAGGTGATAAAATATATATAACAGACTTAAACAAAAAGAGAATAGCTTATACAATATATAATATATTTGAAGCTTCTGATACAGACACAAAATTCTATAATAGAGATACAAAGGGCAAGAGAGAAATAACTTTATCAACTTGTACAGATAATAGTGCTGCAAGATTGATAATTGAAGCAAGGGAATAAAGTTGAAAGGATTAATAAGTTAGATTTCCAAAAAGCTTTATAAAACTGATAATAAATGTTAAATGTTAAAAATTGAGGCAGAAAACCGTGAAAGTTTTCTACCTCGATTTTTATGCATTTTTTTCTTTTATAAAAAGACCAATATTCTTTAGCATTCTAAGAGCAGCTTTAATCTGTTTTTCGTCATACTTTTCAAGAATTTCGTTTGTTTCTTTAATAAGAGTATCATCTAATCCATACAAGATATAATCCGAGGAATGTCTGCTTATATCTTTCAAACTTTTTATGCTCCTATACATTAGATTCCCTTTTCCTTCTTCTACTAATCCAAGAAATTGACTCGAGACACCGATTTTCCTTGCTAATTGACTTTTATTTAGATGTAACTCATTTTCTCTAATATCTTTAATTCTTTTACCTCTTTCAATCCTTTCTTGTATATCTAAAAAATCTTTATTCATAAACTTAGTTTCCTTTCTAATTTGTGCCCATAATAATAAGCTTTTTAATATATATATTTTGTTAAAAAATTATTAAATTTAACAACCTTGATATTACTTATTTTATAATATAATAAATTAAAATATATAGTAATCTAACCTGTAGATAAGTGGTAATTTATGAGATTTTATGGTATATTATAAAAAAGTTTGTAAATTTATCAAAACTGTAATTTGTAAAGATAGGCTTTTGACTAAATAACCATGGATTATTAAAAAGGTAAATGACAATTCCTTTTAATGGCTATTGCTATGGAAATGAAAGGGAGGATAGTATTTATGGAAATAAAACCTATGAGGATTTTAGTTGTAGAAGATGATTTAGAAGAATGTAGCAGAATTATAGAGTGTGCAAAACAAAGAAAGGATATAGAATTGGTTGCGGTAACAGATTCAGATGTTGATGCTATAAAACAAGTAAAGATTAAAAATCCAGATGGTATAATGCTAGATTTAGAACTAAATAATAGCAGTAGCGGAAATACTGATTCATTTGGATTTTTAGAGAATTTAAAAAATTTAAGATGTAATCCAATTGTCATTGTAACTACTCATATAAATTCTTCAAGGACTTATGAAATTTTACATAGAAATGGAGTTGAACTTATATTATACAAAGGACATCCAAGCTATACTCCTAATCAAGCTTTTAATAAATTTATAAGTTTGCGTAGAAAACCAACATCTATGTTAGAAAATTCAATTGAAACTGAACTTAAAAACGAAGAAGAAAAAATTTCAGAATGTATTAATAGTGAATTAGACTTAATTGGAATAACTCGAAACTTAAAAGGTAGGCAATATATATATGATGCTATTTTGTTTTTAATACAAAATGAGGATAGTGATGAAAGTGTTATTCAATACTTAACTAAAATACACAAAAAGTCTAGCTCAACAATTACAAACGGTATTCAAAATGCGATAATTCATGGTTGGAGAATTTCGGCAATAGAAGATTTAGAAAAATACTATACCGCTAAAGTAAACTACCAAACTGGACTTCCAACCCCTATGGAGTTAATTTATTATTATGTTTCAAAGGTAAAGAAGATGATGTAATAAAATAAGTTTTTGGCGTACTAAAATTAGATAGAGATATTATATTAAAAAATGGAGAAAATTGCTAATTAATTGGATGCTATAAAAGAGATTAATTAAATATATTATAAAAACTGCAAATGTTAAACAAATTTGTTTAACATTTGTAGTTTTTTTAATTTGCACAAAATAATGTTAATAACAATTTATATTTTACTAGAATGTACCATTTTTTTCTATCAGTGATTTTTGCTTAGTTTAACTTGATAAATGATATTTTTTTAATATCAAGATGAGCAGAAATTTATTGATGGAAAGGTGGTGGAAAGTATGGACTGGTATGAGGCTTTTTGGCAATGGGTAAAACGTTGGTTACCTTAATATAAAAGAATAGTCAATATGTTAATATCTATTGGATATATCATATTGAATATTCTTTTTTTTTTGATATAATTAAATAAAAATGAGGTGATTATATTGAATAGCGTAGAGTTTATTAGTCAAATTAAAGATGTTAAACTTATAATAAAGTTTATCGAATTATCTTGTATTTTAATAAGTGCTTATTATATTTTTATGAAAATAAATAATGAAAACATAAACAACAAAGATAAAATTATATTTTTAGCTAGTACTCCAATTATTGCAATAATAACTGGATTTATAAGGATTAATATTCGTGTATATTTAAGTTGGTTAGTTGCGATATTTTTTATGACAATAATAAACAGATTTATTTATAAAAAAGAAACTGATTTTACAATTTTGACTACTATTATATCATTAAGTTTAAGTTATATTATATATACAAGTTCAGTTATGATACTTTTTTTGCCAAATATTCTTTTTAATATAAAAAATGATTATATAAGTTTAACAATGATTATATTAACATATTTTTTTATGATATATCGAATTTTTAATTTGAAAAAATTAAAATATGGATTATCATTTTTAAAAGAAAGAATGGAAAATCCATACTTTAGTATTACTGTATTAATAATAGGTTCTATTGCTCTTTTTTCTTTAATAACATTGCAAAGTTATGTTGGACTAGGAGCAGCAAAACTAGGGACAGTTTTTGCCGTAATTTCAGTTATAATGTTTGTAGTAATAAAACAATTATTCAGCCTCTACTACAAACAAAGCCTCCTAACCAAAGACCTTGAACAAACTAAGGTAGAGCTTGAAAATAAGAAAAAAGAGATAACCAAATTAGAAAAAGAAAACTTAGAATTCGGCAAAACAAGTCATTCATTAGCACATAAGCAAAAGTCACTAGAACACAAGCTAGAGAAACTTATGGAAACAGGAGTAGATGCTAAAAGCAAAGAAAATATTAAACGAGAAATACAAAACATTTCAAAAGAAGTTTATAAAGAGCCACAACAAATAGAATTGCCCGAAACAGAAATTGAAGTTATAGATGATATGTTTTCATATATGCAATCTGAATGTATAAAAGATAATATAAGATTTGAGTTGCAAATAGTAGGTAATCTATTTTATATGATAAATCATTTAATATCAGAAAGTGAATTAGAAATATTATTAGCAGATCACATAAAAGATGCAATTATAGCAATAAATAATTCTGATAATGCAAACAGGAGTATTTTAGTTAGAATTGGTAAAATTGATAATGTATATAGCTTGTATATTTACGATTCAGGAATAGAATTTGAAAAGGAAGTAATAGAAAACTTAGGAAAAAGACCGATCACAACATATGCAGATAGTGGTGGAACTGGTATGGGATTTATGAATACATTTGATACTTTAAATAGAACAAAAGCAAGTTTAATTATAAATGAAATAGGTAAGCCATGCATAGACAATTATACTAAAGTTTTAATATTTAATTTTGATAGTAAAAATAAGTTTATAGTAAATTCATATAAAAATGTAGTTGTTGAAGTATAAGCGAAAAACGTCTAAATTATTGAATAAATAATAAATTACAAATTTCCTATTGATTAAAAATGAATTTATGGGTATAATATAAAAAAGCGGATTTTTTATGGCAATTTATGTTAAGAAATGGAGGTTTTTTATATGGAAAGAAAAATTAGAGCAGTGCAATATGGTGTAGGAAAAATGAGTGTATACACCATGAGATATTTACTAGAAAAGGGAGTAGAAATAGTAGGTGCAATTGATATGAACCCTGCTGTTATAGGAAAAGACATCGGAGAAGTAATGGGAAAAGAAAACTTAGGAATTACAGTTACATCAGTAGAAAATGCTAAACAATTATTAGCAGACACAAGGCCTGATATATGTGTAGTAATGACAAGAAGTTTATTTGGAGAATGTGAGGAAGCATTTATGCTTTGTGCAGAAATGGGAGTAAACGCAATTTCTACATGTGAAGAGGCTTTTTATCCACAAAATTCAAATCCAAAATTGTTTAATAAAATAGACGAATTGGCTAAAAAGAATAATTGCACAATTACAGGAACAGGATATCAAGATATTTATTGGGGACAATTAATTACATCAATTGCAGGTTCAACACAAAGAATTACAAAAATAAAGGGAAGTTCAAGCTATAATGTTGAAGAATATGGAATCGCCTTAGCTGAGGCACATGGTGCGGGACTTTCATTAGATGAGTTTGATAAACAAGTTGCAGCAGCAGACAGAATTTCAGCTGAGGAAAGACAAGAGATTATAAATAGAGGAGAATTTATGCCATCATATATGTGGACTGTAAATGGTTGGCTATGCTCAAAATTAGGATTAACACCTATAAGTCAAACTCAAAAATGTGTACCTCAAACATACAAAGATGACATTTTCTCATCAACATTAAATATGACAATAAAAGCAGGAGATGCTACAGGAATGAGCGCTGTTGTTACAACAGAAACTCAAGAGGGAATTACAATTGAATCAGAATGCATTGGTAAAGTTTATGCTCCAGATGAATTTGATAAAAATGTTTGGACAGTTGAAGGGGAGCCAACAACTACAATTACTGTAGAAAAGCCAAACACAGTCGAGCTTACATGTGCAACTATAGTAAACAGAATACCTGATGTTATAAACAGTGATTCAGGTTATGTAACAGTTGATAAAATGGGAGACTTAGAGTATAAAATTAAACCTTTAAATGAATATGTGAAATAATGATTTGGAATTTAAATAAAGAATGTGCAAATTAATTTGAAAAATTCAATATTAATTTATGCGTTCTTTATTTTTTTTTTCTAAAATTACAAAAATTTTCTTTTAAAAAATAAAAAGTGAGAATTTATGCTATATTTAGTAATTTCTTATATACAAAAATGGAAAAATTTAACAAAGCTCTTGACTTTATTACTAAAATATGGTAAATTGTATATATGCAATAAATATTTTAATTATTGCAATGGACTTTTGCAAACTTAAAATGTGACTAAAAATGCATAAATACAAGTTTTAATTTGAAAAAGCAATTTGAGAATGACAGAAAAAATTAATTATCAAAAAATTAAATTCAATTTCAAAATTTTTTTCTAAAAAATTTCAAGAAATTAGATTTTAAAGACAAATAAAAGGAGGGGAGTTTTATAATATAAGTATAAGCAATAGTTATGATATTTATTGCGAATTTATTATTAAATTATGCCAAAACTATTGATAAAATAAATTAATTTTGGTATAATTAAGAAAGGAAGTAAAAGTGGAAGTATACACAAAATTAAATTTAAAAAATGACGTTATTTTTCAAGCATTCTTTGCTAAAAAAGGAAACGAAATCTTCTTAATTGATTTTCTAGAAGCACTATTAAAAATTAGAATTAATAAAATAGAAATCAAAGAAGAAGTTAATGTAGAAAAACTCTCTAAATTCGAAAAAGGTGGACGAATAGATATACAGGCAACTTTAAATGATGGAATAATAGCTAATATAGAAATGCAAAGAACATATCAAAAAGGTTTTGAAATTAGAACAGTTTTCTATGCATCAAAAGAGATAGCAAGAGGAACAAAGGCAGGAACAAAATATGAAGATATGAATAAAACAATAATGATAAACATCTTAGGAGAGAATATGTTTCCTGAAAAATTTGATGAATATATTCAAAAATCAGCAATAGTACTAGAAAAACATAGAGAATATATTATAACAGACATAGTAGAATGGTATTTTATTGAACTTCCAAAATTCAGAAAACATCATCCAAATATGGACGAGAAAATTAATCAATGGTTGGTCTTTATTGATGATGAGGATAAGGAGTTGGTGAATATGGCAGTAGAAAAGAATAAGGTAATTAAAAAAGCACAAGACGAAGTAAATAACTTAACAGGAGATCCAGAATTACAAAGACTAGCAGAGTTACAAGAAAAATGGGCTTGGGATGAACAATTTTTCAAAATGATGGCTATAAAAGAAGGAAAAAAACAAGGCAGAAAACAAGGCAGAAAAGAAGGTAGAAAAGAAGGTAGAAAAGAAGGTATAAAAGAAGGAGCGATAGAATCTAAAAAACATATTGCCAAAAAATTGATTAGAAAAGGAATGAGTATCGAAGAAATTAGTGACATAACAGGTCTAACTAAGGAAGAGATAGAAAATTTAAACGATTAGATTTCTTCTTTTATTAATAAAGATTGCTATGTTTAAAACTTTTTCAAAAGTTTTAGTTTATTACTATGGGAGATGACTGACTAGAAATAGTCAGTCATCAGTTGTTATAAAATATTTTTATTTTCTATTGAAAAATCTTCCAAAATATAGTAAAATAGGTATTAATAAGTTTTTAGTAGAATAAACATTACACAAGGAGGAATGAATATGAAAATATACAATTCAATGACAGGAAAAAAAGAAGAATTTAAACCAATAGATGGTAACAATGTAAAGATGTATGCATGTGGAGTAACTGTATATGATTTAAGTCATATAGGTCATGCACGTCAAGCAATAGTATATGCAATGATAGCAGACTATTTAAGATATAGAGGATATAATGTAAAATATGTTAGAAATTACACAGATGTTGATGATAAGATTATAAAAAGGGCAAATGAACAAGGTAAAGATGCTTTAGAATTTTCTAGAGAGCAAATTGCAGAAACAGAAAAAGATATGGCAGCACTTCACATAACAGATGCAGATGAAAAAACAAAAGCGTCTGAATATATAAATCAAATAATAGAGTTTGTTCAAGGCTTAATAGATAAAGGTTATGCATACCCAACTCTAAAGGGGGATGTGTACTACAGAGTAAGGAAATTTGCTGAATATGGAAAACTTTCACACAGAAATGTTGATGATATGTTAAATGGAGTGCGCATCGATCTTGAAGAAGGAAAAGAAGATCCAATTGATTTTGCATTATGGAAATCTGCAAAACCAGGAGAAATATATTGGGAGTCTCCATGGGGCAAAGGTCGTCCAGGTTGGCATATAGAGTGCTCAGTAATGGCTTTAAATACATTAGGAGAAACAATAGATATTCATGGTGGAGGAAGAGATTTAGTATTTCCACATCACGAAAACGAAATTGCACAAAGTGAAGCTCTTACAGGAAAGCCTTTTGCTAAATGCTGGTCACATTGCGGATTG
The DNA here is from genome assembly GCA_946529215.1 of uncultured Clostridia bacterium. Lineage (GTDB taxonomy): Bacteria > Bacillota > Clostridia > TANB77 > CAG-508 > CAG-269. The sequence goes on from CAMMZC010000009.1 coordinate 62,880, forward strand.
ATTAAAATAAATGGAGAGAAGATGAGCAAATCTTTAGGAAATTCTCTAACAATTCGTGATGCTTTAAAAATGTACAATTATGAAGTTATAAAATATGTAATGCTTTCAAAACATTATGGCTCAGATGTAGATATTTTAGACGAAGACTACACTTTAGCAGAAAAACATTTATATTATTTTTATAACACAATAGCAAAAATGAATGAGTTTATTAGCCAATACGAAGGAAATTCAAAAGGCGAAAAAGTAGAAGATGATATTTCAAACACAATTAAAGAAAAATTTATAGAAGTTATGGATGATGATTTTAACACAACTGCTGCACTTGCAAATTTACACGGAATTTTTAAATATGTAAATAATTTGATAAAAACTGCAAATAAAGGAAATAGAATACAAGTTGCAAATACCTTAGCTAAAATTTTAGAAGAAGTAAAAGAAGCATATGGTGTTTTAGGCTTATTTGAACAAAATCCACAAGAATTTGCAAACATATTAAGAGAAAAATATTTAAAGAAGATAAATCTTGATACAGAATATATTGAAACAGAAATTTCAAAAAGAGCAGAAGCCAAAAAGCAAAAAGACTTCGACACAGCAGATAGCATCAGAGCAAAACTTGATGAACAAGGAATCATTCTAAATGATACTGTCAATAGTACAACATGGGATATTAAAGCTTTATATTAGTTTAGTTACAAAAAATCTAATTATATTACTCAACCCCGCTTTACGCTTCGTTTCATACAATTTCTAAATTAAATGTTTTATGGTCCCCCCTTATCAAGTTTGTAAGGACACCACCATTTCACATTTAAAAGAAATTGTAATTCACTTCACTTAAGCTCCTTCGTTCTATAATTAGATTTTTTAAAAAACAAAATATAATAAAATAGGAGGATTAAAATGGAAAAATTAGCTATACTAGATTGTGGAGGACAATACACAAAAGTGATTGATAGAAGAGTAAGAGAACTTGGAGTAAAATCAGACATATTTCCTATCAATGTAAAAAGTGAAGATTTAAAAGATTACAAATCTGTAATTTTATCAGGAGGACCAAACAACATTGGAGAAGCACAAAGATTAAATTTTGATGACAAAATTTTTGAACTTGGAATTCCAGTTTTAGGAATATGTTATGGAATGCAACTTATGTCAGACCATTTTGGAGGAGTAGTTGCAAGTGATGTGAAAAAAGAATATGGTCAATGTGAAGTATCTATTGACATAAATGCACCAATATTTGATGGACTATCTGAAAAAGAGCAAGTTCTTATGAGCCATGGAGATACAGTTAAAGTTAAACCTGAAGGATTTGAAGTAATTGCAAAATCAGGTGATGCAATAGCTGCAATTGGAGATGTAGGAAGAAAAATGTATGGATTCCAATTTCATCCAGAAGTTGATTTAACAGAAAATGGAATGAAAATGTTAGAGAACTTCATTAGAAAAGTTGCACAATACAAAGAAGTATATGCATTAGAAGATAGAATTCAAACATCTATAAAAATGATTCAAGAAAAAGTTGGAGATAAAAAGATAATTTGTCTAGTAAGTGGTGGAGTAGATTCTGCTGTTACAGCAGCTCTACTTGTAAAAGCCTTACCAGCAGAAAACATATATGCAATACACATAGATTCAGGATTTATGAGAAAAAATGAAAGTGATATTGTTTGCGAAAATCTTAAAGAATTAGGTATGAAAAACTTAATTAGAGAAAATGCCAAAGACTACTTTATGAACACAATTGTAGAAACAGAAGAAGGACCAATTGGTCCACTAGTAGATACAGTAGATCCTGAAAAGAAAAGAAGAATTATTGGAGAGATATTTATTCAAATAGCAAACCAAGTAATTGAAAGACTAGGATTAGACAAAGAAAATACATTTATTGCACAAGGAACTTTAAGACCAGATTTAATAGAAAGTGGAAATCCAGATATTAGTGGATTTGCACACAAAATAAAAACACATCATAATGATGTTGAAATTGTAAGACAAGCAAGAAAGAAAGGCTTAATAGTAGAAACAAATGCAGACTGGCACAAAGATGAAGTAAGAAGAGTTGCAAGAAAACTTGGACTAGATGAAGCAATAGCATCTCGTCAACCATTTCCAGGACCTGGACTTGCTATAAGACTAATATGTCATGACAAGAATGAAGAAGTTGAAATTACATCTGAAGAAGTAGCAAAATTAAATGAAATTTTAGGACAAACTCCAGAAAAAGGATATATATTGCCGATTAAATCTGTTGGAGTTCAAGGAGATGCAAGAAGTTACAGGAATTTATGTTTAATGGCAGGAAGGAAAACAGACTTCGATTGGAAAGAAGTAACAACAAATGCAAAAGAAATAACTGACAGAATTAATTCAATAAACAGAGTAGGATATATTTTAAATAAAGCAGAAATCAATAATGAAATAAAATGTTTCAATATGAGAATTGAAGATGAAAATGTGGAATTACTTCGAGAGCTAGACTATATAGTAACAACAACGCTTGAGAAAGCAAAAGTAAATCAGACATTTGCTGTATTAATTCCAATAGGAATAACAAAAAAGTATTCAGTAGCAATTAGAACTTTTGTTACAAATGATTTTATGACAGGAAGGCCAGGAGAAATAGGTAAAGAAGTAGAAAAAGCAGATATCGAAAAAATTGTAAATGAAATAGAAAGTAAATTTGGAGACAAAATCGAATTTGTTATTTATGATGTTACAAGTAAGCCACCAGCAACAACAGAGTGGCAATAAAATTTGACAAAATAAAAATAATATGATAAAATGTTTCATATAATTTAAGAGTTTATCTAAAGCAATTAAGCTTGAGCGATAAAGGGTAGCTTAAATAGAACAGTTGCCTACACTTAGAAGATGAGATTATCCAAGTCTTGCAAAGGAGTCTTAAAAGATTCTTTTGTGAGGCTTTTTTGATTAAATGGAGGTAAAAAATGATATATTTAATTAGACATGGAGAGACTGATTGGAATGCAGAAAGAAAAATACAAGGTCAAACTGACATTCCACTAAATTCAAATGGAAAACAGCAAGCTGAGGAAGCAGCGAAAGAAATTGCAAATTTAAAAATTGATAGAATTATTTCTTCAGATTTATTAAGAGCAAAGGAAACAGCAGAAATAATTAACAAAAAAATAGGATCTAAAATAACTTTTGATAAAAGATTAAGAGAAGAAAACTTTGGGGATTATGAAGGACGTATAATTGAAGAAATAACAGATGAAGAATGGAATGTTTTTAATGAGACACCAGAAAAAATACATGGTGAATCTAGAAATCAATTGTATGAAAGAGCAAAGAATTTTATTAGCCAAATAAAAGAGGATGAAAATATACTTTTAGTAACACATGGAGGTTTGTTACGTATGATACTATATTATTCGCAAAACAAAAAAAGCTATGATAAAGATAGTTTTGCAATATTTGCAAAAAATCTTTTAATTAGCAATGCAAAAGTAGTTGAATATAAGGAAAAATAGGTGATATTAATGGAAGTGAAAAATAATTATAATGAAACTTTAACAAATTTTGCAAGTTCAATAAGAAAATATTTTGACTTAGATTACAAACACAAAACTATAGAATATATAGATAAAATTCTAGAAGAAAGAAAACCAAAAAATGTTGTTACTATTCTTTTTGATGGAATGGGCTCAAACATAATAGATAAAATATTATCACCAGATTCATTTTTTATAAAACATAGAATAAAACCTATTACGACAGTATTTCCTGCGACAACTGTTGCTGCAACTACAACAATTCAAACAGGACTTAATCCAGTAGAAACAGGAATGTTAGGGTGGAGTATGTATTTTAAAGAGATAGATAAGACTATTAATGTTTTTCCGGAAACGGAGAAAGGCGATATTGAAGAAAAACAATTGAAAGAAGCTGAAGAATTTAAAAAGAAATATATGAAAACTAAAACTATAGTACAAGACATAAACAAATCTGAAAAATACAAGGCATATAAGCTATTTCCATTTGGAGAAAACTCATATAGTAATACAGACGAAATGTTTGCTAGAATAGAAAAAATATGTTCTGAAGACGGTAAAAAATATATTTATGCTTATGATATAGAACCAGATCATTCTATGCATAGACAAGGTACATACTGTGATGAAGTAAAAGATATTATTAAAGATAGAAACGAAAAGGTAGAACAATTATGCAAAAACCTTCATGATACAGTTATTTTTGTAATAGCTGACCATGGACATATTACAGTTGAAAATATGGTTTTGAAAGATTACCCAGATGTTGTAGAATGTTTGGAAAGAAATACATCACTAGAACCAAGAGCAGTTAATTTCTTTATAAAGCAAGAGAAAAAAGAAATATTTGTAGAATTGTTTAATAAGTATTTTGGCGAAGATTTTGATTTATGGACAAAGGAAGAAGTAATAAATAAAAAGCTTTTTGGCGATGGAGAAGAAAATACAATTTTTAGAAGTGCATTAGGAGATTATTTAGCAATATCAAAAAATAATAAAACTCTTTTATATGAAGGAGATAAAGAGTTTCTATCTCAACATGCAGGCTACACTGATGATGAAATTTTAGTACCGCTAATTGTTATTGAGATTGATTAAAAAATGGAGGAAATGTTATGAATAATTTTATAAATGCTTGTAAATTAAACAACAGACATCACGTATGGAGTGAAAATCACCCATGCGTTTTAGTCATATAAAAAATTCATAGTATTATTATTAAAGACTAAATAGATGTATGAGTGATTAATAAAGAAAAATCACTTGTGCATCTATTTTTGTATTTAGAAGGTAAAGGTTGAAAAAAAATTACAATTTTTTTCCAACCAGATTTGTGCCTTAGGGAAGGAATGAGATAAAAATGAAAAGAAGGTATTATAGAAGAAAGAGCGAAAAGCCAAGGTATTTATCAATAGTATAGAAAATATAAGGAGGAAAATATTATGGAAAAATATAAAATATTAAAAGATTTAGTAAAATTTAATACAATTAAAGATAAGGAAAATAAAGAAATAATAGAATACATAGAAGATTATTTAAAAAAATTAGGATTTAAGACTGAATATAAGACAAAGGATTTAGTAATGAGTATTGGGAAAAATCCAAAGTTAGGTTTTTTAGGACATACAGATACAGTGGAATATATAGAAGAATTTAAAAATCCATTTGAGTTAACATTAAAAGACGGTTTTTTGTATGGACTAGGAGCTTGTGATATGAAGGGTGGAATATCAGCAATGTTAGATGCAGTTGCTAAAATTGATTTTAGTAAATTGAAAAGTGGAATGAAGCTATATTTTACATATGATGAAGAAATAAAATTTACAGGAGTATATGAATTAGTCAAGAATAATGAAAAATTTCCAGAATATATGATATTTGGAGAACCCACAAATAACGAAATATTTACTGGCCACAAAGGTTTAATTGAATATGAAATATATTTTAAAGGTTTAAAAGCTCACTCAAGCAATCCAGCAAAAGGAATTAGTGCAAACATGAATGCTGTAAAGTTTTTAAATGAATTAGATGAATTTTATAATAAAGAGATAAAAATAGATGAAGAAAAAGCATATGAAATTCCTTATACAACAATGAATGTAGGAACAATACATGGTGGAAGTGCAAAAAATTCAGTACCAGCATATTGTGAAATAAGTATAGACTTTCGTATAGCTAATAAAAAACATATAGAAAAAATAACTAAAAAAGTAGAAGAACTCTCGAAAAAGTATAAGGCAGAAGCTAATATTATAGAATTAATAGAACCTTTTATTGATAATATAGATTTTATAGATGATGTGAAAACAGCCAATTTCATGACAGAAGCAAGTATGATTTCAGGAGTAAAAAGAATGATTTTAGGAGTAGGACCAATTACTGCACATGAAGTGAATGAACATATATCTACAAAAAGTTATGATAAGCTAGTCAAACAATATGAAGAACTAATTTACAAAATTTGTAAGTAAATGTGGTTTTTATATACAAAAGGTGATATAATTGTGGAAAAGAGGAGGAGAAAATGTCAAATAGAATAGAATTAGAAAGAAGCTATATTTTAAATGAAGTAGAAGAAAAAAGAATAATGGAGAAAATAAAACAAGAAAGATTCAAATTAGTGAGTGAAGAAGTAGAAGAAGACACATATTTTTCAGATGAAGATTTATATTTTGTAAAAAATAGAATATGCCTAAGAACAAGAAAAATAAATGATAATTATTTAGAATTGACATATAAACCTAAATCAACAGAAGAAACTGAAAAATATGGAAAAAAAGAAGTAAATATTGAGCTAAATGTTAAAGACCATGAAGATATAAAATATATAATAAAACAATTAGGATATATAGAATATGTATCATTTAAAAAGCATAGAACCACATATACAAAAACTATTAATGGAATTGAAAGAAATATTATGCTAGATGAGTTAAAAGGTATTGGAAAATTTATTGAGTTGGAAGTTTTATCAGAGAAAGAGGACAAACAAAAAATGTTAAGCGAGCTTGAAAATTTTATTAATGAATTTGAATGTCAAAACTTAGGAAGAAAGCAAATGCCATATAGAGACATAGCTAAAAAGTATGAAGAATCTCTTAAGTGAAATTTATATAGGAGTGATGAATTTGAAAAACAGTGAAGAATATTACAATAAAACAAAAGGAAACAATCCATCAGGGTTATTAAAAACATTTTTCTTTATGAATTTTGACAAAGAATTAAAAGGAAAAACTGCCATAGATTTAGGAGCAGGCGCAGGAAATGATACTAAATATTTGTTGGAAAAAGGTTTCAAAGTAACTTGTATAGATAAAGAAGAAAAATCAAAAGAAATAATAATGAGTCAAATTACTCAAAACGAAAATCTAAAATTTGAATTGCAAGAATTTGAAATTTTGAAACTTGATAAAGCTGATTTAATATATTCATGTTTTAGCTTACATTTATGCAATCCGGATAAATTTAACAATATGATGAATGAAATAACAAATAACATTAATAATAATGGATTTTTTGTTGGGAATTTTTTAGGTGAAGAAGACGGATGGTATGGAAATGATAGAATGACATTTTTACCAAAAGAGAAAGCATTAGATTATTTTAAAGATTTTGAAATTAAATACTATGCTGAAAAGAAATATATTAAAGATTTAGTAATGGGCGAAAAGAAAAAATGGCATGTATTTGAAATAATAGCAATGAAAAAATAGGAGGATGTTTCAATGGAAGAAATAGTATTTGTAACACATAACAAAGGTAAAATAGCATCAGCTAAAAAACAATTAAATGGAGTTGATTTTAAGGTATTTGAATATGATTTAGAAGAACCAAGAAGTGACGACATAAAATATATATCTGAGTATAAAGTAAAAGAGGCATATCAATTAGTTAATAAACCATGTATATCTTTAGATTGTGGATTTTGGATAGATGAATTAGATGGATTTCCTAGAGCTTTTGTGAATTTTGCATTAGATACGATAGGAATAGAGGGTATGCTAAAATTAATGGAAAATAAAGAAAACAGAAAATGCAGATTTACTGAATGTTTATCATATTATGATGGAAAAGAAATACATCAATTTATGGGAAAACATGAAGGATTTTTATCTAAAAAAGTATTAGGTAATGATTCGGAAAAAAAGTGGTCTGATTTATGGTATATTTTTAAACCTTTAGGATATGAAAAAACTTTAGCAGAAATGACTGATGAAGAAAGGAAAAACAGAACAAGATATGAATCTGTAAACGCTATGACGGAATTTGCAAAATGGTATAAAAAAGAGTTTTAAAAGGATGTTAGAATATGGATAATAAAGAATATGATTTTTACAATCAAATAAAAAATTGGGATTTTAGTGATATTAATCGTACAGAAGAAAAGATTACAAATTGGGATATGTATGAAATATTAAGAAATAATTCAAATAGTGAATCAAGAATTTTAGACTTAGGAACAGGTGGTGGAGAAAAGGTTTTAAAGAAATTTCCTGAAGTAAAAGAAATAATAGCAACTGATTTTTCAGAAGAAATGATAAAAACAGCGAATGAAAACCTAAAGAAGTCAAATAAAAAAAATATTACTTTTAGACAAATGGACAATTTAAATATGGATACACCAAGTAATTATTTTGACGTTGTTACTGCAAGACATACATGTACTGATGCAAAGCAAATCTATAATACTTTAAAACCAGGAGGTATGTTAATCTTAAGAGGAGTAGATAAATTAGATTGCTGGGAATTAAAAAGATTATTTGGAAAAGGTCAAGCATACATGGATTCAAAGCCTATTAGTTTAATTGACTATGAAAATATTTTAGATGCAGGATTTAAAGATGTAGAATTAGTGCCAATACATATTAGAGAGTATTACAAAACAAAAAATGATTTATTAGCATTATTATTAAAAACACCAATATTATGTGATTTTTCTGAAACAGAAGAAAACGAAAAAATAAATTTAAATATATTAGATGAATACATAAAAACACATAGTTACGAAAAAGGGATTCTTTTAATAAGAAGATATTATGGAATAACAGCAAGGAAATAACAATTATATGAATATTGAAGAGAATATAAGAAAGGTTGGATATATTATGAAAAAGATACAGATAGGTGTAATGGGGAGTGCCGCTGATTTAAATTATGGAGAAGATGCAGAAGAGTTCGCAAAAAAAATAGGAGAATTAATCGCAAAGAGTGGAAATATATTAGTTTATGGTGCTGAAAAAGAATATAGTTCATTATCAACTATTGCTGCAATTGAAGCAAAAAATAATGGAGGAATAACGGTTGGAATTACAGGTGGAAAGGATAAAGAAGTATATGGAGAATTTAGACCTGATATATTAATACCTTGTGGATTAGAAATAGGTGGAGGAAGAGAATTTACGTTAGTACTTTCGTGTGATGTAATAATTGCTATAAGTGGAGGCTCTGGAACACTTACAGAAATGGCAATTGCATATCAAGCAGGAATTCCTATTATAACAGTATCTAACTTCGGGGGATGGGCTAGTAAGCTTTCAAATAGTTTTATGGATGATAGAAAAAGAATAAAATGTATAGAGGTAACAACTCCAGAAGAGGCTTTAGAAGAAGCTTTAAGGAGTGTAAAATAGGTTAATTAAACAAAACAAGGACGAAATATGTTGAATTATTTAAAATTATATGATAGAATTTTTGTAGTTTAATACAATGGAGGAATGAAAAAATGAAACTAAAGAAATTTTTTAAGGAATTTATTCTTATTTTTATATTAATGTTTTTGTTTCAATCAATATCTTATGCAGACGTAGGTGATTTTGAAACTTATGATAGTGGTAGCAGCTGGAGTAGTAGTAGCCATGATTATAGTAGCAGTTGGAGTAGTAGTAGCTGGGATAATGACAGAGATTATGATTATGGAAGAAGTAGTAGGAATAATAGTGATATGGATTTAAAAACTTGGGGAATTGTAACATTAATAGGGATAATCATTTTAGCTGTAGTTTTATCAACTGATAAAAGACGAGAACAAAGATATTATCAGTCTTATAATATGATGCCAAAAGATATTGAAAAAGATGAAACGACTATTATTAATAAAATAAAAGAAGTAGATTCATTGTTTAATGAAGATGAATTTAGTTCATGGGCAAGAGATTTGTTTATAAAACTACAATATGCTTGGTCAGATAGAGATTGGTCAGAAATGAGATGCTTTGAAACAAAAGAACTATATGAGCAACACCTTACTCAATTAGAAAGATATAAATTTAATAGACAAATTAACAAAATGGAAAGAGTAAGTGTAAATTCTGTTAAATATTTAAGCTTTGAACAGACAGAAGATAAAGATGTATTATCTGTAGTATTGAATTCAAAAATGATAGATTATATTATTGATGAAGGTACAGGACAAGTAATAAAAGGTGATAGAAATACTTATAAATTTAATAACTACAAATTAACATTTATTAGAAAAAAAGGAATAAAAACAAAACCAGGTGATAATAAGCTTAATGTTACTAATTGTCCAAATTGTGGTGCACCTACAGAAATTACATCTGCAGGAAAATGCTCATATTGTGGAAGTGTTATCACAACAGGAGAACATAATTGGGTGCTTTCAAATTTGGAAAGATATATGTATTAAAAAGGAGGAATAAAAATGGGATTAATAAAATCAGCAATTGGCGCAATAGGAGGAACTTTACATGATCAATGGAAAGATATAATTGCTTGTGAAAATATGGAAAATGATGTTTTGATGAAAAAGGTTACAACCGATTCAGGTATAATTTCTAAAAAAAGTATAATAAGGGTAATGCCAGGACAATGTGCTATTATTATACAAAATGGAAAAGTATTAGATGGTTCTGCAGAAGAAGGAGATTATATTTTTGATGAATCAACTTCTCCATCATTTTTTGGAGGGGATTTTGGAGATGTGTTTAAAGAGATGTGGAAAAGATTTACCTATGGAGGAGTTGCATCAGACAGCCAAGTTGTGTATTATTTTAATACTAAAGAAATTATTGATAATAAATTTGGAACTGCAACACCAATTCCATTTCAAGATTGGTCTCATCCAGTGCCTAACCAAATGACAGGAGGAATTATCCCATTATCTGTAAAAGTTAAATGCTATGGAAAATTTACTTTCAAAATTTCAAATCCAAGTTTATTTATGACAGAAATAGCTGGAACAGCAGATATTTATAAAAAAGAACAAATTGTAGAGCAAATAAGAACAGAGGTAATTAGCACATTTCAAAATATATTAAACGAATTAGGAACAGAAAAGTATAAAGTTCCAGTATTAGAATTACCAAGTCAAACTGATGAAATAAAAGAAATGATGGATGAAAAAGTATATGATAAGAGCCTAAGAGACAGAGGATTAACTGTTATTACATTTTTAATAGAGTCAGTTTCTTTAGACGAAAAATCTGAAGAATACATAAATAATTATATTTTAAGTGCAAATACTAACATGCAACAAGGAACACTTACAGGTGCTTATGCAGAAGCTGTTAAAAATGCAGCTAATAATTCTAATGGATCAGCTAATGGGTTTATGGGCATAGGAATGATGAACATGGCATCAGGAGGAGCATTCGGCGCAGTGACAAATAATAAAGCTACAGAGAATAAGGAAAATACAGAACAAAAATCTCAGGATAATAACGAAAAAAATGAAGTGAATCAATGGGTATGTCCTAATTGTGGAAAAGAAAATAAAGGTAAGTTTTGTCTAAGATGTGGTACATCAAAACAAGGAGACAAGAAATGCCCAAAATGTGGAAGTCAAATACAAAGTGATGCCTTATTTTGCCCAGAATGTGGAGAAAAAATAACATAGAATGAATGTTTAAACTATTTCGATATACTATAGATATATAACATAATTTTTAATATACCTTAGGCAAAAAATATGATTGCTAATAAAAAAAATAATATTTAACCAAAAATAAACTCCTTTCATATTATACAAAAAATGAAAAGGAGTTTTTTTATGGATTATGAATTAATGATGAATGGAAATGTAAAAATAGGTGAAAAAGCACCTGATTTTGAGGCAATAACTACTTATGGAAATGTAAAATTAGCAGATTACAAAGGAAAATGGCTTGTATTTTTTAGCCATCCTGGAGACTTTACCCCAGTTTGTACAACAGAAATGATTGCTTTTGCAAATGCTTATCCGTATTTTCAGAAATTAAATACAGAATTATTAGGATTAAGTATAGATAGCAATTCTTCACATTTAGCATGGATGTATGACATATATTGTAGAACAGGAATAGTCTTGCCATTCCCAATAATTGCAGACAGAAGCGGAGAAATTGCAAGAAAATATGGGATGATAGCAAGCAATATAAGTAATACAGAAACAGTAAGAAATGTATACATAATAGATGAAAAAGGCACTATAAGAGTAATTTTAGTATATCCGTTAAATGTTGGAAGATGGATTCCAGAAATATTAAGAACAATAGAAGCTTTGCAAATAGTAGATTGCGAGAATGCTTCAACTCCTGCAAATTGGAGACCTGGAGAACCAGTTATAGTTCCAGCTCCGAAAACTTTTCCACAATTACAAGAACAACTTGTGGAAAACGAGCAAAAAAATAACGATTTTAGCTGGTATTTAAGATTTAAAAAAGCAAACATATTTTAGATAATTCTTGAATTTTTTATTGTTATCATATATAATTGTAACATGAAAAGGAGGGGCTTATGCAAGGAGTTGAAATTGAAAAAAAATATAAGGTAAAGGAACTTCCGAAAGATATAGAACAATATAACAAAATTGAAATAGAGCAATCTTATTTAAATCATGGCTGTAAACCAACATTAAGATTAAGAAAATATAACGACAATGAGTTTATACTTTCATATAAAGCAAGAAAAAAAGAATATAAAGATGATTTAAGTATATGCGATGAAGTAGAATTGACATTATCAAAAGATGCTTATGAACATTTAAGAAGCAAAATTGATGGAAGAACGATACATAAAACGAGATATGTTATTCCTTTAAAGGATGGATTAAAGGTTGAAATTGACAGATTTAAAGATTTTTTTGAGGGTGTTTGCTTTGCTGAAATTGAATTCAAAAGTGAGGAACAAGCAAATTCATATATAATTCCTAATTGGCTTGGAGAAGATATATCAAATCAAAAGAGAGTGAAAAATGGGTATATGGCAATTGATGCAAAAGATATTAATGAATATAATGATTTAATATTAAAGAAGTAGTTTATAAAAGTAACAATAGCACTACAAGTTACTATTTATATAATAAAGGAGCAAACATGCTCCTTTTAAAATTACTTTTTAATTAAATCTAAATTTTTAAAGTAATAATAGTTTTGTTGTGCTCCAAGAAAAAATATTTCTCTATCTCCGAAAACTTTTCCACAGCTACAAGAGCAAATTGTGGAAAACGAGCAAAAAAATAATGTTTTTAGTTGGTATTTAAGATTTAAAAATAAAGTTTAGTATTAAATTTTTTTAAAATAGGTTAAAATAATTGTAGAATTTTGAAACTTTTTTTAATTTCACTGGTATATATAGTAGAAGGCTGGGTAAGATATGGAAAATGATTTAGATATAAAGTTATATAATGAATATTTAAATGGAGAAAAAGAAGCATTTGAACTGTTATACAATAAGTATAAGGATAAAATTACATATTTTATTTATAACATAATAAAAGACTATCAAAAATCCGAAGATATAGCACAGGATGTTTTTATATATGTATTACAAAATAAACTAAAAGAGGGATATTCTTTTAAACACTATATTTATATGGTAGCAAAAAGTAGAGCAATAAACTATATAAATACAGAAAATAGAAGAAATGTAATTAGTTCTGAATATCTTTTGCAAGAAGAACAGCAAACTTATCAAGATGTAAGCGATATTATAACTAAAAACGAAACAAGAAAAGAACTAATGGAAGCAATCAATATGTTAGATATAAAGTATAGAAATGCAATATATCTTAATAAGGTTGAAAATCTTTCATATAAAGAAATTGCTGATATACTTGAAGAGACAGTTTCAAATGTTAAAAATCTTATCCATAGAGGCAAAAATCAGTTACGACTAATTTTATTAAAGAAAGGATTTGATGAAATGAATAAAGTTTCAAAAGTAGTAATAATGGTACTCTGTATTGGTGTTTTACTTGCAGGAGGAGTTTATGCAGCAACTAAAATTTTAAAGGCAAGTACAGGAAAAGCGACAATGACACCTACATATACAAGTAAATTATCAACAATGGATAGTAATAAAGTATGGGTTGGTACATTTAATTTAGTTTGGAATGACTTTATGAATGATGTTATAAAAGGTCCAATAGAATTTAACGATGGTCCATCAGAACTTGCAGATGAGTTAAATAAACAGACATTTACAATATCGCAATTATCAGAAAATTCAATATTTAAAATACATGATGAAACAAGTTTAGAATTAAAGAACAAAATAGAAAAAGGAATAAAGCAAAAATTTAATGAAAACAGTAAAATATTAGATAAAATAAATTGGAATGATCCAACTGGATATGTGCTATACGCAATGCTAAAAAAAGAATTTAAATTTTTAGAGCCGTTTTCAACAGCAATGGGAAGCATGGAATTTAATGGTGCAAAAGAAGGAGTAAGATGTTTTGGAGTAGATGGTAGTACAAAGCCAGAAGCAGGTAAAAATGTAGAAATATTATTTTATAATTCTGAAAAAGATTTTGCAATAAAGCTAAAAACAAAAGAAGGAGAAGATGTAATACTATACAAAACAACAGGCGAAGGAAAATCATTTGAAGAAAATTATCAAGAACTAAAAGAAAAACAAAACAAATATAATGGAGATACAACTTTTGGAAAGACGGACAAATTAAGAATACCATTTATAAAAGTAAATGATGACATAAATTATGATGAACTTTGTGGAAGAGGAATAAAAGGTACAAGTTGGTTTATAAGACAAGCATTACAAACAATAGATTTTGAACTTAATAATGTGGGTGGAAGTGTAAAAAGTGAAGCAGTAATTGAAGCAACAAAATCTGCAGAAGATTATATAGACAGGATAATGATATTTGATAGTGATTTTATATTATACCTAAAAGAAGAAAGCAAAGAACAACCATATTTTGCTTTAAAAGTAGATGATGTTAGTGTATTAGTAAAAGATGATACTGCCATTTCACCAGAAGAAGATGAAGATGATGAAAATGAAATAGTAGAAAACAGCACAACATCAAATACTACAACAGAGAATACCATAAATAACAATACGGAAAGAAGAAATACAGTAAATAATACTGCTTCAAACAATTCTACTAGAAGAAACAATACAAATAATGCAAATGTGAATAATAATAATAATGATACTGAACAACAAATAAACACAGAAACGAGTTCAAAATTAAATACAGAAGAAAATAGTAACGAATTGGTAACATTTGAGGGAACAATAAAAAACATAATGAACGAAGAGTGTGTAAGTATAGTTCCAAACAAAGAAAATCCAAGAATTACAAGTAAAGCGGTTTTAATAAAATATCAAAAAAATAAAGGATATGAAATAGGAAAAAAGGTTAAAGTTACTTTCAGGGGAGAAACAACAAAATCTTATCCACAAAATATTGATTTAGTTAGTATCGAAATATTGGAATAAAGTATAAAATAAGTGGTTACTTGTGACCACTTATTTTTTTGCTCTAAAACAAGACAAATAAATATTTTTATGATATA
>CAMMZC010000010.1 GCA_946529215.1 uncultured Clostridia bacterium
TCGCTTTTTTTGAACCACGCGCGTAGCACGTGGTTTTCTTATATACAAAAAATAATAGTTGGAAATTTCCAACTATTTATTATTTTTACTCTAAAAAAATATATATAATTTCTTCATAAAGTTTATTTATTTTTTGTGTCGATAGTTCCTCTAAATACTACATATTTATCATATAAATATTCTAAAACAAAATTACATACCATATTTAAAAGTGTAACTAAAATATCATTCCACCCCAAACTCTCTGCTAAATAATTTCCAGCAATTGTAGAAACAGGAGTAAATATTGCATAAAAAATAGCAACTTTTATCATAGCAATTGGGACATTATTTGCAGATTTAAAAGTATATTCTCTGTTTAATGTAAAATTCCATATAACAGACGCAATTAATGCAATTAAATATTTTGGCCAATATGTCCATCCTGTAAATTTGTCCAATAATGCAAATAATACAATTTCGACGATTCCAGCTGATATTGAAAATAGTGTGAATTTTATTGTTCTTATTAATTCTTTTTTATCCATTTTTGATACCTTTCTGCTTCTTATATTTTTTTAACTAAATCTCAGCCAATCCTCTAACTATTAATTACTAAACTACTCAAAAATCCTTCTATTTCTTCTCCAAGTTGTTCTTCTTTTTCATAATAAGTATGATCTGCTCCATCAATGAAGCTTATATCTTTATTTGGATTATGAATTTTAGTATTCATAAATTCTGCTAAATCCTTTGCATCTTGATTTATAAGCTCATGAACATTTCCCCATCTCATAAAAAGTGGAACTTCGATTTTGTTCAAAACTTCAAATTCATAATCTTTTTCATCAAATCTTGCAAAATCTATATTTTGATAATATTTTGCATATTGCAAATAACTTCTAACGGAAATTGGATGAATATATGCTTTTAATGGCATTAACTCCATTATTTCACCATTCGAAGCTTTTTCCTCTGCAATTTTTAAATATTTATCATCTTTGCTCATTTCAATATTATCACTTGAATCACACAAAGATAACAAAATAATTGCTTTTATATTTTTTAAATACTTGCTATTTTCTTCTTTTAACTTATTGTATGTGTACACAACTTTTGTAGAACCTAAGCTATGTCCTTGCAAATATATTTCTTCATACCCCAAACTTAGCGCAAATTCCATCGCTCCAACTATATCATAATAGCAGTCTTCAATTTTTTCATAAGCTGTTCCTCCAAGAAAGCTTGCAGTTTCGCTTTTAATGTATCTTACAACTTCACTTCCTCTGTTGTTAAAACACAATGTATCTACTCCTATATTTTCTACTTTTTGCGCAATTGTTCTTTCTCTTTTTTTGAAACAATTGCTTACCATTCCGTGTATTTGAATTAATAATTTTTTTGTTCTTTCTTCACATTTATTTAATATTCCATCTAAAATAATTCCATCTGTAGCTGTAAATTTAACTATTTCTGTACTCATAAAATCCCTCCTATACTTTCTTACTTAGCATCCTTAATGCATTCAATGTAGCAATAATTGTAACACCTACATCTGCAAAGACTGCAGCCCACATTGTAGTAATTCCAAGCGCACTTAAAATTAATACTAAAATTTTAACAAAAATTGCAAATACTATATTTTCTCGAACAATTTTCATTGTTTTCTTAGAAATTTTAATTGCTGTATTTATTTTTGAAGGTTCGTCTGTCATTATAACAACATCTGCTGCTTCGATTGCGCTATCTGCTCCAAATGCTCCCATTGCAATTCCAATATCTGCAAGAGCTAGAACTGGTGCGTCATTTATTCCATCTCCCACATATGCAATCTTTTTATTTTGTTTTTTTTCTTTTAATAATTGTTCCATCTTCTCTGTCTTTCCATCTGGCAAAAGCTCTGAATGAACTTTATCTATTCCTATTTCTTTAGAAATATGTTCGGCAATTTCTTTTTTGTCTCCTGTGAGCATTATTGTTTGTTTTACTCCATTTTTCTTAATCAGATAAATAGCTTTTATAGAGTCATCTTTTATTTTGTCTGAAATTAATATTGTTCCTGAAAATACGCCATCTATTGCAATATAAAGAACAGTTCCAATTTCTTTACTTTTTTCATAAGAAATATTATATTGTTCCATAAGTTTTTCATTTCCAACTAAAACTTGTTTTTCTTTACTATTGTCTCCGACATCTTTTATACTAGCATTTTCCTCATCTGTTACTTCTTCTATTTTTGCTATGATTCCTTTTCCTGAGATTTCTTTAACATCTTTTACTTTTACCTCTTCAGCACTTTTATTATATGCTTTTTTTATTGATTTTGCAATTGGGTGATTTGAATACCATTCTGCTAAAGTAGCAATTTCTAATAGTTCTTCTTCTGTTAGTCCTACAGGACTTATTTTTTGGACATCAAATACTCCTTCTGTTAATGTTCCTGTCTTGTCAAATACAATTGTTTCAAGACTTGCCAATGCTTCTAAATAATTGCTTCCTTTTATAAGAATTCCATTTTTCGAGGCTCCTCCAATTCCTCCAAAAAAGCTTAGTGGGATTGAAATAACTAGAGCACATGGGCATGAAACAACTAAAAATGATAAAGCTCTATATATCCACTCTGAAAAAGTTGCACCATTTATTATTAGAGGTGGAATAATAGCTAAAATTACTGCAATTATTACTACAATTGGTGTATAATATTTTGCAAACTTGGTAATGAATTTTTCAGATTTAGATTTTTTACTACTTGCATTTTCAACTAATTCTAAAATTTTGCTAACTGTTGAATCATCATATTTTTTAGTTACTTTAATTTTTAAAACTCCATCTTTATTTATACAGCCACTCAAAATCTCATCATCTTTGCCAACTTTTTTAGGTACTGTCTCCCCTGTTAAAGCTTTTGTATCTATAAAAGATGTGCCATCAACAACAATCCCATCTATTGGAACTTTTTCCCCAGGTTTTACAACAATTTCTTCTCCAATTTTAACATCAGCAGGATTCGTTTTTTCCTCTTTTCCATCTCTTAAAACATTTGCATAATCTGGTCTAATATCCATCAAACTTGAAATTGACTTTCTAGATTTATCAACTGCATAGTCTTGAAATAGTTCTCCTATTTGATAAAACAGCATTACAGCAACTGCTTCAGGAAATTCACCAATTGCAAAAGCCCCAATTGTTGCAACACTCATAAGAAAATTTTCATCAAATACCTCTCCTTTAGTAATATTTTCTAGTGCTTCTTTTAGTACTTCAAAAGCTACAAATAAATAGCTCACAATAAATATACATCTATTAATCCAAATATTTGAAAATGGAATAACTAAAGCGATTACAAACAATATTGCTGAAATTATTATTTTATATAATTCTTTTTTCATAAACTTATCTCTCCTCTAATGTTACTTTTTTATATTTGATTCTTTTCTGCAAATCATATCTTTTGATTCACCATTTTTACTTTAAAAGTTGAATTTTTTTTCACCTTCATTATACTTTTATTTATATTAATTTGTCAATACTAATTTTCTTCCAAAATTTTTATCTTACGGCTTCAAGCATTTGATGTATTTTTTTTAAAACCTATTGAAAATTTTGTAATAATATTGTAAAATAAATTTAATAAAAATGTAACAAAGGAAAGAAAGATATGAAGAAAATATTTATACAAATACGTACTTTAGTCAAATTTGCTCTTTTAATAACTATATCTATATTCTTAATACTTGGAGTTGTTGCAATTGTATATAAACCTATATATAGTGTTAGTTTAAATGGCGAAATTATAGGTTATTGCAAAGATAAAAATGAATTACAAACTAGAATAAATAATTACATGGAACATGGAGATGAATCTACAGAAAACTCTAATTTAGCATTTATTTCTATAGACAAACTCCCAAGTTATAAAATGTGTTTACTTAAAAGAGGAATAAACACAAATGATGATGAAATATTTAAAACTGTTGTAAAAAACGGAGTTTCTTATTATAAATATTATGCAATTTCAGATGATGATGACGAAAAAGTTTATGTCTCAGATTTTGAAACAGCAGAAAAAGTAATAAAAGAATTAAAAAACAAAGAAAGCTATAATATTAAAGATATATCTATAATAGAAAAATATGAAACCAAAACAAAAAAATTTGTAGATATAGATACAGCTGTATCTAAGCTATACGAGAAAAAGCCTGTAGTAAGAGTAGCATCAACTCAAAACTATTCTTCTGGTGGTAGAGTATCTACAGCAAGAAATATGTCACGTTCAAAAGTAAACTTAGGAGTATCTTTATCTAAACCAATATCTGGTACTGTTTCTTCAAGATTTGGAGCAATGAGTAGAGTAAGATCAGGAGCTCATACAGGACTTGATATAGCAGCACCTTATGGTACAAAAATAAAAGCTGCTGCACCTGGAAAAGTTGTATTTGCAGGTTATAAAGGAGCTTATGGCAAAATGATAGCTATAGACCATGGAAATGGTGTAATGACTTATTATGGACATTGTAGTAGTTTAATCGCTTCTGTTGGTCAAAAAGTCTCTCAAGGCACAGTAATTGCAGCAGTTGGCTCAACAGGAAATTCTACAGGTAACCATCTTCATTTAGAAATTAGAGTTAATGGAGTTGCATATAATCCACAAAATTATTTATATTAATAATAAATTAAAATATGCAAAAAATTCCTCGCCAATTACGACGAGGTTTTTTCATTTTCAAAAAACCGCTAGATTCAATTCTCTTAGCGGATTTTCTTTAAATTTATTTTATAGCTTCTTCAATTTCTTGTTTTGGTGTTACTCCAACAAAAGTATTGGCAACATCTCCATTTTTAAAAACTAAAATTGTGGGAATACTCATTACATTATATTTCATAGCTAATTCTTGATTATCATCAACATTTACTTTTCCTACTTTTATATTTTCTGCATTTTCTTCTGCAATCTTATCAATTACAGGAGACATCATTTTACATGGTCCACACCAATCTGCATAAAAATCTACTATTGTTGTTTTTTCTGAGTTTATAACCTCATTTTCAAAATTTTCTTCATTAAAAATATTTACCATCCTTTTCACCCTTTCATTTGATAATTAATTAAAAAAATACTCATATATTCAATTGTTTAACGAAAATATTTATTTCGCCCTCACATAATTTACTGCTGACAAACCTGCCTCAGCTCCCTCATACACTGCCTTGCAAACTTGCAACAATCCACCTGTTATATTTCCACAAGCATAAATTCCTGGCACATTTGTTTCCATTTTTTCATTAATTTTTATATTGTCGCCTTCTTGCATAATACCTAAAGTTTTGGCAAAATCACTCGCACCTGCTTCTCCAAGAGCAATAAAAACTCCATCTATTTGCATTTTGCTTCCATCTTCAAATTCCACTTCTGTAACTCTATTTTCTCCTTTAATTGCGTTAATTATATTTGTGTTTACTTCAAATTCACATTCAGGCTTCTTTAATCCATTTGTAAGAATTGTAATTTTACTTGCAACATGTGAAAGCTCTGTAGCTTCATTTACTGCAAATTTTCCATTTCCAATTACTGCAACATTTTTATTCCTATAAAAAAATGCATCACAAATCGCACAATAACTAATTCCTTTTCCTTCAAATTCTTCAATTCCTTTTATATTAGGTTTTAATTTTCTATTTCCTGTTGCAATAATTACAGTTTTTGTCTCAAAATTTTCGTTTTCTGTCTTTACATTAAATGTTTCCCCTACAGGCTCTATTCCTAAAACTTCTAACTCTTTCACTTCCACTCCTAGATTTTGAGCTTGCTTAATTCCATTCTTAAACAAATCTTCTCCACTAATTCCATCTGCAAATCCATAATAGTTGTCGATTTTAGAAGCTTGTTCTAAATTTGATTCTCCAAAATAAAGCACAAGAACATTTAAATTTGCTCTTTTTACATAAATTGCTGCAGAAATTCCTGCAGGTCCTGCACCTATAATTGTTACATCATACATATTTAATTTTTCCTTTCAAAAACTTAGCATTTTTGGTTGCTTAAATGCCTCTAACTTTGATTCAAAGTAATCTATCTTTTACTCTTTTCTTCTTGTTCTAGTATTTTATATAAAATTCTATGAAGTTCTTTTGCTTCCTCTTGCTCTAAATTAAACTCTTTAGCCATTTTCTTAGGAATTTTCAAAGCTTTATCTCTTAATTCATACCCTTTATCTGTTAAATTTATAAAAAGAATTCGTTCGTCTTCTTCAAGTGGTCCTTTTTCTATATATCCCTTTTCCTCTAGCCTTCTTAAAACAGGAGAAAGTGTGCTTGAATTCAAATGCAATTTTTGATTTAGTTCTGCCATAATTAAAAGATCCTCTTCCCACAAAGCCATCATTGTAATATATTGTGTATATGTCAAATCTAATTCTTTTAAATATGTTTTATATTTTCTTATTATTAAATTAGAAACGGCATATAAAGGAAAACACAATTGATTTTCTAATTTTAATTCTTCATACTTTTCAGAATCATCGTGCATTTATTTCACCTCTTAGATAAGTTCTTTAATTTTTGCTTCCATTTTTTCAGGTACAATAGTAGATTCAAATCTTTCTACTACATTTCCTTTTCTATCCTTTACAGTGTAATCATATATTTGCATAAAACTCCTCCTTTTCATATAAATGAAAATTTTATTATATCGCTACTTGAATTAATGGTATATATTTTTTATTATATAAAATTAAATCGCGCACAATTAAATCGCGCGCGATTTAATTTTTTTTGTATTTTATAATATATTACTTGCTTTGTCAATAAAATTCTCATATAATTCCCAAAATTTTTCTAGCCCTTTCAACATCTTCATCTGTTGCTGTTTTTACGTCATCTAGCTCATATTTAAAATGTAATTCTTCCCATTTATATTTCCCCATATTGTGATAAGGCAAAATTTCCACTTTATCCACTGTATTCAGGCTATCAATAAATTCCTTTAACTTCATCAAATCTCCTTCACCATCAGTATATCCAGGAACTAAAACTTGTCTTATCCACATATGTTTATTGTTTTCACTTAAATATCTTGCAAATTCAAGTTCTCTTTTATTGCTCATTCCTACTAACTCTTTACATTTTTCAGGGTCAATGTGTTTAATATCAAGCAAAAACAAATCTGTTAAATCAATAAGCTCTTTTATTTTATCATTCAAAACAACCATTCCTGATGTATCTATACAAGTATGAATTTTCTCTTTTTTCAAACGCTTAAAAAGTTCTATTAAAAACTCATATTGCAAAAGTGGCTCTCCTCCTGTAACAGTAACTCCTCCATTTGGGTAGATATAATTTTTATATTTTAAAATATTTTCAAAAATTTCATCTAAAGATTTGAATTCTCCGCCTTTTATATCCCAAGTGTCTCTGTTATGACAATATTTACATTTTAAACTACATCCTTGTAAAAAAAGCACAAATCTAATCCCTGGTCCATCAACCGTTCCAAAAGATTCTATAGAGTGAACTTTTGCATAATATTCTATATTTTCTTGTTCCATTTTCAATCCTTTCCATTTTTATAGGGGCGAATTTTTGTCTTCGCACTATTTTGATAACGAAGATTTATTTGCCCTTGCTTTATTTTATAGAAAGACAGGTCTAGATTTTCGACCTGCCTTTTATTAATTGCATTATATTTTTTCATGAATAGTTCTGTTTATTACATCTAATTGTTGTTCTCTTGTTAAACTTGTAAATTTAACTGCATATCCAGAAACACGAATTGTAAGTTGTGGATATTTTTCTGGATGTTCCATAGCATCTTCTAACAAACTTCTATCAAATACATTTACATTTATGTGATGTCCTGTTTGTGTAAAATATCCATCAAGCATATTTACCAAATTGTTTACTCTTGTTTTTTGAGTTTTTCCAAGAGTATTTGGTGTTATAGCAAATGTAAATGAAATTCCATCTTCTGCACTTTCAAAAGGAAGTTTTGCAATTGTGTTCATTACTGCTAATGCTCCATGTGTGTCTCTTCCATGAAGTGGGTTTGCTCCAGGTCCAAATGGTGCTCCTGCTTTTCTTCCATCAGGTGTGTTTCCTGTTGCTTTTCCATAAACAACATTTGAAGTTATTGTTAAAATAGATAATGTGTGTTTTGCATTTTTGTATGTTGGATGTTTTCTTAAACATTCAATAAATTTTTCTATAATATGAACTGCAATTTGGTCAACTCTGTCATCATCATTTCCATATTTAGGGTATCTTCCTTCAACTTCAAAATCTACAGCAACACCTTTTTCATTTCTAATAGTTTTTACTTTTGCATATTTTATTGCTGAAAGTGAGTCTGCTGCAACAGAAAGTCCTGCAACTCCACATGCCATAGTTTGTAAAATATCTCTGTCATGTAATGCCATTTCTAAAGATTCATAGCAATATTTATCATGCATATAGTGTATTGCATTTAGTGCTTTAATATATATTTTTGCAACATAATCCATCATTTGCTCATATTTTGTCATTACTTCTTCATAGTCTAAATATTCTGATGTTATTGGTTCAAATAGTGGTGTAACTTGTTGACCTGTAACTTCATCTATTCCACCATTTATTGCATAAAGTAAAGTTTTTGCAAGATTTGCTCTTGCTCCAAAGAACTGCATTTGTTTACCTATTCTCATTGGAGAAACACAACAAGCTATTCCATAGTCATCTCCTAAAGTAACTCTCATCATATCATCATTTTCATATTGAATAGCAGAAGTTTTAATTGAAAGTCCTGTTGCAAATCTTTTAAATGCTTCTGGAAGATCTACTGACCAAAGAACTGTTAAGTTTGGTTCTGGTGCAGGTCCAAGATTTGTTAATGAATGCAGCATTCTAAAAGAATTTTTTGTAACTAAAGTTCTTCCGTCAATTCCCATTCCACCAATACTTTCAGTTACCCATACAGGATCTCCACTAAATAGCTCATTATATTCTGGTGTACGTAAAAATCTAACCATTCTTAATTTCATAACAAAGTGGTCCATTAGTTCTTGTGCTTTTGCTTCTGTTAATTCTTTATTTTTCAAATCTCTTTGAATATATATATCTAAGAAAGTTGAAGTTCTACCTAAACTCATAGCTGCACCATTTTGGTCTTTTATCGCTCCTAAATATCCAAAATAAAGCCATTGAATCGCTTCTTTAGCATTTTTAGCTGGTTTAGAAATATCACATCCATATTTTTTAGCCATTCCTTTTAGTGCTTTTAAAGCTTTTATTTGTTCAGCAATATGTTCTCTTTTTTCGATTATATCCTCAGTAAATTCATCTACATCAATTTCTTCTAATTCATGTATTTTGTTATCTATAAGGGCATCTATTCCATATAAAGCAACACGTCTGTAATCACCAATTATTCTTCCTCTTCCATATCCATCAGGAAGCCCTGTTAAAAGTTTGTTAGTTCTAGCAATTCTAATATCTGGTGTATAAACATCAAAAACTCCATCATTATGAGTTTTTCTTATTGTATGGAAAATGTTATCAATTTCTGGATCAACATGACGACCATATGCTTCACATGATTTTTCTACAATTCTTATTCCACCATTTGGCATAATTGCTCTTTTTAAAGGTGCATCTGTTTGAAGTCCTACAATTTCTTCTAAATCTTTGTCAATATATCCTGCTGCAAATCCATCAACTGTTGAAGGTGTTTTTGTGT
Organism: uncultured Clostridia bacterium; assembly: GCA_946529215.1. GTDB lineage: Bacteria > Bacillota > Clostridia > TANB77 > CAG-508 > CAG-269. The sequence goes on from CAMMZC010000010.1 coordinate 9,686, forward strand.
CTATATCTAAAACTCCACCTTCAGATTCTTTTTCTTTTTTGTATAGTTCTAAAACCTCGTCCCAAAGTTTTTTTGTTTTTTCTGTTGGTTCTGCTAAAAAGCTTTCATCTCCTTCATAAGGAGTGTAATTTTTTTGAATAAAATCCCTTACATTTATTTCTGTTTTCCAATCTCCTTCTACAAATCCATTCCATTGCTTAAAATTCATTTCTAAAACCCTTCCTTTCTTGTTGGTCAAAAATAGTATTTGCAAATTGCTTCAAAATTATGTTACGATTTTTATATTTTAAAAAAATGTAACAAATTCTTAACTAAATTGCATAATAAATTATAGCATAGAAAAGCAAATAATCTGTTGCAAATGCAACAGATTTAAGCTATCGTTCATATTTTATTTATACATCAACATTTAAAAATTTTTTTATTTTTCTTCATCGTCATTCCAGTCTAATTCAATAATGTTTTTGCACTCGGGACAAAGAATTTCGACCTCATCTTCATCAATATCTAAGTTAAATTCATAATTGCAATAAGGACATATAATTTTGAATTCTCCATCTTCATTTCCATAAATATCTTTAATTAGATAATCTAAATTTTCATTCAAATATTGCATTTTATTTTCTATCTCATCCATTCTTTTTTCATTATGTTTTTGTTTTTTTCTCATCTCTTTAAGTCTATCTGCTTCTCTATCTGCTATTTTGTTAATTTCTTTAAAAACAATATCAAATAAAGTCTCACTTCTTTTAAGAATGTATTTGAGATCTTTTGGATTTTCTATATTATCCTCTAAATCTTTAATGAATTGTTTCATTTCTTTGCTTAATTCTTCAAACATAAATTGCTCCTTTCCTGTATTGATACAGACCTTTGCTCTATCAACATGTTCTGTAGAAAAAATAACAAATAATAATATATTTTTTTCATTTTTTTAAAAAATATGAGAGGAGCTGTACTTTCCCAACTCCCCTTTTCATTATTTTTTCAACTATGAAACTTTATTTTTTCATAGTTGTTTGCCCCCTTAATTAAACTCTTTCCATATATTCACATGTTCTAGTATCTATTCTTAAAACATCTCCTATATTTACAAACATTGGAACTTGAAGTTCTAATCCTGTTTCAAGTGTAGCAGGTTTTCCTGAAGTTGTAGTTGTGTTTCCTGCAAATCCTGGCTCTGTATATGTTACTTCTAATTCAACAAATATAGGTGGTTCAACTGCAAATACATTTCCTTTATATGAAAGTATTTTTACCATCATATTTTCTTTTAAATATTTTAAGCAATCTCCTAATTGCTCTTTATTTAATGGCATTTGATCATAAGTATCATTGTCCATAAAATAATATAAATCTCCATCATTGTATAAATATTGCATTTCTTTTTTCTCTATTTCTGCTCCTGGATATTTATCTGATGGGTTAAATGTTTTTTCTAAAACTGCCCCTGTTATAACATTTTTTAATTTTGTTCTTACAAATGCTGAACCCTTTCCTGGCTTAACATGTTGAAATTCTACTACTCTAAATACATTTCCTTCCATTTCGAATGTTGTACCATTTCTAAAATCTCCTGCTGAATATACTGCTGCCATATTAATTCTCATTCCTTTCTCGTTTAAAACAAAGACCTCTAGCTATAAAAATATACTACTTTCAAACTAATCCTCTTTGTATAAAATATTTAGGTTTTTAAGGAATACCTATAAACCTTTACTTTCTAAAGCTTTTAATATTATACAACATTCTTTAGCCTTATGTCAATACCTAAACAGCTTTTTTATTGTTCAAGTATTTTAATTTTGTAGCCATTCCCCCTCTTATATGTCTCTCAGATTTGTTTTCTTCTAAAATTTTTCTAACTTCTTTTGCAAGAGCAGGATTTATTTTGAGTAATCTTTCAGATACATCTTTGTGTACTGTGCTTTTACTTATCCCAAAAGTTTTTGCTGTGCTTCTTACTGTTTCTTTTGTTTCAATTATATAATGTGCAAGTTTTGTTGCACGTTCTTCTATTGATATCCCTTTCATATACTGCCCCCATGAATACTTTTGTTTAAGTTTATTCATGTGGGAGCTCGTTTATGAATTAAATATTTTTATTAAATCTCCACCTCGATCATCATATAATGCCACTCTGTCAAACTCCATATAAAAAGGTTGAAAGTTTTCATTTATAATCTTATACATTTCCTTGGCTTTTTCCTCATCTTTTGTAACATGTAAAGTCATATGAAATACATAATTGCTCGAATCATATTCTTTTTCAGCATCACCTGTATAAAAAGAGCCTCCTACATAACCTCTTTCTTCTGGAATTTCTTTAAAAAACAATCTTTGTAGTTCAATTAATTCTTGGTTCTTCTCTATTCCAAAATAAAGAATAAATGCTCCACTTTTTAAGCTTTGAATTAATTTTAATTTGTCAATTTTTACTTTTATTTTATTTAATTTATTTTTCTTTAATACATTCAATACCTTGTCTTGATTCTCTTTACCTGTTCCAAATATAGTAAAATGATATGGCATTATATCAACACTATATCTTTTTGCATCATCATCTAGAAAATATGGTACTTTGCAAGTCTTTTCTTTAATTTTGCTCATAATAGCTTTTATTTTATTTTGTTCTTCTTCATTAAAATAAGTTATAAGTGTTATTTTCTCTTTCATAATTCCTCCTTTTATACATATATAAGTTGTGTTCTTTTTGATAAAATTAGTATACCATACCAACAGAAAGAAGTAAAGTATTTTAAGCATTTCGCTTAAAATACTTTATATATACAATTATAATAATGTTTATCAATTCTTTATATTCTTTTTCCATTTATCATAAAACTCTTGATATTTCTGTTGATTTTCAGTATCTCCAATCATTTCGTAATATTTAACCAATCTATCATAGCCAAAATCTGTAATTAAAACATGTCCATTTTTTTCAGCCAAATCAATTACCTCTGCTAATTTATCTAGATTTGGGCTATCATACATATACCAATTTTGCATACATTGATAAGGCTCATCTTCATCTGGATTTTTCTTTATAAATTCTAGCATTAAGTCTCTTGCTTTTTCTTCATTTCCTATACGAAAATAACAATCTGCTAAATCAACTAAATTAGTCATTTCTTGTTCAAAGTCAAATTTAAAATTATCCTTTATTTTATTTAGTGCAACTATTTCTCGTTTAGTAGCATCCATATTGAACTGACTATAAAATTGTAGCTCTTCAATATAATCTTCTAAGATTTGGCTTGCAGTATTCTCATAATTTTCGAACATATTATCTATAACTTTTATATCTTGTATTTTCTCTTCTTTTGCAATATCAATAAGTAATTCTAAAATTTCATCATAATAATTTATTATTTTCTTGTCATATTCATTTAATTCTTGCTCAGTTCTAAATTCAAAATATGAAGTTCCTTTTAGTGAGATATTGTCTATATTTTTGTTTAGTTGCATTATTCTTTCAATTTTTCTATTCCTTAATAAAACATTTTTCATTTCAATTATATTGTAAAACGGAATGTGAATTCCTTTTTTAGCTAGTTTTATAACATTAATAGATGTTTCTATAATTTCCTTTTTTAAAGACTCTGTTATCTCAACATCTTGTAATTTATTTTGATATTTGCTTTCTATATAATCTTCTGTTGTGGGAAAAATATTTTGGATTAAAAACGCTTTTTCTTTTCCTAATACTTTACCAAAAACAAAGTTATAAACTTTTTTTCTAGTTCTCTTTTTATTTTCATATATTGTTTTATATTTATCCACTTTACTTGATATTGGAACAAACCATATTATTCTTTCATTTTCTGGATCGTTAAAACAAAAATAACAAGGTCTTTTATTTCCATTTTCTTTATTATCCATTAGTTTATAACCTTTAAATACATCAAAAAATTCATCTTTTATAAAATAAAATTTTCCACTTTCTACTTTCATAATAACCTCATTTCTAACAAAAAATCTACCTCCGAAAAGGTAGATTTTTACTAACATTTGTCCACCTACGCATTTATTTGTCGCAAGTAGGGTTGCGAGTAACATTTGCACACCTGTGCATTTATATCCCGCAAAACAGGGTTGCGGTTAACATTTGATTTGGACAAGACACTTTTTTGTATCTCTATTATTATATTCATTATACATCTTTTTATTACCAAAAGTCAAGCCTTTTCTCAAAAATTTTAAATACTCATACTTTGTATAATTTGAATAAATTTTTCCTAATTTTTAATTATATTATCTTAAAGCCTATTTTATTCTTGCTCTTCATTATACACTTTAAATCCCATTATTTTTTCATCTTTACCCTCATTTTTTATAGGTTCAATACCATTTTTTATATCTTCAATGTATTTTGCCAATCTCTCCACTACTGTTTCAGGATCTTCTCCATTCATATCAAATTTGTTAGTAATTTTTGCATATACTCTTTTATAATATGTTATATCTTTTTTTATTTCTGATAAATAATATTTTCTTTCTCTTTCTGTTGTAATTTCTATCCTATATGGATTTTCATTTTCATCATACTCTTCTATTCTTTCAAGTACACATTCTGGTTTATCTTGAAGTTCAATTGCAATCACATTTTCATCTTCAAGTAACTTACTAAATGATTTTACATAAAATATTGGAGATACCGCAATAACTATATTGTCATCAAATTTCTTAACCATTTCCTTTAGAATTTTCCCTCTTTCTTTATGTCTTTCATATTGCCATGGAAATTCACTTCTAAAATTAACTATTTTTTCATACCTTCTTATAATCTCATCATCCAAATCATCAAATTCATAATTTAGCTTTTGACTTAATAATCTTCCAATAGTTGTTGTTCCAACATTTGCTATTCCAAATAATAATATTTTCATAATTCATTACATCCACTTTCCTATCGTTTGCTAATATTTTATCATAAAATAGCATAAAAATAAAGTGATTTACATTTCATCTTTCAAAATCTTTTTAAGTTTTTCTAACTCAATTCTTTTACATTCTTTATTATATTTATTGCAATGCTCTAAATATTTATAATACGCCTCTTCTTGCTTTTTATCTTTTCTTTCAAATTCTAAACCATATTTTTCTTCTAATTCATCAAATAATTCTTCAACTGGTATTAATCTGTTTTTTTCATTTTCTATTTCATTTATACTTTCCTGTAAATGATTTGGCATCAATATATTTAAATAACTCATCTATATTTTGTTCTTCTTCATATTCATCTTCTATACATATTCTATCTTTGTTTTTATCATAAAAATCTTTCAATTCTTCTACATTACTATAAAACTTTGTTACCTCAAATAAAGGTCTCCAACCACAACTTATTTTACATATATGCAATTCAGGATATTCTGTTTCTGCCAAATATATATAATTATACCAGATTATTCAAAAAATAGGTCGCTTGACAGGCGACATTTTAAAAACGGGCATCCTAAAATTGGAAACCCGCTTATTTTTATCCTTCATCTTCTTTATGCAATTCTTCTATAGCAGCATACTCATTATTCAAAAACTTTCTCGCACATTTTTCTGTAAAAAATTCTTCCTCTATTATACCACTATTATCCTCTAGCAAGATTGCATAATACTTATTTTTTTCTTTATATAAAAACTTATAGTAGCCTTTGTTTAGTCTATAATTTTCGTATTCAGTCTTATCTATTATCAAAATCTCTTCTGATTTTTCTTTATTTATCTCTGTTTCATTTTTTGTATATTTTTCAGGATGTTCTAAAACTTCAATAAAATGCCTTGCTCTATCTTGTATCATTTTAGATAATATTTCAAGTGCTGTATCACTCAAATTGTATTTTTCGTGTTTTTGAAATTTAAATGTTAATAATTTCTTTAATTTTTCTATTTGTTCTTTATAGCAATATGTTGCAACTAATCTATCAAATTCCACACCATAATATGACATAATAAAATTATTACTATTCTTTATTATTTCATATTCGTCCTTATCTTTAAGCGCTTGTTTGTTTTCAAAATACATAAGACTTGCTCCATTATCAAAAATTGGTGCAAAATCAACAAATTTTCCTGTTTTGTTATCTCTTAATAATCCAAAATTTCCAAAATGTCTATCTTCATTTATTATTATAGAATCAAATAAAATCATATCTGCAAATTTCTTTTCCTGTCCATATTTTTTGCATATTTCATAAGCTTCTACAATACTCGATTTTTTCATTAAATCACCAATTTGAACATAAGACTTTTCTTTTGATGTAAATAATTTACATATTGAAGCTATTGACCCTTTCCATTTATCAAGCCTATATTCTATACAATCTAATTCCATTTCTTTTGCAACTTGGCTAGCATAATACTCATTGTATGGCTCATTTCCAATGTTTACATATTCATCTTCTTGGTTTCCACCCTTATATAAATAAACTTGATTTTCTATCCTTCTCCAACATTTCTTTAATGCTCCATTAGTTGTTAATTCAGGAGAAGAAATCAATTGTTCAATTTTTGAACTATAGCCTGTAAATGCAACTAATGATAATATTTCACTAAAATCATTGTCAAATAAGTTATAATCTGCAAATTTTAAATTATCATCTTGTACAATCCAATAACTATCTATTAATGACAAACCTTTAGAAATATCTATTATGCCCTTTTTGTTACTCTTATTCAAGCCTGCTGATTTTAATATATTTTTCACAAATGCCCTATTTTTAGGGATAATTCTGCTTGTTATAAATTTTTCTATTGTTTGTTCATTTATTTCTTTTTGCAAAATTATAGGGAATATTTCTTTGTTATTTTCAATTTGATTAATATTTGTTATTTTTAATTCCATATCAAATTCCATATCAAAGGTTAAAAGTGTTTTATCAAATAACTTTAAATAATACATTTTTTCACTCTCCCAATTTTATTTTCTTATTATTTTGTGTGGTAATCACGCAATCTGCACATATGGCAAAGCCACTTTTCTTATATTATATCAAAAAAATAAAGTATTTCAAGTAATTTACTCGAAATACTTTATACAAGTTCATTTTTATATAATGAATTATACATCATTTATTCTAGAAATGGTCGCTTGACAGGCGACATTTTAATTTATACCCTCTTCTCCCCTCAAAATATAGCTTTCTTGCACTCCCAAAGCATCACATATTTGCATTAAAGTTTTTACACTTAATGTAGAAACTCCCCTTTCTATTCTACTAAGATATGCAGCACTCATATCAAGTTCTAGTGCCAATCTATATTTTGTAATTCCTTTTTCAATTCTTGCTCTTTCTATTCTTTTTGCAATTTCCGAATAATCAATTTCTTTATTGGTTGTTTCTAAATTTTCAGATGATTTTGAATGTGCCGTTGATGATTTATTTTCTCCAATATCAATATATCCAAGGGCTTCAAGCACATCTTTTATATTTTCTTCTAGAATCTCTTGTTCATCTTTTAATTTTTTTACTTTTTGAATTAGTCCATCTTTATCAACAACTTCTTCTTTTTTCTTTTTAAAAACATATTTTTTTATAGTTAAATCATAATTATTGTTCAAAATCTCCTCTTTTGGCGCTAAATGTGAATAATTTTCTATCTCCTTTTTTTCTTTATATGTTTTTTTAATTTTATCTTGATATTTCTTTGATAAAATGTTGTTTTTCTTATCACTCTCATAATCTTGGCTTGCATCAATAAATAAAACATTTTCATCTTTTCTGTTTTTAGATATAAATATTATAATAACTGGTATTCTTGTATTATAAAATAAATTTTCTGGCAAACCAACAATTGCTTCTATATAATTTTCATTTATTAATATTTCTCTTACTCGTTTTTCATTTTCTTTAAAAAGTACTCCATGTGGCAATATAACAGCCATTCTACCATTTTCTTCTAGCTTATCTAATAAACTTACTACAAATTCTCCAACTGTAGAATTCTCGTTTAATTCGTTATTTTTCCAACTTTTATCTGAAAATGGTGGATTAGTTAAAATAACATTTGCTTTAATATTTTTTAATACTTTGTCATCATATACTACGTTTTTGTTATCAATTCCATTTAGCAATAATCTAGTTTTTATTATGTTATAGTATCCTAAATTTGTCTCTCGTCCATAAATATCTGCTTGATTATATTCTACTGCACTTTTTAAAAAATTTCCACTTCCACATATTGGGTCATAAACCTTCTCCTCATTTTGATTAATTGTCAAGTTTACCATAATTTTTGCAATTTCTGCTGGTGTATGAAAAGCACCATCTTCTTTCAATATATCATTTCTATAAACTACTTGTTCTAATATATAATCATACGCTTTTCCAATGTTTTCTTCAGCTTCTACGTCATTTAAAAGATTATATAAATCTTTTATAGTTTTACTTATTATATTTTCTTCTCCTAAATCTCTGTATATTTGTATATTTTTAAATTTTATGTCTGAAAATAAGTTTTTATCTTCTATAATGCTTTCTAGCTCTTTGTCTATTTCATCCCCAATATAAAAATTTTTTCTATTTTTATAAATCTTAGCAAAAGTATATTTGCTATAGTGCATTAATACCAAAAGAGCTGATATGTATACTATATAATTTTTTTTGATTTCTGTTTTATTTTTAAAATTTTCACAAATTTGCCAAAGTTTTTCATTTATTTCTGCTTGTCTCAACTTCTTTTCCTCCATTTCTAAAAATAGGTTTTAATTATACCATTTGTCAAATTATATATCTGAGTTAATTGATGCAATTATTTCTTTTATTATACTATTATAAAGCCTTTCCTTGCTTTCAATTAATGATTTCATATTTTGTTTTTCTTTGCTCCATAAATTTATTAAATCATTTATTTTGTTTTGCTTTTCTATATCTAAATCAGGAATTTCCAATTTTTTTAATGCAGTTAAAGATATTTTTTGAATAGTTGAACCTTTCATTTCTAGCATTATTTTTTCCTTTCCAATATCGCTTTCTAAATACCATTTAAGAAAAGTAGGATTTAAAACTTTACTATTTGCCCTTATTATGCACATTTGAGATGATACTAAAAGGTCTTCATTTTCTTTATCAACATATATAACTTTATTTGGATAAACCAATCTAAATAAAATGTCTCCTTCTTTTGTTAATTTATTATCAAAGTTTTTGTCTGTATAAAAATCTTCATATTCAATATTTTCTTCATAATTTTTTATATTAAATAATTTGTATTTCATTATACCTTGTTTGTTTTCTTCCCTATTTAGTAGGATTCCCATATACACATCCGCAATTTTATATAGTTTCATAAAAAGCTCAATCCTTGTATAATATATTTAGGTTTTTAATAAAGGATTTACCTATAAACCATGATTTTGTTACTTTTTTAAATAAATTTCATTACAACAATTTTTGCACCCATTTACATTTGTATAGTATTTTCTGGCTTCATATAGAGCAACTTCCGCATTATAAAAATTGCCTAATTCTATTGTATTCTCTATATTTGGTCTCATTGTGCAATTTACAATATGTATTTTGTGATCACCTGTTGATATTTGTGCATTTTTATTAACTAAATAAAGCATCTGTATCACTCCTTTCTATTATATAAATTAATTTGCAATGAAAATCTATTTCTTTCCTTGCAAATATTAGAATAATACTTTGCTTTTTAGTTAATTTGTGCTATAATAGCATTGGAACAAATACTTCATAGCAAAGTATTTTCTATATTTTTGGTTTTAAATAAGTTGCAGCTTATTTAAAACCATATTGTTGTATTACGTATACAACAAATAAATCTGATAATAATATAACAGATATTAAATTTATTTGCAAGTGTTTTTTTAATTTATTTTTAATATATATATTTATATTAACAAAAATTAAATCGCGCACAATTTAATCGCGCGCGATTTAATTATTTTTACATTTATATAATATCAATTCCTCTACTATTTATAAATACAAATAACATTTCACCTTTTAGTGTCAATTATTTTTTCTATCCTAAATAGTCAGGTTCCTTTTTTCCTCTGTCCCCAAAAAACTATAAACTCAAATATGCTTTAACTTCCTCCAAAATCGTATCTTCGCTATTACTTCCAATCTTCAAAGTAATCATAGGTTTTACACCTGGAGAAAAGCTAATTCTACTTTTATAATGGTTAATCATAGACTTAACGCGTGATGGGTCAAACATACTATTATCATAAGTAAATACCACAGATTCTCTTTTGCTCGAAATTTTTGAAACACCTTGAGATTTTGCTAATTGTTTTATTCGTGATATTTCTAGTAATTTTTGAACTTCTACTGGAAGATTTCCAAATCTATCTATTAATTCATCTATTACATCTCGAATATCTTTTTCATCTTTGCAAAGTGCAATGTTTTGATAAATCTCAATTTTTTGATTTGAGTCTGGAATGTAGCTATCTGGTATATAACTTGTTACATTTAAGTCTATTTGAACTTCAAATTCAGGTTTTACTTCTAAGCCTTGTTCTTCTCTTACAACTTCGTCTAGAAGTCTGCAATATGTGTCATATCCAACTTCCTCTAGATGTCCGTGTTGTATTTCTCCAATTAAACTTCCTGCACCTCTTATTTCCAAGTCTCTCATAGCAATTTTAAATCCAGATCCAAATTCTGTAAATTCTTTTATTGCTTTAAGTCTCTTATCTGCTTCTTCTGCCAAAACTTTGTCCTTTTTGTAGGTAATATATGCATAACCTTGCCTATCACTTCGTCCTACTCTTCCTCTTATTTGGTAAAGTTGAGCCAAGCCCATTCTATCTGCATTTTCAACAATAATTGTATTTGCATTTGGAATATCTATTCCTGATTCTAAAATAGTTGTACATACCAAAACATTTATCTTTTTTTCTACAAAGTCTTCCATTATATCTTCAATTTCACTACCAGTCATTCTTCCATGAGCATAACCAACATTTGCTTCAGGCACAAGTCTTGAGATTTCGTCTGCTTTAAGCATTATATCATCAACTCTGTTATATATGTAAAATACCTGTCCATCACGTTCTAGTTCTTTTGTTATCGCTTCTTTTATAACTTCTGAGTCATATTCTAAAACATAAGTCTGAACTGGCTTTCTATTTTGTGGTGGCTCATAAATTACCGACATATCTCTTACTCCTACAACAGACATATGAAGTGTTCTAGGTATTGGAGTTGCAGTCATTGTAAGTACATCTATATTTGCTTTGTATTGCTTAATTTTCTCTTTTGCTCTTACTCCAAAACGATGCTCCTCATCTATTATAAGAAGTCCTAAATCTTTGAACTCAACTTCTTTTCCAAGTAATTTGTGAGTTCCAACTACAATATCTACATCTCCTAATTTTAGGTCTCTTACAATTCTGTTTTTGTCTTTTGTAGTTCTGAATCTGTTTAAAAGTTCTACTGTAATTGGATAATCTTTCATTCTTTCTTTAAAAGTCTGATATTGCTGTTTTGCAAGTACTGTTGTTGGAACTAAATATGCAACCTGTTTTCCTTCCATTACAGCTTTAAATGCTGCCCTTATTGCAACTTCTGTTTTTCCATATCCAACATCTCCACAAAGAAGCCTATCCATAGGTTTTTCGTTTTCCATATCTGTTTTAACTTCTTCTATGCAACGAAGTTGGTCATCTGTTTCTACATATGGGAATTTTCCTTCAAATTCTTTCTGCCACTCTGTATCTGGTGCAAATGCATAACCTCTTGACTTTTCTCTTCTTGCATAAAGCTCTATAAGCTCTTTTGCAACAGCTCTTAGATTATTTTTAACCTTTGTCGTAGTTTTTTCCCAATCTTTTGAGCCTAATTTATTTAGTTTTAATCCAATTTCTTCCCCACCTACATATTTTCTGATACTATCTAAAGCATTTGTAGGTATGTACAAAATGTCGTCACCTGCATATTTAAGTTTGATATAATCTTTTGTTGTTCCATCTGCTGTAATAGTATTTACACCAATATATATACCAATTCCATAACTTCTGTGAACAACATAATCCCCAACTTTTAAATCTGCAAAAACTACTTTTTCACCTTGCTTAAACTCTTCAGATTTAAACTTTCTTTTTCTTCTATCAGCTTCTACAAGCTCATTTGCAACAATTACAATTTGTCCTAAATCATAAGATTCGAATCCTTCTGAGATTTTTCCAACTGTAATTACAACATTATTTTGTGTATTTTTTGATATAATTGTTTGATTCAAATTTTCTTCAAATCTTGAAGAAATGTCATTTTCACTTAAAAGTTTTTCTATTTTACTTGCTTTTTCTTTCATATCAACTACAACATATACTTTTTTGTTATCTTTTAAGAAATTTTTAATATCGCCAATAAATAGATCAATTCCAGTTTTGTAGTAATTTAGCTGTCTATATTTTAGATTTAATTTTTCTATACTCGATTTTGTAGTTGTATTTAATTTTTCTACAAAAATTGTTTTTTTCTTATTAAGCTTGTTTTTTATATCTTCTAAACTTGCAGTATTTAGCAAGCTTTCAGGAACTATTTTTTCTTTTTCAACTAAGGCTTTTGTAAGTCTATCTGTGTCTTCTTTTAAATTTAAATCTCTTGCTTCAATCTTATTTTGCTCATCAATAACTACTAAATACTTATCTTCCAAATAATCCAAAATAGTCTCTTGATTTTGATAAAAACAATTAAAATATTTGTCTACTTTGCTTAAATAATTGCCATTTCTTATTTCTTCTATGTCTTTTTCAGCTATTTCTTGCTTCTTTTCATCATAAACATTGCTCTGGATTGCAGTGCAAACTTCATCTAAAGTTTTTTCCAAAATAAACTCATGAGCAGGATATATTTCTATTTGGTCAATTTGACTTGTTGACCTTTGACTTATAATGTTGAAATATCTAATAGAATCAACCTCATCACCCCAAAGCTCAATTCTAACACCTATTGTATCTGTTATAGAAATATCAATAATTCCACCTCTTACGCTAAACTCTCCTCTAGCATCAATTAAGTCATACCTTACATACCCTAAATCTACTAGCTTTTGCTTCACTTCATCAATATTGCATCTTGAACCAATTTTAAAATTTAATGTGTTTTTGTAAAGCTCATTTTTCGCCAAAATCTTCTGTTCTAAAGCCTCAATTGTAGTTACAATAATTATATTTTTATTATCATAAATTTTGTTTAGTACATCTATTCTCTCATAAGGTAAATCCTTGCTTTCTGCAACATAGTCATAAGTTACGATTTCCTTTTTTGGAAATACATACACTTTGTCTGTAAAATATTTAATATTTTCTGCCAATTTTTTTGCTTGAATTTCGTTATATGTAACAAGTAAAATTGGTCTTTTTGTAAATTCATTTATTCCTGCAATTAGGCTTGTTTCTGCCACGTCAGTTAAGCCCGATATTTCTATCGGACTTTTTTCTTTTTCTATATTTTTAGCTAAACTAATAAACTTTTTACTCTTGCCTAACTCTCCTATAATCGTGTTCATTACGTCATCCTTTCTAAAGTGCATTTGGGGACGGAGGAATTTTTCACTCTAAATGCACACTGCTTATTCTCTTTCTTTTTGGTTTTGTTTTTCTACTTTTTGTTGTTCTATTTGTTTACTATTTAAAAATCCACCATTTTTACTAGCTTTAACATTAAGTTTTAGTTTTTCTTCATGTTTTTTAAATAGCTCCTCTTCTAACTTTTCTACTCTTTTTAATGAAGCAAGTAACTCTTTTTTTATTCTTCTTAAATGTTCAAGTTCTTCTGTTACATCACCATCATCAGCATCATTATTATTATTTTTTTTCTTTTTTGGCTCTCCAAATTCCATTATTGCTTCTTCTTGGCTAAGCTCAGGCTCATCAGTTTCAACCAATTGCTTTAATGTTCCTTTTAAATCTATTAATTTTTCTTCTTTTTGTTCTTGCATTTTAGGAATCACTCCTTTTTTATCATTACAATTCAAAGCTTTTAGATTTTTTTATAGCAATGAATATTAAACTATAATCTTACTATACTAATACTTTAACATATTTCACCTTAAAAATCAAGGGATTTTTTAAATTCAGTACCATTTATGAGTGAAGCAAGATTATTTACAAAAATTTATACAACTAAAAATTGATATTGACAAATATTTTAAAAAGTATATAATATAAGTGTATTTTTAGTTAGTATCACTTATACAATAGTAAAGTTATACTTTCCTATTATGTACGATCCAATGTACATATATTTTCTGCATAAATTTCGCACTTAAATAAATTTTTTAGTTTTTTTCAAATAGAATAAATTTTTTTATATAGCAAATAATATTTATATATTCAAAGAAGTTAAGCAATATTAAAGGAGCAAGTTTTTTTAATGTTGTATCAAACTTTCTATTCTTTTTAAAGAAAGGATGTATTTATATGAGCGACTTAAGTGATCTATTTGATGAAGATAATGTCGAAAACATAAGCAATATTGTAGAAAGCAAAATGCCATTACTCAACAAAGTTCCTGCATTTAAAGCAAAAGATCAAAAGTTAGGTACTCTTATAGAAGAACTTGAAGCTTCTTTATCTGAAGAACTAAATGATAAACTCGACAAAGTTATGAAATTGCACTATCAAATAGACTCATATTACTTTACTCTTGCTTATTTTTTAGGAAAACAGCATGCTGAGCAAATTGAGAAATTATAATGAAAAGGTCAAGAGCAAAAAATCCTCTTGCAACATAAAAATAGTTCCTTATTTTATAACTTAAAATAAAGAACTATTTTTTATTATTTATTATCATAATGTCCTTTGCATTGAATAACTTCTACCCCATCTAATGTTATTTCATATACTAATCTATTGACATCATCTATACGTCTACTCCAGTATCCACTTAAATCACCTTTTAAAGGTTCAGGCTTTCCTTTCCCTTTAAAATTATTTCTACAAATATCAGCTAATAAAATATTAATTCTTTTTAGAGTTTTTTTATCTTGAGTCTGCCAATAACAGTATTCGCCCCACGCTCTATCAGAAAATGTAATTTTACTCATTCTCTAATTCCTTTAGTTCGTCAATAGTTTTTACAACTACCTTCCCTTGTTCTAGTTGTTTAATTGACTCTTTCAAAATTTTCATATTACTCTCAGAATAAAATGGATCAACAGATACTTCAAATGGAATTCTTTTTTCTCTGCTCATTTTTTTTGCAAAAATAGTAAATGCTGTTGTCATAGTCATTCCGAGTTCTTGGCAAGTTTTTTCCATACTTTTCTTTAGTTTCTCATCCATTCGGATATTAACCAATGTATGTGCCATTTTTATCACCTTACCTTTCATAAATAATTATAGCATAATATAAATATATTGTCAATATATTATCTTTATATATTATATACAAAAATATCCTTTTTTATGCTATTTTGATAAAACCAAAAATAGTTCCTTATTTTATAACTAAAAATAAAGAACTATTTTTTATTGCATTTTTCATTTTATCTCATTCCCATAATAGCTATCAATCAAAATTTGTTTTAATTCAGTAACTAAAGGTACTCTAGGGTTTGCAGTAGTACATTGATCTTCAAAAGCTCTATCTGCAAGCATATCTATTTTTGCCATAAATTCAGCTTCATCAATTCCTGCTTCTTTAAAAGATTTTGGAATTCCTAAAAATTCATTCATTTCTTTTACTTTTGCTATAAGTGAGCTTATTCCTTCTTCTACTGTATCTGCCTTAAGTCCTATTTTTTTAGCCATTTGAGCATATTTTTGGTCTGCTATAAAATATTCATATTTAGGAAAAGATACAAATTTTGTTGGCATTGTACTATTGTATCTTATAACATAAGGAAGTAAAATCGCATTTATTCTTCCATGTGCCAAATGGAACTCTGCCCCTATTTTGTGTGCTAATGAGTGACATACTCCTAAAAATGCATTTGTAAATGACATTCCTGCTATTGTGCTTGCATTATGCATTTTTTCTCTAGCTATTCTATCATTTGCACCATCTGTATATGCTTTTGGCAAGTAATTTACAACTAATTCAACTGCTTTTTCTGAAAGTCCATCTGTAAAATCTGATGCCATATTTGAAACATAAGCTTCTAGTGCGTGTGTTAAAACATCCATTCCTGTGTCTGCTGTAACTGTTTTTGGAAGGCTCAAAACTAAGTCTGGGTCTACAATTGCAACATCTGGTGTTAATTCATAATCTGCTAAAGGATATTTTTTATTATTTACCTTATCTGTTAAAACTGCAAAAGATGTTACTTCTGAACCTGTTCCTGAAGTTGTAGGTATTGCAACCATTTTTGTTTTAACTCCAAGTTTAGGGAATTTATACGTACGTTTTCTAATATCCATAAACTTTAATTTAAGGCCTTCTGGGTCTGCATCTGGGTGTTCATAAAATAGCCACATTCCTTTTGCTGCATCTATTGGGCTTCCTCCACCTAATGCAATTATTACATCAGGTTTGAAGTTTCTCATCATTTCTAGACCTTTGTTTACTGTCTCAAATGATGGGTCTGATTCAACCTCGTCAAAAATCTCACAATGTACATGTTTTTCTCTTTTTCTTAAATGATATAAAATTTTGTCTACATATCCTAATTTTGTCATTCCCTGGTCTGTTACTATAAATGCTCTTTCTATATCTGGCATTTTTTCCAAATAAGCAATTGAACCTGCTTCAAAATATATCTTTTCTGGTATTTTAAACCATTGCATATTTACTCTCCTCCTTGCAACTCTTTTAATATTTATAAGGTTTACTGATGATACATTTGCTGTTGTTGAATTTCCACCAAATGAACCACAACCAAGTGTAAGTGATGGCATATTTGTATTGTATATATCACCAATTGCTCCATGAGTTGAAGGAGAATTTACTATAATTCTTCCAGCTTTCATTTTTTCTGAGAATTCCAATATTTTTTCTCTGTCTTCTGAATGTATAACTGCTGAATGTCCAAGTCCGCCAAATTCAAGTAATCTTTCTGCTTTATCTAATGCTTCTTCAAAATTTTCTACAATATAATATGTTAAAACAGGACTTAATTTTTCTTTAGAAAATGGGTATCCTTCCCCTATTCCTTCTTCATAAACTACTAATACTTTAGTTTCTTTTGGTACCTCAAATCCTGCCATTTCTGCGATTTCATAAGGGCTTTTTCCTGGAATATGAGATTTTAATTTATCTCCTCTTCCATCTACAAATTCGAACATTACGTCTTTTAACTTTTCTTTTTCTTCATTAGATACAAAATAACATCCTGCTTTTCTCATCAAATCTTCAAATTCTTGATATATATCTTTTTCTACCAAAACAGCTTGCTCAGAAGCACAAATCATTCCATTATCAAAAGCTTTTGACATTACCAAATCATTTACAGATGTTTTAAGTTTAGCTGTTTTTTCTATAATACATGGAACATTTCCAGGACCAACGCCTAATGCTGGCTTTCCACAAGAATATGCATTTTTAACCATACCTGTTCCACCTGTTGCTAAAATTAAATTAACATCAGGATGATGCATTAGCATACTTGTAGCTGTAACTGAAGGCTCCGGAATCCAAAGTATGCAATTTTCAGGTGCTCCTGCTTTTACAGCAGCATCTCTTAAAATCTCTGCTGCTCTTACTGAACACTTTTGTGCAGATGGGTGAAATCCAAATATTATTACATTTCTTGTTTTTGCAGAAATTATTGATTTAAACATAGTTGTAGATGTTGGATTTGTAACAGGTGTAACCCCTGCAATAATTCCAACAGGTTCTGCAATTTCCACATAATCATCTTCATCATTTTCATTTATAATACCAACTGTTTTTTCATATTTTATGCTATGATAAATATATTCTGTAGCAAACATATTCTTAGTAATTTTATCTTCATAAATTCCACGACCTGTTTCTTCTACAGCCATTTTTGCAAGTTCCATATGATGTTCCAATCCTGCCATAGACATAGCCTTTATTATATTATCAACTGTTTCTTGATCTAATTTTAAATATTCCTTTGAAGCAATTTTTGCTTTTTCTACCAATTCATCTATCATTTGTTTTATTTTTTGCTCTTGTTCTTCCACTTTTTATCTTCCTTTCTCTTTTTTATTTAGTATTTACAATTATTATAAATTTATCCATTTGTCTTTTTAGATGTTAAATATTTACAACTTCATAAATCACAAAATTTTCATCTGAATAAATTTCATTATATTTTTCCGAATCTGTTTTCCTTATAAGCATTGCAATTTTTGAATTATTATAAAGTAAAACATGAGTAATTTCATATTTTTCAAAAATATCTCCATAATATGTGCTAATATTTGAAGAATTTATAAAATCCATAAAAATGTCATTTCCATCTTTTTTATCTCTAGTAGGAGTATTAAATTCAGGAGCATATAAATCTGCTCTAGAATCTATAAATACTGGAATTCCTTTAAATAGCAAATAACTTCCATAATTATATTCATTATATAATTTGATTTTATCAACATCTAAATTCTGCAAAATCCATTCTGCAGCTTGTACTGGATATATTTCATCATTTACAAATTTATTGTCTTTCACTTTTGCATAAAGATGCAAACTCCAAGCTAGCATTACTGTAATCAAAATAAACACTGTATATTTATTCAACAATTTTTGTACACTTTTGTCAATCGACTTATTTAAATTTATCTCCAAAAATTGTATAAAAATCCTTGTAAATGCAATAGATCCTATTAAAACAAACATACTCTGTTGTCTTCTTGTCCAAAACATAAGAAATATAAGTCCACCTAACATAAACAAATCTGACAATCTTATTTTAACTTTTGAAAATGTAATTAATGCAAAAATCACAACTAGAGTACATGCCATATGAGCATTGTTCGCTAGTGTTAATGGTAAATGTTCATTAATGTTTTTCGTTGTTGTTCCTTCCATCGTTAAATATGTGTATGTGAAAGGTGCTTTACCTAAAGGTGTTAAAAATCCAGTTAATATTGTAATTAACATAATCAAGATAAGCCATTTAACATTTTTGTTTTTCTTTATTATTATCTTATATTCTTTTCCTTTATTTTCTTTTCTTTTTACTCCTATCTTTTGAACAATTTCCTGATAATCTATTAAACTTTCTGTAACCTTTTGTAGCTTATTTACATATTTTTCATTTTTAATTTTATCTGCATTAATATTATGTTTCTCTATTTTCTGTTTTATTATTTTAGCCTTAAATTTTAAAAGATAGATTTCTATTTTTTTATATAGAAATACATCTTGCAATTTTGTAATTAAATATTCAGCTACATATGGTAAATATAGAACAAATGTAAATGGCCATACTGCAATATGCAAATTTGCAATTAAAAGATGTATTAAAAATAGCATAATCGCATATATAACCTTTTTATTTTGTATAAACATCTCTATATTGTATACCAACAAGATCAATAGTATAAATGTTACAAGTTGTGCTCTTGCAGTTATATAGCCTTTTATCAAATACAAAACTACTATAGTCACTGCAAAAGATATAAATTTATTGTTTGTAAGTTTCGAATTTACAATATAGATACTCAATCCAAGTAAACATGAAAAAATGCATGTTGAAATATATATTGCATTAAAACCTCCAAAATCATATATCAAACTCATTCCAACATCATAAAGCCAATGTGGATAAGTGTAAGGTAAACTTTTATGCCATGAAAAATGATCTACCCCATCTATTCCATTTTGTTGTATTAAATTTCCAATTTTTATTGTGTAAAAAATATCATTCTGCATTTGTTTTGGTGTTATACAAAATGCAAATATTAAAATCAATATAATTGCCATTACTTCAAAAATTTTGACTTTATTACTTTCTAATGTCTTAAAAAAATTTTTCATATACACTCCAATTTTTATAAAAAGCTATTAATCATTTAAAAAATCTACAAATATGCTAATAAAGATTAATTTTATAGTCACACTTATTGTGCATCTGTTGAACCAAACCCACCTTGTCTTCTGCCTGTCGCATTATCCCCATCACATGTTAAATACTTCATAAACATTACTTGAGCAACTGCATCACCTTTTTTAATATGTAATTCATGATCAGAACAATTAAACACTTGTACCATAAAATGTCCATCATTGTCTGGATTTTCATAATAATCTGCATCAATTAATCCTAATCCATGTGGAGTTAATAATCCTTTTTTTGGTCCTCCTGATCTACTTAATAATAAATAGCACTCATCATCTTGACAATATGCTTTTAACCCTGTTGGTATTAATGTAGGCTTTATTCCAGGTTTATATACTGGAACTATAACGTCTTCAGCAGCCTCTATATCATAAGCTGCAGCGTTTTTTGTTTTTCTTACAGGAATATTTATTCCTTTATTTTCAAATCCTTTTGCTATTTCAAATCCTCTTAATCTTTCCATTTTTTCTATCATTCCTTCCCTTAAAAACACAAATTTGATTAAAAATAACTGTCTTTATATTATTCTTCCTTTAATACTATAATATAATATCTTATAATTATTAAAAACTATTCTTCTTCTTCTTCATATCCTATAATATTTATTATATTAATTTTTCCATCTTTATCATATTCAAATGTAGTTTTAAAAAGTTTATCAGACTCTTCTATCTTATTTTTTATCTCTTCTGCTAAACTACTATTTTGTTTTCCTTCTAGAAGATAAATCTTATATGAATCTTCTCCAATTGTCTCATATTTATCCATATTTCTTCCAGCTAAATCTAATAAGTTATATAAAATTTCATTTTCTATATTCTCGCCTTTATATATTAAAAATTGATTATTAAATTCTATTTTTCTTTTTTCCTTTAGCCCTTGATATTCTTTCTCTAATTTTTTGTTAAAATTAAGCCATAAATTCAATATTTCAGAATTTATTTGATTATTCTTACTTATAAGTACTGAATCTATCCTTTGCAAAAGTCCATTTAATGCTATACTTCTGTTATTGTTTTTCAAACTACTTATATTAATATTTGGTTGATTTTCAAATTTTTTCTGTATTCCTTCTATCTTACTATTAGATATTTCTAAATCTTGATTAATGATTATATTAATATCTTTAATGTAATCGTTCTTATAATCCAGCTGAATACTTACATTTTTCTTACTTATGTCTTCTCCCAAACTATACTCAACTTTAAATATATTGTTAAATGAATCAGTATAATCTATACTTACATTTTGCTCTTCTCTTTTTATATCTACACTCTTAGTTATTATTTCCTCTGAAGTTATTTCATTTAATTTAATGTTTAATTCATTATCATAAAAATCTATTTTAATTTGTTTATTCTCAGTTTCAATCGAAGCCCTTATAACTTTTTTTTCTTCAACATATATAATTATCTCAGTTTCTGTAAACTGTCTCTTTGTTTCATTAATTACTGTTATTTCATCTTGTTTATCTAACTCTTTTAAAATTTCGAAATATAATTCCTTTGTTTCATCTTTTGATAAACTTAGAGAATAAGCATTCACAACTTTTTCTTCTCCATTATTTAAAACAACTTGTTTAGATTTTTGTTTTTGAAATTTATTATCATTTATATTTTTTATAAAAGTTTCACAAACATTTTCTAAATTTTCTTTATTGTTAATAAAAATATCATATATTTCTGATATATCATATTTCTCCACTTCATTTGCGTCTATACCAATTATCTCGAAAAGATTTTCTAAGCTATCAATATTAGCACTTACAAATTGTTTAACTACATTTGAAAATAGTATTCCATATGTATTATTTTCTTTAAGATATTCTAGATTCATTATATCAAAATTGTTTCCATATTTAATATCTATTTTTCTATTTGAATTTTTTTCCGAATTATTTATAATTCCATTTGATGTAATATTAAAGTTTTCGATATTACCTTTATTATTAGTGTATTTTAAATTTATCCTCATATTATCTCTAAAGTTATTGTCAGTTAAAACTTTAACATATTCCTGTTCTTTAGAAAAATCTGTCACTTTGTTGAATTCTTCTAATTCTTGTTTAAGATATTTATCAAACGTTTCACTCACTGGTTTAAAAATATCTGTCGTTAAGCTAAGAATTAGATATACAATTAATCCTATAATTATTATTCCAAATAATACTCCTACTAACACTATTGATTTTTTATTCATATTAAATATCAGCCCCTTTCATATTTATTGAAATTTATATATTTTAAAGAAAATCATTAAGCCATTTTCTTTATATCTTTTAAATTATATAAAAAATAACTATAATTAAAATATTCTTTGTTTTACTGCTTCGTAAATAATTATTCCTGTAGAAACAGAAGCATTTAAAGATTGAACATGTCCTCTAACTGGGATCTTTACTAAAAAGTCACAATTCTTTTTAACTAAATCACTCATACCCTTTCCTTCATTTCCTATTACAATACCAAGCGGGCCATTTAAATTATGATTAAAGTAATATTCTTCAGCATCTACAGCTGTTCCACATATCCATAAACCTGCATCTTTTAATTTTTTTATAGAGTCATTAATATTATTCACTCTTGCGATTTTCGTATATTCTACTGCCCCACACGCTACTTTGCTTACTGTACTATTTACAGAAGCCGATCTTCTTTTTGGAATAATAATTCCATGAACTCCTGCAGTTTCTGCCGTTCTAATTATAGCACCAAGATTATGTGTATCTTCAATTCCATCTAATATTAAGACAAAAGGGCTTTCATTTTTTTGTTTTGCAAAATCCAAAATATCTTCAATTTCACAATATTCATAAGGTGGCACAATAGCAATAACACCTTGGTAATTGTTCGTCTGAGCCATCTTGTCCATCTGTTGTTTGTCCTTTTCAACAATTACAATTTTTCTTTCTTTTGCCATAGCAATTATTTTGTTTATAGAACCATTCTTTTCACCTTTTGTTATATATAACTTGTTAATATCTTTTCCACTTTCTATAAGTTCTATTACTGCATTTCTGCCTTCTATTTGATCTGAAAAAATATCTTCAAAATTTTCTTTTTCATTTTCTATATGTTTTTTGGTTGTATTTTCTGCTTTAAAATTATTCGGACTAAACCTTTTTCCTTCTATATTGCCTATCTTATTTTCTCTTCTGTCGAACTTTCTACGCTCTAGCTTTCGTCTGTCTCCTGTTCCTCTGTCAAACTCTCTTCTATCATTGCCTCGTCGTTCATTATTTTTTCTTGTATTTTTTCTTCTTTCTATATTATTTGCCATCTGTTCTGTTCCTTTCCATGTTAATTGAGACTGGTTCTTTTTGGTTCAAACATTATGAATATGTTCTTTATAATTTGATTTAATTGAATTATATCGAATTTTTAATTTATGACCAGTTCTTTTTTTGCACACTATTATACTATAACACTTTGTCTTAAATTTCAATATTTTTATAAAATTTTGTTGAAGTTTTTTTATAGTTTTAGTATAATAATATTAGTGAATATATGGATTTTGCATTAATATATTGATTGATGGCTTAGTACATATAGATCTTTATATACTTAAATATTTACGAAATGTGCGGGTATAATTTAGTGGTAGAATGAAATGCTTCCGACCTTTTAGCCCGGGTTCGATTCCCGGTACCCGCTCCATAATGCGTTTTCGTCGAACCACTTGTAATTATTTGTACAAGTGAGTTTGAAGAAAACAAAAAGTGAATATCATTCACAATATATAAGTCGATTTAGTCGGCTTATTTTTTGCTTTAAATTATCTTAATTGGTAAATAAAGTAAGAAATAGCCTCAAAATATTGAAAAAAGGAGGTTTTTGTGATATGATATATACAGTTAAAAGAGAAATAGCAATAAGTAAAGAATTACATTCTAAGATTGAATGGGCTTGCACTTTTAGTAATTGTGAACCAAAGATAAAGAATGGTAATTTGAGAATGGTAGAAAAAACTAATCTTGCTTATGTAGAACCACATACTGCAGTTATTAAAGATAAGATATATTTATTCTTTAATGAACACGAATACTTTTACATAGGTAATTTAGCAAATAAATACCCACTCTCTAAATTAAGAGATTTTATCAATGGTAACTAATACTAGAAGTTTTCTTTATTTTTAGCAAGTAATATAACAAGTAAATAATAAAGTTAGTTTAAAGTGTTAGTTATCAGGCTAGCACTTTGTTTGTTTTTAGGAGGTTTTTAATGGAAAGCGTTGAAAAAAAAATTGCAGGTATTTATATTAGAGTAAGTACCGAAGATCAAGCACGTGAGGGATTTAGTTTAGGAGAACAAGAAGAAAAATTAAGGCAACTATGCAAATATAAGGATTTTGAAATATATAAAATTTATAAAGATGCAGGAATATCAGCTAAAAATATGAAAGATAGACCAGCATTTCAACAAATGCTAGAAGATATGAAAGCAGGTAAATTAAATTATATTGTTGCTTATAAACTCGATAGAGTAACTCGTTCTGTAAGAGATTTAGAAGTTTTAATAAGTACTCTTGAACAATATCATTGCTATTTGATTTGTGATAGAGATGATGTTAATACTTCTACTGCAAATGGTCGTTTCTTTGTTAGAATGTTAACTGTACTTTCTCAATTAGAAATTGAAATAGTATCAGAAAGAACAAAATTCGGCTTAAATGGTGCAATAAAAGCAGGTCATATTCCTGGCAAAGTTCCATTAGGTTATTATAGAGATACTGATAAAACATTAAAAGTAGATGTTGCAACAAAAGATATTGTTTTAAGAATATTTGAATTGTATTTAGAAGGTAAAAGTTATCAAGCAATATCTAATATTCTAAATGAAGAAAGAGTCCTATCTCCTAACAATAAAAAATGGTGTGACTCTACTATTGATAGAATTATAAATAATAAAATATATATGGGAGATTATGAAAGATATAAATATGATACAGATAAAGAAACTGAATTATTTGTAGATGTTGTCCCTCCTATTATAACAAGAGCTATGTGGGAAGAAGTTCAAAAACAAAAAGAAAAAAATCAAAGGTCTTATTGTAGAAATAGAGTTTATATCTTCTTCCAAAAACTTGTATGTCCTACTTGTCGGAAGAATTATGACTTGTAAAGGTACAGGTGGTAAAAAAGCTAAATATATGTACTACTTTTGCGATAACTGCAATTTATATTATAACGAAGACGAAATTGAAGACTGCTTAATTGATTATATATTAGATTTAGTTGAATACGATTTTCATGTAAAAAAATACTTCTACCCTATACTTGCTGAAAAGAAGAATGATGAAACTAAAGAAATTGAAAAAGAAATCAAAAAACTAGAACAACAAAAGGAAAGAATTAAAAAGGTCTATCTTTCTGGAGTTGTAAAAGAAGAAGATTTTGCAGAAGATTATAAACTGATAGAAAAGAAATTAGCAGATTTAGAAAACAAGAGAATAGACTCTTTAGAATTTGACAAAGAAAATTATAACCCTCAACACTTACTTGCTGAAAGAGATATAGAAAGAGAAAAATTGACTGAACATCAGATGTATAAAGATGTTTTACTAAAACTATGGACTATGAAAAGTAAAGAAGAAAAACAATCTTTTATATCTAAATTTATTGAAACAGCTACGTTAAAGAAAGATAAAGAAGGTAACTTTGACATTGAAAAAGTGAATTTTAGAAGTAGTTTTGTAGAACAAATAGACAAGTTATATGATAAGGGTGTTGTGGATTTCCCAACTATGCTAGAAAGAGGTGGAAAACTAGAAGATACTAGAATTAGTGTAAATATGAACAATGAACAATTACAAGATTATTTAAGTACATTGAAAAAAGAATTAGATATAAACTATATGGATTTGGGAGAATATTATTTTCACGATGATAAGATAGATGAAAATTATGATAATAAATCTAAAGTTGCAATGATTAGAGATAGACATATAGAGTTTAAGTTAAAGAAGAATCAAAAAGTAATTAGAATGGTTGCAATAAAACAATATAAAAACTTTTTAGCAAAGCCAGAAGGAAAATTACGACTTGGACTTGTTACTCATACTACTTCAAAGAAACAGTATAAATAATTGTTGCAACTATTACTCTAATTGTAACCTATGTTGCAACAAGCAAATTGGCGAATACAAATTTATATTTGCATTAGCAATATAAATTTTGTATGAGGCAATTTGGATAAATTTTATCCCTGTGGGAGAAAATTTATTGCCTCGCAGAGCCCCCGAGTTATGATGGCACGTCATAACTCATAGGGGAGAGCTATTCAGTTAAGTACACTAAATAGTTCTCCTATTAAATCTGCTTATATTATTATCATTTAAGCTATTTCTTTTCTATCTAATATTTTTCCAATAACTAATTTTACATCATCAAACTTAATTGGAAAAGAAATTATACCAACACCTCTGTAATAAATATCTATTTCTTGAACTTTCTTACCATTAACTTTTTTTGATTGATGAATTAGTATCTTTTCAATTAATTCATTTAAAATCTCTGGTGTAAGTTTTGTTATTTCAGTATATTTCTTAACATTAGATATAAATTGTGTTAAATCTGTTTCTTTCTTTTCTGTGTTATCTATATCTTTGGCTAATTGCTTAATTTTTATTTTTAATTCTTTTTGTTCATTATCATAATTAAAAGATAAGTTTTTAAATCTATCATCTGTAATCTTTCCAGATACATTGTCTTCGTAAATATGCCTAAATAAATTATCAATTTCAATTATTCTATTTTTAGCTTTTTCAAGTTCTTTTTTGTTTTTAGCAATTTTCTTCAATTCATCTTGTGTTGATTTTGTTAATTGCTCTTGCACAAATAAATCTTCATAATCTTTCATATAAGAAATTACTTTCTGCACATTTTCTAAAACAATATCTTGCAATACTTCATCTGTAATATAATGAGAAGTACACGAATCGGTATAATATTTATAACTTGAACATCTGTAATGCTCTTTGGATTTCAAATCTGTTACAGGTGAGCGAAAGTACATTTTTTTACCACAATCATAACAGAATAATAATCCAGAAAATATACTTTTTTTGCCTGACCTAGTAGGCTTTTTTCTGTTATTTCTTAATTGCTGTGCAATATTCCAAGTATATTCATCAACTATTGGCTCGTGTGTATTTTTAAATATTTTCCATTCTTCTTTTGGAAGATTAACCTTTGTTTTATCTTTATAAGAACGAACGGTATATCTAAAATTTACAGTATCTCCAATATATTCTTGACGGTCTAAAATAGTTGCTACAGTTCTTCCATTCCACCTATTTTCTATTGATGGAAGTCTTGTAGATGTTTTAAGTCCAATACTTGCAAAATATTCTGCTGGTGTAAGTATTTTTCTTTTACTTAAAATATTTGCTATTTGTGTAGTTCCATTTCCTTGAACAAAAAGACTATTATATTTCCTTTACAACTTCTGCTGCAGGCTCATCTACAACCCATTTTGTATTATCATTTTCATCTTTTTTATAGCCATAAGGAACATTATGTGCAAGTGGTATTCCTGCCTCTCCTTTATTTTTAAGAACAGCACGAACCTTTTGACTTGTATTTTTAGCGTGCATTTCATTGAACCAATCTTGAATAGGCAAGAAATCATTTAATCCTTTGCTACTATCAATATTATCCATTATTGCAATATATCTAATATTAAGCTTTACAAAATCTTCTTCAAGAAGTTGTCCAACAATAAGTCTATTTCTTCCAAGTCTTGAGTGATCTTTTACAATAATTGTTCCAATTTTTCTATTTTCAGCAAGTTCCATCATTTCCATAAATGCAGGTCTTGTAAAAGTTGTTCCAGAATAGCCATCATCTACAAAGAACTTAATGTTTTGAAAATTGTTATCTTGTGCATATTTACTTAAAATTGATTTTTGATTTTTTATACTATTGCTTTCTCCTGCAAGTTCATCATCTCTTGACAACCTGCAATAGAGTGCTGTTATTTTATCGCTTTCTAGCTGTTTCATTATCTACTCCTTTCTCTTTTACAGCTTGAAATACGATATAAAATATAGTTGCTACTTCTGTAGTAGTGTTTATAATATACCATATTTCAAACTAAAATCCAATACAAAAATGTTATTTTTTAAAAATTTTAAAAAGTGCTTGTAATATAGTGTATTTTGAATCTTCATTAAAATAGGTATTTACTTTATAAACAGTACCTTTTATTTCTTTTTCAAAGTTCAAACTTTCTTCTGGGCATAAGTTTTTAAAATATTCTATAAGTTCTTTTTCACTCATTTTTGAAAATTTATTATATAATTCATTTCTTATATTTTCTAAAAACTCATATTCTTCTTTTGAAAGTTCAATTTTATAAATTTTTTCATTATCTTGCATCACGCGACCTCCTTTTCTTAGATTTCTCTAACTCAGGAGATTGCTTTGGCTTTCGTAAATTATATAATTTTTCTAATCTTTCTTGTTCTAGTTTTCTAATTCGTTCTTGTTCTCTAAATATTATATCTTTCAAAAAGTCTGTTACTTTTTGTGGTGCTATTCTAACTGCTTCAATAAAATCTTTTGTTTTTTCTTGTAAGTCTTCAAATTTCTGTTTCCAACTATAAACAGATTCTAGCAAATTATTTACTCTTGTTTCTAAATTTTTTATAATTCTGTCTGCTGATATTCCTTTTTTAGCAAGATTTATAAGTGTATCAAACTTATCTTTCTCAATTTCCACTTTTTTAGAAAATCGTTTTTGCTTACCTAAATTGTCTAATTCATCAATAGTAGTGGTGTAATTTGCATATTCATCAAGTTTTGTTTCTATTTTAGCAATTTCATCTTGTTTAGTATCTATTTCAAATTGCTTATTATTCAGTTCTTTCTGCTTATTTTCTAATTCTTGCTGTTTATTTTCAATTTCTGTTTCTTTACTATTAGCCTTTTCTTTTAAATTCTCTAATCTTTCATTTTCTTTTTTAATCTTATAGTTTAAATTATCTAAATGTTCGTTAGTGCTACCTTTTACACCTCTTATAAAGCCTCTATATCCACTATCTGACATATATTGAAAAAATCTATCTTGTAATAAGCTATATGATTTTATTAGTATAGGTTTTCCTTTTTTATCGTATAGAGGATTACCAAAATTATCTGTTGCTTTTTCAGATTTCCATTTTTTACTATGACTTACTTGATTTATAACTTCTTTAACTTTCCCAACAAGTTCTTTATCTTTACATCTTTTAGAATATTTAACATCTTTTTTGACAATGGGGAGGGCTATAACGTGTAAATGATAATGGTATATTGGTTTTCCATATTTTTCTGTAAGTGCAACATTTAATTCATCTGCGTGCATAACTGCTTGTAAGATATTTTCTGCACCCATTTCTTGCTCTGCAAAATGAAATGCTTTCTCATAAAATTCCTTTGCAAATTCATATCCACCATTTTGTTCAAAGTATTCAGAATTAATATCAAAAACAAGTTCATCAAATATTTTCGCATTATCTTTTAATCCGCGAAGTGATATTTGACCATTTGCAACCAGTTCTTTTACTTTCTCATTTAAGGTAGTTTCAGAATTTTTATAATATACATTATTGTGTGTGTGTGATAGATCCACATTCATATTAGAATAAGTTTCATTTTTTCTTGCATTGTGTTTCTCAAATTTACTAATATTATCTCGTGTATGAGTAACTACTCTAGCTACTGAATAATTTGTTTTAAAATCATCCATAGAAAATCCTTTCTTGCAGGTAGCAAGAGGAGACCACATAGGAACTGCGGTTATGCAACTTTCTTTGAAAGTGCATAACCCACTATGACACTTTCAAACTTCGTTTGCAAAGATGTGTGGGCTCCTAGCGGAGGGCTCATAAATTATTTCATTTTCATTCAATAATTTATGTTTGGCTTCGCCAAAATCAAAATAACATTTTCGCTATCAATCAAATATTATTTTGTTACTGAAAAATTTTATCTAGCTACCTGCTATATAAATTTTTTCAGCGATTTTTTGTTATGCCATAAACACAACAAAAAATCGACTAGGAATGACAAATAAAATTAGCAACAAAACAAATGCTATACCAAATATAGCTTTGTACTAATTTTACTTGCACATCTCCTGCCGATTTAATTTCTATGGATATTTTTACTATTATTATATATATTCCTCACTTTTGGCTTGTCGGAGCGAGTTAAACCCAGAACTGCGAAAACAACTTAATGCTTTCTGCCGAGTAGCTCATTATATGCGTCATTATTTAATTTTTCAGTTACCATATCAAATGGTATTTATAATATATCATTAAATATTGGCTTTGTCAATAATAATTTACATAATTTTTAAAGAATTTTATAATTTTTTACCTTTTCTTGGATATGGTTTTATTTCATCAGTTAAGCCTAATAAATAGTCTATTGAGGTATCAAAAAATATAGCCATTTTCTTTAATGTATTTATAGGAATATTTATTTTACCTAATTCATATTTACTATAATTAGTTTGTGAAATGTTTAAAAATTCTGCAACATCTTTTTGTAACAAGTCTTTATCTTCTCTCATATCTTTAATTCTTAACATATATTTCCACCTCTAAAAATATTATAAAAAAGTTATGAAATGACTATTGACAAATAGTTATATTTTGACTATAATAATTTTAGAAAAATTAAAAATTATTGTTGCAAGAAAAATAGATAACTGATATAATATAAATGTAAAAATTAAAGAACAAAGGACGGCAAAACAAATGAATAAAATCGAGCAAGCCCTTGTAGTTGTATATATTGTGAACTTTAATTTAATAAAAAATTTATATAAGTACAAGACTATTTTTTCTTGTGCATTTTTGAGAAACTCAAAAATGTATGCGTAATTATAGTCTTTTTTGTGTGTTATTAATGTTTTAATATATTAATAAATTTTATAAAGGATTGGAGGTGAATAGAAAATGAAAAATTATATAAAAAAATCTCTAAAAGCCAGTAATGGTATAACTTTGATAGCCTTAGTGATCACGATAATTATCCTTCTAATTTTAGCTCGGAATAAGTATTTCTATGTTATCTGGAGATAACGGAATTTTGCAAAGAGCAACACAATCAAAAGAAAAAACAGAAAGAGCAGAGATAATAGAAAATGCGCAGATGGATATTTTAGCAAAAATATCAGAAAAAAAAGGAGAAAATTTAACTGCATCAGAATTAGAAGAAATATTAACATCTCCTAATTATAACACTCAAGGAAGATTATCAGATGAAGAATCTATTCTAGATAGAACACTAACATCTAACAACGGAAAGTATCAAATACCAGTTTCAGAAATTTATAATGGAACATTAACAAACACAGCTCCTAGTATACCAACAGAATATACCACTGATGTAAAAACTGCATTAGTTGAAGGAAAGTATGTAACATATAATAATAAACCATTTGTAGTATTATATAATAATGATGATGGAATAGAAATAATAGCAATGGAAACAATAGGAACAGTAACATTAGGAGCAAACGATGAAACAGAAGGAGCTCAAGGAACAAAAGGAGAATTAAGTAGAGCAAAATGGTCATATAATAATGCAATTCAAACATTAAATAAATTTGCAGAAAATTTATTTCCGAGTGATAGTATAATAGATGATGCAAGATGTGTAGGAAGTATGCCAGGTAAAACAAATGGAATATCCAATAAGAATATGAGAAATACACAGAAATATATACATGGAAGTAAAAATATATATTTTTCATCATATGATAATCAGTTTGAACAAGCTGAAGAAATAGAAGAAACATCAATGAATTTAAATAAAACATTAGTGGTGGATAGTCCAAATTATATAAATGATAATAATAAGATGGAACAACTGGGAATATTAAACATCAAAAGTTATTATTGGATGGCTTCACGATATATGAATATTCAAGAACCAATGGAAAATAACGGATTAGTGACTAATGAAGGTACTTACTTTAATATATCTTTTGTTCAGTATGTAAATTGGGGAAGTGGTGAGGCAAGTACTCTGGAAAATGCTAATATTATAAAAATTATGCCTAACAATGTTGAT
This sequence comes from uncultured Clostridia bacterium, assembly GCA_946529215.1. Taxonomy (GTDB): domain Bacteria; phylum Bacillota; class Clostridia; order TANB77; family CAG-508; genus CAG-269. The sequence goes on from CAMMZC010000010.1 coordinate 41,703, forward strand.
TTAGCTTCACGTTCGATTGGTTTTCGTCCTGTACTACATGTTTCGCATACTGCTAAGGTGAAAAATAATGGTGGAGATGGAACATCAGAAAAGCCATTTGTATTAGAATAAAAATATGCACTAAATTGCGTGTGTCACGAGAAATTCTGTAAGAATTTCGTTGCTGTATTCAAAAGATATGGTATTGAGCGTAAGAGAAAATATACCAGAAGTTGGATGGTGTATTATGGAGATATATATGATACAGAATATATTGAGGTTTGGAGTTATAATGACGGTTTACGACCAATATTCCATTTGTCTAAAAGTGTAAAAATAAAAGATGATGGAGGAGATGGTTCATCTGCGAAACCATTTGTATTAGAATAAATAATATGTTTACAGCGAAAATCAAAAATTGATTTTCGCTATATTTTGATATTTAACAATAATTATTCTTTAATCAAATTCATATTCCTAAAATAAAAATAGTTTTCTCTAGCACCAAGAAAAAAGATTTCTCTATCTTCATAATTTGTCATTTTCATATTTATTTTAATTAACTTTTGTAACATTTTGCATTCTTCTTCATTTAAGCTATTTACTTCATTATCTTCAATAAGCGCTAAAACATTAGGATAATTATCCATAATTTCTGAAATTTTCTCTGTAAGCTTCGTATATTCTAAATTCTTGTGTTTTAATTCAATCCTTTTACAATCAATTAACTCATTTAATTCAGTTGAGTCCATATCATATAATTTTAAATCTTCCATTTCTTTTTACTCCTTCTATACAAATATTAATTCTCTAAATTATAATTTCTTCTACAGAATTTTTAATGCAATTCATTTTCTGTATCCATTCCATTTGATTCGTAGCCTTTAATTCTTCTGTAATATGCTCTCTTTCTGCAAATTGTTTCATCAAAAGTTCAAATCTCTTTTTACATTCTATATCAGTATTATATAAATGTTCATCTAATTTACCATCAATAAGTAAAATAGTATATTCTGCCTTTTTATGTTCTTTTAAATATCTGGCTCTCATTCTCCCATACTTGCCTAGTTTATAATTTAAATATTTGCTTTTTGGAAAAGCTAAATTTGGGATATAAAAGTCCCCAACCTTTCGATATGTAATTTCATAACTCATAATTTAAAACTCCTTAAAATCTATTCTACTACTTTTTAGAACTATATTTTTATATCGTTTTAGCTGTCTATTAATCTTTATTTTTATAAAGTGTACTTAATTAACTCCTACTGGGTTAGGACTTATGACAAGGTCAAAGTTCTGTGCCTACGAAGAAAATTCTAAAGGAGGAAAAAGATGGAGCAAGAATTAGCATATTCATTTCACTTGGGCAGTGATAAAAACAAAAGTAAAGTAGCGAAGAAAGTTTCAAAAGGAAATATTTCTGGTTCTACTTCCCTATCAAATAATGCTATTCAAAATGCAAATGATTTATCAAGAGTAAATAAGCACAATTTACGAGATTATGATAATCAAAGAGATTTAATTACTACTATTTATGGAACTAATGATATTGTAGAAGATATTAAACAAGTCTATTTAGATGAATTTGAACAAGCTAGAATAGAATACAATGCTAAAACAAGAAATGATAGACAAGTTATAGATTACTTTCAAAAAGTATGCAATTCTCAAAACGATATAGCTTGCGAGATCATTATTGAGCTTGGAGATATGGATTTTTGGCAAGATAAAGATGAGGAATATAGATTTAAGATGATAGATGTATATAATGAGCAAATGCAAGACTTAAATAAAATACTTCCTAGCTTTAAAGTAGCCAATGCTACCATTCATTTTGATGAAACATCTCCACATATGCATGTTATAGGTGTTCCTGTAATAGAGAATTGCAAAAGAGGTATGAAAAAACAAGTTGGTAAATCACAACTATTTACTAAAGCTTTATTATCTGAAATACAAGACAAAATGAGAAATGCTTGTATAAAGTCATATAATAAGTTCTATGATGTTGATAGTAGGCTTAAAACAAAGCAAAAAGGCAGAAATCAAGATATAAATGTTAAAGATATGGACGGCTATAAAGATTATAAGAAACAACTAAAACGAAAAGAACAAAAACTAGCTAAAGCAAATGAACAAACTGAAAAACTAGATAATTCAAGTAAAGATATAAATAGAATATTGGATAGTCTTAAACCCACTCTAATGAATAAAAATAATATGGTTATTTCAAGCGAGGATGTCCAGAAAATAAAAAATTTTACCAAAGACGTAAAAGATACCAATAAAACAATTAGAAGTGTAAATGACCTAAATTTAGCTATTAAAGATTTTGAATATTTTGCTTATGAAGTAGAAAAAGAAAATCATTCTCTTAAAAATCAAATAGAACTTAAAGATGAAGAAATTAAAGGATTAAAAAATGATTTATCTGCAAAAGAAAAAATAAATACTAAATTACGAGAAGAAAAGGAGAGCTTAAAAGCACAATTACAGAAATTTAAAGGATTTTGGCATAATATAATGAGCCACTTTCATAAAAAGATAACTTATGATAATGATCAAAATTATAAAATTGTTAGTGATGATTTATATAGAAATGGTATATTTGATGACAATGATAATGAAATTGCAAATAACATTTTTAGAAAAGTAACTATACCAGATGAAAATAAGAATAACAAACTAAAAAAGAAAAATGATTTTAATTTGAATTAAAGGAGAATTTGTATTATGAATAAAATTATAGATGATAAAGTAAAATATGTAATAGATATAATTAATAATATGGATGTAAAAAATAAATTAAGACTTGGTGTATGTATGAGTTCAAGTGCTTATACTAACTTAAAATATAATAAAACTCACATACATAGCATATTTGATAAAAGATTAAAAGAAATTGATAATGAATATTTAACAAGCTATGTAAATATGAGAAAATATCCTACACTCCTTTTTGTTATGGCTAAAATAATGGAGATGAACAATCAAGAACAAAATCATGTAGCATTGTATTTATTCAATAGTATAAATTAAATCTTATGATATTAGAAAAAATCAATCATTATTTTGATTGATTTTTTCTATACATATCAACTCTAATTGGTAATTTTTTAGCTAGTTTTGCAGTATCTTCATGAAATAATAATTCGGGTTTTATATTAAAAGATTTGGCTATAAAATCAATATTTTTACAAGTTAAATTTGCATTTCCTGTTTCTATAACACTAATATAAGCCATTTTGAATTTTGTTTTATTAGCATAATCTTCTTGTGTTAAATTATTTTTATATCTATACCATTTGGTATTAAGACCAACCAATTCCATAGAAGTCATAACAACAACCTCCTCTTTATATTAATTAATAATATAAAAATTATTTATATATAAATTATAAAGTTAAATGCAAAATAACTTAACACCACTAAAACTTATTAAGATATAACTAAATAAATCTCAAAATAACTATTGCAATTTTTTTGAATTTGTGTAATAATAGAAATCGAAGAAAATTATTAAGAGTTTTATTTAAATATTCCTATGAAAAAATGAGTATTTAATAGCTATAAATGTTACAAAAGAAGTATATTCTAAAAATCAATATGGAATATTAAAATGGACTAAAGAAAGGAATTTGTATTATGAAAAATTTAAAAAACCATAATGGTATCACTTTGATAGCACTTGTTATTACTATAATTGTGCTATTGATTTTGGCTGGAATTTCTATTTCAATGCTATCTGGAGATAATGGAATATTACAGAAAGCAACAGATGCTAAAACTTTAACAGGAATTGGACAAGAAAAAGAAATTGTTGCTTTAGCATATAATTCAGCATTAACAAAAAAAGTAAGTAATGGAGATTCAACACCTGTAACAGCTGGAGATTTAAATACTGAGTTAACAAACCAAGGAGCAACTGCTGATGGAATCAAACAGATTACAGTAACTTTTGCTGACTCTAAAAGAAAATATACTATAAATAATAATGGAATAATAGAATATGCAGGAACAATAACTGGCGAAACAGATGAAGGTACATCTAAATTTGAATTAACAATAGCAGGAACTGTGGTAAATGAAACAACTCCACCAAATCCAGATGTTAATGTATTTGAATATAAAGAAGGTACAGTAAATACAGGCTATGTAATTATAGACAAAAATAATGGAAATGAATTTGTATGGGTTCCAGTAGAAAAAAATCAAAAAATAAGTTTAGATATAGTAAAAGAAGAAGATATAACTGAAATAAAACTAATAGATCCAGCAGGAACAGAAATAAATTTAGACTTACCAGCAACAATAGGAAAAAAATATAAAAACGAAAATATAGAACCAACATATAATGGAGAGTATAAAGCAGAAGTAACAACGGCAAGTGGAAAAGAGGAAAAGACTTTATTAGTCAGAAGTTTGTATGCACAAGATACATTTAATGATTATAGTAGTGCAAAAGGAAAAGCAAAATCAGAATATGCAGATACAATAGATTTTAAAACAAGTGTAAATACAAATGGGGGGTTTTATATAGGAAGATATGAAGCAGGAACATCTGTAACCAATAGAACAACAAAAAATACAAGTGCATCAATTGAAACAATAATAGCAGAAAATGGAATCCCTGTTTTAAAAGCAGACCAAACACCATATACTAATATTACGCAAAATCAGGCAAAAGGACTTGCAGAAAGTATATATCCAAGCGAAACATATTCTTCTTTTATATGCACACTTCCAACAGGAGCTGCTTGGGATAGAATAATTGGCTGGATAATTAATACAGAAAACGGGATAGATATAAGCAAAGCCACATATGATAGTTCAGATTGGGGAAATTATAGTGATCAAAGTTTTAACGTAATATCAACAGCAAAAGGAGCTGCAGATGCTAAGAATTATTCGGTAATAGCTAATTCATTGAAGCCAAATTCGAGTATGCTATTAACAACAGGAGCAGCACCAACAAGAAATGTCGCAAATAACATATCCGATTTAGCTGGAAATGTGCTGGAATGGACCTTAGACTCCTTAAGTCGCGGTGGAAGGAACAGTAGTAATGGTTTGTTGAATCCAGCTAGCGTTCGTTGTACCGATAGTGCAACTCGTGCGTATGTTTACATAGGCTTTAGACCAGCTTTGTATCTTAATTAGATGTACTAAAAAACTACGGCTAAATATAGATTTTTTGCCTAGCAACATTCGCATACGCCTTCCGCTTTGGCATCATCGAGAGGTTATTCGAACTTTATAGGGGTTTCCCATTTTAGGTTGCTTCTATTTTTATATATGTAGGCAGAATAAAATCACAAATTTGAATATTTATTGTAATTTGTAAAAAAACAGAGTATAGTACTAAACGCGTTCCGCGTGGCCAAAAGATGGAAATTTTCTGCAAAAATATAAGAAAGCACTTGCAAATAATGTAAATCTCCTTTAAAATATATTATGTAAAGTAATTCACAAAAATATATTAAAGGGGGTTTTTTGATGTCAAATCAAGAATTACTGGAGAAGCTAAAAGAAGATATGAATATGAGACACTTCTCACATCACACTAAAGACAGTTACTACAGAAAAGCAAGAGACATAATTAAATATTTTAATAAACCAATGGAAGAGGTAACAACCAAAGAACTGCGAGAGTTTTTAATGAAATACTTGAAGGAAAACAAGGAAATGAGTGACGAAAGTGTAAATTATTACAATGCAGTAATAAGATTCATATATGATGTAGTTTTAGATATACCAATAAACCATAAGCAAATCCCAAGATACAAGAGGAAAAGAAGATTACCGAAGATTTTAAGTGATGAAGAACTTAAAGTCTTTTTTGATGCCTGTGAAGATTACAAATACAAGACAATATTTATGATGATATATGGATCAGGATTAAGAATATCAGAAGCAGCAAATATAAGAATTGAAGATATAGACAGTAAAAACATGAGATTGTTTGTGAGGAACTATTATAATTACAGATGGTTAGCCAGGGATAGCAACAGGTAAAACGGAAACTTTTTGTTTGGCTAACCATCAGTAATTTCCTATACATCATTGTCCTTCTAATATTAGCTCGGAATCAGTATTTCTATGTTATCTGGAGATAACGGAATTTTACAGAGAGCTACAGATGCTAAAACCAAAAATGTTGAGGCACAAATAAAAGAAAGAATACAACTTGCATATCATTCTGCACTTGCAGGAGGACAAGGTAGCTATACAAAAGAAAGTTTAGAAAATGAATTGGAAAAAGAATTTGGTGATGACTATGAGGTAGATGATTCAGATAACAATAATTGGATTTTGAAAGCAGGAGGTCAAAATGTTACAATTCCAGCTGGAATTGTAATGCCACCTTCTACAAAATTCCCTGCTTACACCATAGGTCAAACAGTTACAATTGCTGGTGAGACTTTTTACGTAATAGAAAACAGTGATGAAAATAAGTCTACAGTAAAATTATTATCAGCATTAAATATAAATACATCAACAAATAAACAGGATGAGAATGCAGATAGAGTAGCATTTGATGATGAAACAAATATTTATGAAAATAGCTCAATAAAGCAATTAGTTGATTTATACGTTTCATCTTTAGGAATAGATGTGCAAGAAGGAAGACTAATGAAACTTGACGAAGCTGAAGCTCTTGGTTGTAATAGTACTGAATATTCATCATCAGAAGCTCCATCTTTTATAAATACAAGTATCTACTGGCTGTATTCTGCTTATGATACAGAAATTAGTGTTTGGGATATATATGGTTTTGATGAAGAATTAAACTATGATGAATGCAATATGAATCGTTTTTGTGGGGTTAGACCCGTTATAGTAGTCTTAAAATCAAATATTCAATAAAAGGTCGGAGAGAGTATTATTATCTCTCCATATTCCATTCTTTTTCTATATCTTCTTTATTTACTTGCTTTTCGGCATCTAGTAAAATATGATTTTCTTTTTCAAAATCTCTAATTAGTTTATTTTTATCTGTAATATCAAGTTTTTACAGGTATTTTATAAATTTGGTATTTCGTCTTGACAATACTATGAATTTTATGTTAAATTAAAAATATTAAATCGAGTTATATAAGAGAGCTTGAAACATAGTATGTTAGTTTTCGCATACCTGTTTCGAAACCGCTCCAACTTTATGCAGATTCGAACTAATTAACTCAAATATGAATATTAATTATAGTATTTCTCAAAAATTAATAGCTTAACACTTGTCATCAAGTATTAAGCTATTTTACTTTTCATCATAGGTCTAAACCTATGGCATCGGCATACCGCCTCAAATATTCTATATTTAGTATAGCATTTTTGATACGATAAGTCAATCAAAATATAAAACTTTTTTATATTTCTATACTTATTATATGCAAAAATACAATTATTATTGATTATTTTCTAGTTTTTGCATTTTATAATGTATTGGTTCAAAGATTTGTTCAAATAGTTTATTATAAATTCTATCAAAAAATTGATTTGATGTTCTCCCTAACCTCGAAATAATTCTATTTTTATCAATATATTTAGCTTCATATAGCATAACTACTGTATTTCTTTGAAATCCATCATTAATTGTTCCAATTTCGAATTCTGGATAGATATTTCCATTTTTATCTTTCCTAGGAGTACCACTTGAACAAGGAACTATAAATATTTTTGTAGCAGTTTCTTTTATAACAATAGCAGGATGTATATAAGCAAATTCTCTATCATAATTATTCCAACCTAAATCCACTAAAAGTATTTCTCCCAAACTATATTTAGTAAAATTGTTTTGTTGAGAAGCAGACAAATGCTTTTCATTTGATTCAATCCATAATGCTATTTCATAAGCTGATTGCTCTGTTAGTTTAAATTCATAATTTTTCAGTGATGTAAAAAACTCTTTTTTTAGCTGTTCATCTTGCATAAATTGTATATTCTTGAATTTAGCATCATTTCTTTTTATGATGTTAATAATATTTTTATTTATATTCATTAAATGATTTCACTTTCTTTTTCTTCCAAATTATATAATAATCCAGAATAAAAGTCAATATATTTCAAAACAAAAGTTTGCAAAATATTCCGATAAACTACTTGCAAAGTTTTAAATATTATGTTAAAGTATAGATAATAAATCGACTTATATAAGAGAGCTTGAAACAGAGTATAGTATTTTTTCGCATACCTGTTTCGAAATCGCTCCATTTGAAGACAACTTACGGACTAATTAAAGTTCGTAAGTTTTTATTTTGTCCGTAGTCAGGCTTGGAAAGGCTTGTTCTACCAAATATAAAGATAATGTTCTCTTTCTAGGAAGGAGGACATTTTTTATGCTTAAATTTAAAATTACCCAAGAACTTAAACCTAATCCTAAACTACTAGAACTTATTAAAGACTTTACTTATAAAACTAAAAAAGGAAAAGTTAAAGTTCTTCTAAATACTAATTTACAGTTTATTGAACCAACTGAATATATAATTACATATCCCATTACCATTACAATACTAGAATATAAAGTAAATGAAATTAGTAGTAAACCTTTTTACATCAAAGAACATAAGCAAAAATACAACTTAAAAGAAGTAGAAAAAATAATTCAAAACACAACTTTTGACATTAAATAGCAAATATAAATGAGAAATATTTAAAATAAGACTTCGTAAAATGGCTTATTTTTAGGGAAACATATGAGAAATATTAAAAAAATTAAAATTTTTTCAAATTTAGGGTTTACTTTTGGCGTTTGAGTGAGGAAACATATGAGAGGTATTTTAATATTTCTCAAAATTTAAGGAAAGGAGGAAAATTATGAGATGTGGAGTTTATGTAAGAGTATCTACTGATGACCAAAGAGATAATGGATATTCTATTGATTCACAACTTAGAATGATTAAAGAATATTGTGAAAAGAACAATTATGATATTGTAGATGTCTATAATGACGCAGGACATTCTGGAAAAGATTTAATGAGACCAGAAATGCAAAGATTATTAAAAGATATTAAATCAAAGAAAATTGATAAGTTAATTGCTATTAAAGTAGATAGATTAACTAGAAATAACTATGATGGATTTTGGTTACTTAACTATTGTGAAGAACATGATGTTAAGATTGAATTAATACTTGAACCTTATGATGTTTCTACTGCTAATGGTGAGATGATATTTGGTATGAATTTAGTATTTGGTCAACGTGAAAGAAAAGAAATTGGAGCAAGAACTAAACGTGCTATGGAAGAAATGGCATTAGAGAAAATACACCCAAGTCGTGCACCTTATGGTTATATTAGAAATAAAGAAACTGGTCATTTAGAAATTGAATCAATTGAAGCACAAGTTGTTAAAGAGATATTTGAACTGTGTAAAAAAGGACATTCTACTAGAAATATTGCAACTATTATGAAAGATAATAATGCTTATTTAAAACAAGGTAAATGGAAAGCAGATAGAGTTTATAAGATACTTACTAATTCTATTTATATTGGTATATTTGAGTATGGAAAGTATAAAAGAAAACCACAGGATGTTTTAAGAGTTGAAGATTATTGTGAGCCAATTATTGATATAAATACTTGGAACACGACAAGAGCAAATCTAGCAAAGAATAAGCATCCAAACTATGGAGAGCATATTCATTTATTTGCAGGATTAGTAAAATGTCCAATATGTAATGAGATACTTGCTGCTAGTGAATCATTTAAAAAGTATAAGAATGAAACTAAAATTTATTATCATTTAAGATGTAAAAACACTAATTGTAAAGGTTATGGTTATCACTATAATTCAGATAAAATTGAAGATAAATTAAAAAGAATTTTAAATGAATTAACTAGATTTATGTATGATAATTCTAATGAAATAATTACTTGTAGTTCTACTAAAAGTAAAGAAGTAAAAGAAATAGAAAAAGCCATTGAAAAACTAAAAATTCAAGAAAAAAGATTAGTTGATTTATATTTAAGTTCTACTTTAGATGTAGAAACTATAAATCGTAAAAATGATGTTATTAAAAAAGAAATTGATAAACTAACTAAAAAGAAAACTACTCTTGATCCAGATAATGACTTTAAAGAATACACAGTAGAACTTCTAAAAAAGTTAGATTATGAAGAAGATAATGGAGATATTATCTTTAAAAACAATTTAAGTTTTGCTTATTTATTTGATAGTTTAAATAGAAAAGCACAAAAAGAATTAATAAACAGATTAATATCTTCAATAGAAATAAGTAGAGATGATAACTACAATATTGAGATTAAAAATATCAAATTTACAGAAGAATTCATCTCAAAAAGTACAAAAGATTATATTGATTATTTAAATGAATTACTAACTGATAATAATATTGGTATAACTTATAAAGAACAAATTAACAAAGAAAAATTATTAGAATTAGAAAAAGATTATACAATTATGTCATTAGAAAAAATGGAAAATAATCAATATACCGAAGAAGAATTAAACAACTATATTGATTTAATGAAAGAGCATTTCTATACAGATGGAATTATAAATTGCCCTTATATTGAAGACAATAATATAGTTGATACTTTAATTCTAATACCAAAAACTGAACTAATAAATGTTTAAAATCAAGAAAGGAATGATAAAAATATGGAAATAAAATATACAAGACAAGGAGATTATTTAATACCAAATTTATATTTAGAAAAGGATGAAGAATGTGGCAGAATTGGAAAATATGGATTATTAAGATTACACTTTATTGCACAAAATAAGCAAGCACTTTATGAAACACTTTTAATGACAAATAAACTTACTCATCATCTTCTTTTAGTCAGTGATTCTTGTGAAAGTTTATACAAAATACTAATGGAAGATTATATTAAAAATGATGAAAAACTGTCTGAAAAAAGAAAAGAATTAAATCCAATTGAATGGACAAAATTAATGAATAATTACAAAAATACTGCTGAAGAAATTGTCCTAAATGAATATGTTTTTGTATAAATAATCTTAAAAAAAAGAGGAAAAAATTATCAAAATAATTTAATCCTCTTTTTATATTTTTTAGAATGTGGGAGTAAAAGTCGTGTCTAGCCAGCACTGAATTTATACTCCCGCATAAATTCTACTATGAGAATTCCCATACCCTTAAATTATAGAAAGGACGATTCAAATAATGAGAAGAAGATATAATAAAGTTAATGTATTTTTAAATGATGATGAAAAGTTAATTCTAAAGAAAATTTGTGAGATGTATCATACTAATCAATCTGAATATATTAGAAGTTTAATTATTGGTTATGATATGAGTAAACTTACACCTAAAGAAGAAGATAAACCAAAAGAAAAAACAATTGATGTTAATCAAGTTATAAGAATTATAGATGATAATATTGATTTTCTAAATAAGGTTAAGAATAGATTTCATTATTTTGGATATAACTATGATGAACAAGAAATTAGTAAAGAAATTGAAAAACTGAAACTATTGCAAGAAACTATCTATAAATAAATTAAAGAGACTTTTTTGCAGTCCCTTGTTTAATAATATCTTAATTTTACGATCATTTTAAATTAATTAAAAGCAAATATACAATTAATTATATTATAATAAATATATTTAACACAACATTGTAATAAGTTGTGCACTTTTAAACTTTAATTGTATTATTTCAATTAATTTCGAAATAGAAAACAAATTCATGATTATCCCAATCAAACCCTTTACTTCTAATATTGATATCACATTTTTCATCTAAAATTGTTTCATAATGCAATTTACCATTTCTAAATTTTACAATTCCATGATAAGCAATATTATCTTTAATAATTTCAAATTTCAAATCAACATTAAAATCTGTCCATATTCTAGTTTCTTGCATATGAAATGCAGCACTTTTTATTTCTTCAAAATTTAATAGCTTAATTTTTAAAGAATCATCAAATATTTTTGAAGTAGATTTATATGCATCTATTTCAAATTTTTTACTTTTAGGAACATCACAAGTAACCACCGTTTCAAAGGGAACATTTTCTCCAAATTTATCATCCCAATAAACATTTGCCATACCAATCCACTTAATGGTTATTTTGTTATCTTGATAATTTAAAAATTCAATGGTTCCACTTGTAACATCCTCATGTTCAAGAACATACAAGAAACCCGCTTCTTCGCCTTTACCATTTGTTGTTGAATTCCATATATATTTTTTACCAACTAAATCCTTAATACTTTTTACTCCTGATTGAAATCCATTTTCATGATAAAGTCGGATGTTAGATAACTCATATACAACTTTCTTATTATTTTCTATAGCTGATATATCAATAAAAATTTTAAAGTCATTTCCAACATAATTGACAGAAAAAGTGGCATTTTCAACATGATAATCAACATTATTTAACTTAAAATAATTCATTTTGCTTTTCTCCTTTCTCTTATTATTAATAAGAATATCATATTTTTACTATGTTGTCAATAAACTCAAATGATCGCAATATTTTACGAACAAGTAATAAATTACTATTTAGCAATTGGTTTAATTCTTTCATAATCAATTTTCTTCATTTAATTCAAAATTTTTCTTTTCTTCTTCAATAGCACTAATTAATTCTTGTTCTGTTGGCATATGTAATTTATATTCAGAAGAGAATATTGTTTTATTATCTTCTGGTAAAGTATATTTTACAACTGTTTCATTTTTATTTGTTGAAAGTAATATTCCTACTGTTGGATTTTCATCAGCTTGTTTAATTTCTCTATCATAATAATTAACATACATTTGTATTTGTCCTATGTCTTGATGAGATACTTTCCCAATTTTTAAATCAATAATCACAAAGCATCTTAAAAGTCTATTATAGAAAACTAAATCTGGATAAAAATGGTCTTCTTCTAGTGTTAATCTTACTTGATTTCCGACATAACTAAAACCTTTACCTAATTCTAATAAAAACTCTTTTAAATGCTCTATAATATTCTTTTCTAAATCAGATTCTAAATAATCTGTATTTTCTTTTATATCTAAAAATTCTAATACAAAGGGGTCTTTAACTAAATCTTTACTTGTTTTTATTATTTGACCTTTTTCAGATAGTTCTAATATTTTTTCTTTATCAGCAGATAAAGCTAATCTTTCATATAATAATGAATCTCTTTGCCTTTGAAGTTCTCTAACACTCCATTTAGAATTGATTGTCTCTTTTATATAGAAATTTCTTTTTGGTTCTTCATCTATTTTAATAAGTTCTAAATAATGAGACCAACTTAATTGCGACGACACTGTTGTCGCAATTGGAAAACATATATAAAATTTTCGCATTCTTTCTAGATTTCTTTTAGAGAATCCTTTGCCAAATTCATCAGTTAATCTTTGTGATAACTTCTCAAGCACAGCATCACCATAACTTGCTCTTTCATCACCTTGTTGTATCTCCATAATCGCTTTGCCTATATTCCAATATAAATTAAGCATTTCTGTATTAACTGTTTGATACACTTTATTTCTACTATTTATAACTAAATCTTTGATATTATCAAAAATATTATTTATTTCATTATCATTACTTATTAATTCGTTATCTATTAAGTTCCTCCAATCATTTATATATTCAAGACTTCATATGTATAAATTATACAATAAATATGGGAATATTTCCATACTCCCATTGAAATTTAATAAGAATTCATATATAATATTTTTAGAAAGAGAGCGTTATGGTTCGTAAGCTGTTGCTTAATCGCTCCAGCCATTAGTTTTCGTCGAACCACTTGTAATTATTGATACAGGCAAGTTTGAAGAAAACAAAGGTGAATATCATTTCACAATATATAAGTCGATTTAGTCGGCTTATTTTTTACTTTCATACATATAAAATTGGTAATATTAGAAAAACAATAAAAAAACTTGGTGGGCTATGCCTGAAGATTTACCAACTCCTAAGAAAAAGTTTAAAACAACTTGAAAAGGAAAATAAAAAAAATTTAAGAAAAAATATTAAACATAAGTTTTTATTACAAAGCAAATGCGGAAAATTATTATAAAAGAAATAATTTTCCGCATTTATGATAGTGTCAAAATTTATTGGAAGCTTCCCATAATACTTGATTAAGTCATCGTGAACACCTTTTTTATTATAGATAAACTATTTTATACTAAATGCCATTCCTATAGTTAATCCATCTTTATAATCTAATTTATCTTTGTTACTATCCCTATTTTCAATAGTTGAAAGCTCTAATTTATGATTATTTATGATTTTAAATGTAAAAACCATGTTTTCTGTATCTGCACGCGCATATGATGCATCTCCCCATATTAGTGAATCTGAATTACAAATTAATTTATTATCTTTTATCTCATATTTTCCTTTATGCGAATATCCAGTTTCTTTATTATAAAATTCAAATGTATTATTTAATTTTAATTTCATACCACAGTTATATTTTAATTCTTCAACGTTTTCAATCATATAATTTCCTAATTCAAGAATTAAATTTTCACTTATTGGCTCATAAGTATTATTTACTTTTTCTTGTAATTCTCTTATAGTTGTATTTAATCTATTTATCTCGCTTTGAAGTTTTATAGTTTTTTCAACTTCCATTGTTTTATCATTATTAAGTTTATAAATGAATACTCCCATTACAACTATTGCAATTATAGCTAATATTAGGAAAAATGTTGATAAACTTATCTTTGTTACTTTCTTTTCTTCCATTTTCTCACCTCGATTTCTTTTGTAAAATAATTTATACAACTATATTTTATCAATTATGCTATTTTTTCACAAGACTTTTTGAAAATATTTTATAAAATTATTGAAAAAGAATAAACATTGTGATAAATTATAATTAATAAATCGAGTAATATAAGACAGCTGAAACAGAGTATACCACTTTTTCACATACCTGTTTCGAAATCGCTCCAAAAGATATTTGGTCGAACCATAAAAACAAAAGCTTAACACTTGTCTATTAAAGTATTAAGCTATTTTATTTTTAATCATAATTCAAAAACTATCTATAAATTTTTATATAAACTATGATACATAAATTTCATAAAATTTGAATATACTAATATTGTCAAAGTTAAGTTTGACAAATTAATAAATATTTGTTATAATATATTTAGCAAATATTTTCCACGCAAGGTGGAACGTGCATACACAAAGGTGTATGGTTGATTTGGAGTAGGTTTAGCCTACTCTCTTTAATTTATATCAAGATTTTTTAAGATTCTTTTTTCAAGTCTTTCTATAAAGTCAGGAGTTAGCTCTCCAATTTTATGAATTAACCTTGCTTTATCAATACAAGTTATTTGTTCTGCTTTAGCTTTAGATGGCAATTTGTTTAATTTTCCTTGTTGAATATCATTTTTTGTTATTTTTTCGTGTGTATCATATAATTTTAATGAACTAGATATAGGAATTACAACAACTGTGCTTGAAACACTATTTTTTAATGAATCTTGAACTATAATCCCCATATGTGTATTGCTTAATTCAGTTCCAACATTTTGTCCAAAGTCTATTAAATAAATTTCTCCTTTTCTTGGTCTTAAAGGATGAAGACCATTTTTCTTTTTATTGTTTAGTTGAGTAGATTTATCTGTTAGTGTAAATTTTTGAATAAACCAATTGAAATATTTTTCAAAATCTAACCTTTGCATTACATTATTAATTTTTGTTATAAAGTCTTTTAAATCCATTGTTTGTCTCCTTTGCTTTTTTAGTAATTTGTGAATATATTATACCAAACAATAGTTTTTATTTCAAGAGCTATTGTAAAATTTGCAAAAATTTTTAAAAGCAGTTGCAAAAATATAAATTTTATGTTAAATTAAAAACAATGAAGATGATTGATATTTGTCTCAATCGTTAACAGGAGCAAAAAGTTGTAAATAACTACGACAACCGCTCCATAATGCGTTTTCGTCGAACCACTTAAAAGTATTGTAATAAGTCATAAAATTACTATTCACAAATAGTTACATTTAACTATAATAATTTTATAAAAATCAAAAAATATATTTGATTTAAGAGGAAACATGCATGAATGGAGTTTAGAAATGCTTTATTATAATCGTCAAAAACTTTACCAACTTTAAGGGGAGGGAATTATAAAAATAATTGGTCCGCGAAAGAAAGGAGTGAATCTAATTCTGATTATAGTTTTGGTGATGGAAGTTCTGATGGAACAATTTGTGGCTCAAGAGTTACTTTATGTATAATATAATTAGAGAATTTTAATTCATTATTAAATTTAAAATGGCCCATTTTTCACTTGACAAATACACTCCGATTACACACTAGAAAGTTACTAGTCACCTATGAATATATAATGATGCCCTAAAAATTCAAAATAGCTTTTTCCTTGTTTTATACATGTACTTATTATTGTTCTTATATTGCTATGATCTTTTAATCCTTCATATGATCTATGACAACCAGAAACTTTTTTCTTTAATTTAGTTGCTCTTAAATCTCTCTCAGAAAGATTATCATCAAATGGTAAATCAAAATCTTTTAAGTAGCTTAAATAATTTTGTTTATACTTCTTTAATCTACTTAATACTGCTTTTTCTTTATTTTTTAAATACTTTGATGGTGTTTTCTTATTTTGTTTTATTCCATTTTCGATTATTTCATCATAAAAAGCTTTAATAGTCATATTACAATATCATTACAAAAATATTACAGGCTAACTAGTAACAATTCGCAAGTATTTTTCGAATTAATTTAATTTTCACTTTTTCTTGGATAAGGCTTAACTTCATCTGTTAAACCTATTAAATAGTCAAAACCTATAGCTATTTACATACCACCTTGAATATTATAAAAAAGGTGGATATTTTTCTTTCTCATCATCTTTCTCATCTAGTCTTTCATAAAACCAGTCCGTACTTTCCTTGTATTTTTCAGGATTATCTGCTTTTCTTAAATCCTTATTTATTGCAAATAATATTAATAAGACCAATATTGTAAAGCCTTCTTGCAAAACAAAGTCTATTCCAACAAATGTAAAATCTAATACATTAGATACATAAGATAATAATGTTATTAAATCATAAATAAGTAACCAACCTATTGGTATCATTGCAAAAATTGTATATCTTTTTGAGCGCTCTTCATCATACTTTGACATATAACTCCTAGCTATAAATATAAATAATAACGTAAGAATCTCAAAAATCATTCCAAAATCAAAATCTCCAAATATAAGTGGATAGACATAACTGAGTAAACTTATAATAATCAAAACTATGCACTTCATTGTTTTATTAAATGCCTTATCAATATTCACATTTTTAACAAATTCTTTTTCTTTATCAGTCATTTGTTAAATCCCCCATATTTTTAAAATTTTACATTTTCTTCTTCATCAAATAAAATTGCATCATCTTTGCTAACTCTGTCTTTAATTTCTTGAATTTTTGAAACTTTAGATATTTGATAAATCAATAAAATTATAATCAATATATTTACTCCAATTACTACATACATTCTTATACCAAATATATTATAGGCTTTTATATATTCATCAACATAATATTCTTTTTCTGTTTTTATTTGCATTTCTGTTAATCCTATACTAATTTTATTTTGAGTTTCGGATTTTTGCTCACCATATTCCTGTGTATATATTTGTTCAAACTTGTCTTTAGTATAAGTTGAATCTAAATTTGCTTTTACTCCCCAAAAAACTAAAATTGTAATTATTGAAATTGACAATATTATTGTTAGCCTTTTTATAAGCATATTTTTATCTTTGGAGAAGTAATTTGCTAATATTGTAATAACAGCCAATAGTAGAGTTATTATTATATATGTATTCATAATTATCCTTTTTGTATCTTCTAAAGGGTCAATTACAGAAGGTTTATATGTTATTAAAAATGTTATACCAACAATAGTAAAAATAATAATTGTAGCTATCATTTGGAATATAACATAGGTATTATCCAATGGAATGTAATAATACATTCTAAATAATCCACCTCTATAATACATTCTATTATTGTGTCTATTATCATTATTATCGTAATTATCATTTTGCCTAACTCCACCACCTAATCCACTACCGAAAGAGGAAAATCCTCCTCTGCCCATATATGCCATAAAAATCCTTCCTTTCAATCCTATTTATATTAAGTATAACATAAATAAAAACAAATTTAAACTATTTTTAATCCAAATTGGTAATAAAACAATTTTTTGTGATATAATATGAATTTGCTAAAAAGTAGAAATAGTGTTTATAATACATACTTTTGATACTTCTAGTAAAATTGTAGTTAAATATGCTTTTGAAAAATATAGATGTGTACATATTTCATATTAATATAAACTCATTTAAATTAGCTTTTTTCAAAAAGTAAATAGCTTAACACCTATCTATCTAAGTATTAAGCTATTTTTCTTTTCATCATAGGTCTAAGCCCATAGCTTTTTACATATCGCCTCAAATATTGCATAATTTGTATAGTATTTTTTGCGATAAATTAGCTATATTATAAATTCTTGTATTTACTCATTATTATTATTTCCAAGAATTTTTACTCCACCTGTTGCTTCAACTGTTTTAGTTGCCATTTCTTTTATTTGGTTATATGCTTGATCTAGTTTTTCTTGTAATGTAGCTTTTTCAGCATTTGCTTTTGTAAGTTCTTCTTTTAAAGATTCAATCTTGTCATTTTGTCTGTCTATTGTATTTTGAAAATCTTTCTTTAATAACTCTGTTGCATATTTATTTTCTTTTTCTACTTCTGCAGTAGCCTCTTTTCTACCTTTTGCATATTCTTTTTCTAACAAGCTTGGAATTTCATTTACCTTTTCTTCCAACTCTTTAAGATGTTCTGCATTTTTTTCTGCTTCTTCTAACAATGTTGCAACATCATCTTCTTTTTTTGTAAGTTCAAGTTCTCTTTTAGATTTTTCATCTTCCCATTTATTATTGCTAATTTCTCTTTCTCTTTTTATTTTGTAATTATATTCTTCAACTTCTCTATCTCTTTCAGTTTTCAAGCTTTTAGCCTTATTTTCATATTCTTTTTCTAAAGTCTCTTGTTTTAACTTATATTCTGCTTCTAACTCTTTTATTTGCTCATTTAATTCATCTGTTTTTTTCTTTTTATTTTCTTCTAATTCGGCCATATAATCTTTGCCTGCGTTTACAACAGCAACAAGATTAACAAGTTCATTTTCTATTCCATAAAGATCTTTTAGTTTTCTCTCTTCTTCTTCAATAGCTAATTCCAAATCTTTAAATTTACTATTTAATTCATCTGAAAATATCTTTTGTTCCACATTTTCTTTTGATGTTTCTATTGCTTTTTCAACTTTTTGTTTCTTTTCTTCTTTTTCTGGATCATACTTCATTTGTGCTAATTCTTTTTCTCTTTCTAAAGCTTCATTAAGCGCGTCTAAAATTTCTGCCTTTGTATTTTTGATTGTTATTTCTTCTTTTTTCATAGTCTTCGCTCCTTTCTTTTTTTTTTACATTTTATAATATTTTTTTAATAATATCAACAAAAACAGAAATTCTTTTACAATATTATAAAAAATTCCACATTTCTATTGACATTTTTGTTATTATTAATATAAAATTATTAATAATAAACAAAATAAATTTTTTAAAATTAATTAAACTATATAGAGGAGAAGATACAAATGAGTGATACAGGATTTTTTGTAATTATGTTCTCAGGAAGTTTCGGCTTAATTGGAATTATTTTTCTTATAATAGGAATAGTAATGAATAATAACAGAAAGAAAAAGGAAATGAATTGTACTTCAATGACATCTGGGAAAGTAACTGATTTGGTTAGACATGAAAGCCGTGATTCAGATGGTAGATATAGTTCAAGCTGGCATCCTGTATTTGAATATAATATAGGTGAACTAAAATTTATAAAAGAATCCATTTATGGAAGCTCTCAATCAAAATATGCAATCGGACAAAAAGTAGAAGTATATTACAATCCTGAAGATTATAATGAATACTACATTGCAGGATTTACTCTTCCAAAAACATTAGCAACTATTTTTACTTTTATTGGTATTGGTGCAATAATTATAGCTATAGTCTCTTCAATACTAATATTGAAAATAACTATAGTATAAAAAATTGGCTTCATTATATGTGCAGGTTGCTTTACAACAATAAATGATGTAAAACAAAGTTACATAAAAATATGCAACTTTGTTTCACATCATTATTTTTTTAACATTTATAATATTTATCTACCCTAGCGCCACATCCAAAATCATCATTAGCACAAAACCAATTGCAACACCAATAGTCCCAATATTTGAATGCTCTCCTGATTGTGATTCAGGAATTAGTTCTTCTACAACAACATAAATCATAGCACCTGCTGCAAAAGATAATAAATATGGTAAAATTTGTGTCACAACACTTGTAAGCAAAATTGTAATAAATGCTGCAATTGGCTCAACTGCACCTGATAGAGTTCCATATAGAAATGCTTTTGGTTTAGACATTCCTTCATTTTTAAGTGGCATTGAAATTATCGCTCCTTCTGGAAAGTTTTGTATTGCAATACCTATAGCCAATGCAATTGCAGCAGACATTGTAATTCCTGTATTTACTGCATTATTTGCAATCATTGCACCTGAATTAACAACAGCTCCTGTTCCAACTGACATTCCTCCAATCATTCCTGTTCCTGCAAGTGCTGCTGCAAAAGCAACTCCAACTGCCATTCCTTCAGGAATATTGTGAAGAGTAACTGCAAATACCATCATAGTAGTCTTTTTAAGTTTCGCTTTTAACCCTTCAGGTTTCTCACTATCTAAATGTAAATGTGGTATAATGCTGTCTAAAACAAGCAAAAATATTATTCCAAGCATAAATCCAACTGCAGCTGGAATCCATGCTTGCATTTTACCTTGCTCCTCTGTCATATCTATAGAAGGAATAAGCAAAGACCAAACAGAAGCTGCAATCATCACCCCTGCCGCAAACCCAAGCAATATCTTTTCTACTTTTTTATTCATTTTATTTTTCATCAAAAATACCATCGCGGAACCTAATATAGTTCCTAAAAAAGGTATTAATAAGCCAATTGTTAATCCCATTTCATTTCTCCTATCTCTATAAATATTCCTAATCAATTATAATTCTGTGATAAAATAGTTAATATTAATTCTACTCATTCCCCTTCAAACTCGTAACCATATCAATTTTTCCAATTTTTCTTGCAAGTAATTTTGAAAATACAAAAGACACAATCCAAGTACCAATTGCAGAATACACATAAGAAATCATTTTTATACTTGCACCAAAATCATAAGAATCTGAAAGTGCCATTTTAAAAATATAGTCTGTCATATAAAATCCAAGTGGAAGCCCTATAATTATTGAAATTATAGCTATCCAATTATTTTGTTTTATATATATTTTTTTAATTTGCTTATCTTTAAAACCTAAAACCTTTAATGTTGCAAACTGATATTGTTTTTCTGTAAAAGATAAAATTCCTAAATTATAAATAATAACTCCTCCAAGAACAGCTGCTAAAACAATAAGAAGAACAAGCATCATTTTCATAGTATCTAGCATATTGGCTGTTCCACTTTTTAGTGCATTTTTATCTTGTATTAATTCTATTCCATCAATTTCTTTCACACCTGATAAATCGTCATTTGTATAAATAGCATCTGGTTTATATTCAATTCCTAAAGATTCTAAATATTTTTTTGTCATCTTCACATTTTGGTTTTGCGCATCTCTATCAAGTCCAACAATTTTGGTTTCATAATATTTGTCTTTTCCATAAATATGCCATTTTATTGTATCACCTATTTTGTAGCCTTTAACTGAAGCTAATTTTTCTGTTACAAAAACTCCATCATCATTTAAATCAATAAAATCACCTTTATGATTTACAAATCTAACATATCCTTTGCTATTATCTACAAATATGTTATTTGCATCTTTTACATCACCATTTTCAATTTCTATCATTAAGGTTTGAGAGGTGCTTTCTCCAAATCTTTCTGTTAATTTATTATATTGTTCATTAGTATAATCTTGTTTTATACTTAATTTATAATCGAAATTATATAATTTGTCAAATTGGTCATCTAAAAATTTATTCATAGAGTCAAACATTCCAAATCCACACACTAAAAGCATACAGCAACCTGTAACTCCTGCAATTCCCATTATAGTTCTTGCCTTATTTCTAAAAATATCTCTTAAATTCCACTTGCTTCCAAAACTCATATTTTTAAAAATTCCCTTTGTTGTAAAATTCAAATTTTTAGATTTAACCCTAGGCATTTGTGTTCTTAAAGTTTCTGCTGGATTTTCTTTAAGTTCTTTTCTACAAGTAAAATATGTAACTAATGTAATTACAAGCACAGTAATTGCAGCAACTATAAATCCTCGTGTTGAAACAACAGCTCTTCCATTTGGAACTTCATAGTATTCAAGCTCTTCATTTATAAAAACATTTCCTATAAATAATGGTCCTACAATAAGTCCTAAAACTGCTCCAAATAATGCAATCCAAAAACCAAATCCCACATAATGCATTGTGATTCTTCCGTTTTTAAATCCTAATGCTTTTAAAGTTCCAATTTGAGTTCTTTGCTTTTTTACAACTCTTGTCATTGTAGTTATTACAGATAAAATTGCAATAAATAAGAATAATCCTGAAAATACTCCACAATATGTTTCCCCTTCTTCTATTTCTCCTTGATAAGTTGCATAAGATAAAGTATCTTCAGCTTTTGTAACTGCCAAAACATTTTTTAATTCCTTTTCTATTTCATTTTTTACATAATTTTTATTTTCATCTTCATCAACATCAACCAACAAGTAATTAAAAGTTAGATAATCCTTATAGTCAAAATCTTTTACTGCCATATCAAATATCTTTTCATCATCTATTCCAGCTTTTTGCATAGCTTGCTTTTTTACATAGCTTTTTGGAAATTCATTTATAGACATATATACAAATCCATAATCAGTATGTGTTGGAAAAATTGCTGATTCATCTTTTATGTCATACACATGATCAGGAACAATTATTAAACCTAAAACTTTTTCTTCTAAAGTCTCTCCATCATATTTTATTTTAATGGTATCTCCTAACTTAATTTTGTTTTTGTTAGCGAAATATTCATCTAGCCAAAGTCCTGATTTTTCTTTATTAAAACTTTCTCCTTGAACTACATAAAATGTTGAAATTTCATTTTCTTCTATAAAATTCATTTGTAAAGTTATATCTTTATCAGAATCCATATTTCCAACAATTGTAAGTCTTCTTTCAGCATTTTTAACATGATCTATTTTCTTTACTTTTTCTATATCTTTATCTGTAAAATTTGGAGCCATAGCCTCTAAATCTTGCAAATTCTGTTCTTCATAAAAAATTTCTGCCGATTTAGTCATTCCATACATATATGAACGAATTCCGCTATATGCCATAATTCCAATAAAAACCATCAAAAATATTGTAATAAATTGTGACAAGTTAAACCTAATATCACGAAACATTTTTCTTGCTAACATTACCAATTTACCTCCTCAATATTTTTAGGATTTTTATTTATTGTGTTACTCTCCACTTTTCCATTTTTAAGCCTTATTACTCTATCTGCAACTTCTGCAATTAAGCTATTGTGAGTAACTATAATAACTGTATTTTCGCCATTATTTGCATCACATTGTTTCTTTAGAAGTTTTAAAACTTCCACACCTGTTTTTGAATCTAATGCACCTGTTGGTTCATCACATAAAAGCAACAATGGATCTTTGGCAATTGCTCTTGCAATAGAAACTCTCTGTTGTTCCCCTCCTGACAATTGATTTGGAAATTTGTTATAGTGTTCTTCTAATCCAACTTCTTTTAAAATTTGCTTTGCATCTTTTGGATTTTTTACAATACTATCTACCAATTCAACATTTTCAAGCACTGTAAGCGTAGGTAAAATATTATAAAATTGAAATATAAATCCAATATTTTCTGCTCTATATTCTGTAAGCTGTTTATCATTGTATTTTGAAATATCTTTTCCACCTACAATAATACTCCCAGATGTTACTTTATCCATACCACCAAGCAAATTAAGAAGTGTAGATTTTCCTGCACCTGATGGTCCTAAAACTACAACAAACTCTCCTTTATTTATAGAGAAATCCGCTCCATCTAAAGCATTAAAACTCTTTTCCCCTATATTATATGTCTTTTTAACATTCTCAAATTTTATTAATTCTTGCATTTTTACTATCATTCCTTTCTTTAAAAGCACGAAATTTAATAAAGAATAATCGCTTTACACTATTATTTTTCAAACTTCTCCTCTTTATATTTGAATTCTATTTGAATAGGTTTTACGAATATGAACTTTTTTTCATATTTATTATATATCTTTATAAAAATTAAGTCAATACCTATACTTGATTTTTTTATGTATTCAAGTTATAATATTAAAAAAGAGGTGATTTTTGTGTCAGAAATACGAATTCCAACTCAAAAAAGATCAATCGAAAAAAGAGAAAGAATAATAGAAAAAGGGTTTTATTTAATGTGCGAAAATGGATATTTTAATACTTCAACTCCAGATATAGCAAAAGTTGCAGGAGTTTCTACAGGTATTATTTATCAATATTTTAATGATAAAAAAGACATTTTTATAGAAGGGGTAAAAAATTATGCCGAAAGTATCATGTATCCTATGATTGATATTTTGGAAAATGAAAATATAAAAATAGATAATTTAGATTCTGTTATAATTGCAATATTGGATAAGTTTATACAAAATCATACAATTTCAAAAAAAGCTCATGAAGAGCTAATGGCTATGTCACACTTAGATGAAGATGTTTCAAATATTTTTAAAAACAACGAAATAAAAATGACAGAAAAAATAGTTAAAATATTTGAAAATAATAATATTAATTTAAAAAATCCAAAAGAAAAAATTCACATAATTATTGGTATTATTGATAATTATTGTCATGAAGTAGTCTATCATAAACATAATTCAATAGATTACGAAAAAATGCAATGTGAAGTAATCAATTTAATAAAAAAAATAATTAATTAAATTAATTATAATATAAAATTCATCATAACTGTGTAATATCTTAAAAAAAGTTAGAAAGGAATGGAATTTCTCAAAATATATCCTCAAAAATATCTTTTGTTTTATCTGGCTACTCATTTATTGGTGGATATATTGGGGGATTATTTGTTATAATTGCATTTTTAAAACTAGTAAAGTATTTATAAATCTGAAATAATATTGTTGTTCTCTCTAACCTTGTTATTAATGTATTCCATTTTAAAAATAGGCTGTTTTATAAAAGGTTGCTGTTATTCTGCATATTTGCCTATTCCAATACAGTTAATTGAAAGTTTATTATCATTTTTATCTTTTATCTTTTTAATATACTTAAAAAGGAAAGGCTACACATCATCATTTTTAATTAGTTTAAGCATGTTTTTATTTGCTTTAATTAGATTAGTTGCAGCATTTTTCAGGGATTTTTCTACTTATTTAGGGTTCATATTAAATCAAATAATATGTATAATTTTAATAATTTTGAGCATATATTTTTTTAAAAATAATAAAAAAAATCATTAAAGACCTCGACATTACTTTGCCGAGGTTTTTAATTTTTTACAAAATTTGTCTCATTCTTCCATAAACTAATCCAATCCAAGATGATGATGGGCAGAAACAAGTTTTAACTCCTGCTAGAGTCTTACCATGGTAGAATTTTCCACCTGGAGTTAAATAGTTGTAATGTAATTTCTGTGCTGCTACTTCCAAACCTTCATTTACAGAACTGTAACTTATAAGTTTACCATTTCTCATTAAACTTATATAGTTGTGTGTTCTTCTATGATTAGAAGCAATGTTCCATCCAGATTCTGCTGAAATTAATCCACAGAAGAATATTTCGTTTATGCTATATTTTTCGCATAAATCATATATTTTTCCTGCATTTTTTTCAAAAAATCCTGATGTGTCAGCTCTAACACCTGACATTAATTTAATAAAGTCTTTTCTAGACAATCCTGTTCTCTTAGTTAAGTTCATTGATTTTGAAATTTTAACTTGACTAATTGAAACTGTTTTGGTCGTGCTTTTTTTATTTTCCTTCTTAGTAGTAGTTTCTTTTTTGCTACTATCATTTTTTTCTGTTGTTTTTTTAGTATTTGCTTCGCTACTTTTCTTTTCTTTCTTAGACTCGTCTTGTTTAGATTTTGCATTTTTGTTGCTATCATCTTTCTCGCTTTTTTCTTTTTTCTTGCTTTTTTCTTCTTTTTCATTTTTTTTGTTTGTTTCTGTTTTCTTACTATTTGTTTTTGCTACATCTTTACTGTTATCTTTTTTAGTTTCTTTTTGTTTAGTTTCTTGCTTCTCTGATTCATTTTCTTTTTTACTAGCTTTATATTCATTATTTTCTTTCTTAGCGTCATCTTTCTTATTCTCTTTCTTAGATTCGGCTTTATTTTCTTTTTTAGCATTATCTACTAAATTTTTGTTATCATCATTTTGCATTTGGACAGCTTTTTCTTCTTCGCTACCTTTTCTTGATTTTCTTATGTCTTCACTACTTCTGCTAGTTACTTTCTTTGAAGCAATTAAACTCTTTTCAGAAACTAATTCTGTTTTAGCAATCTCAATACTTTGTTTTTCTTGTATTGTTTTTGATAGTTTTACTCTTGAAAAAATTATTTGTGGTATAAATAAGACACCTATCACTGCCATACTTATAGTTATTATGTAGATTAATTTAGTAAAAACCTCTCTACTTTTATATTCTATCATATATCTTATCAATCTCCTTTTTCTTGAGCACGACTTCTTTATTATACCACTTTTTTTAAAATTTGTCAAATTTGTGTCGATTATTGTATGAGTTTTTTTCGTTGGGGTTTTCCCTAAATTTCAATATTTTTTAGCACTAA
>CAMMZC010000011.1 GCA_946529215.1 uncultured Clostridia bacterium
TACCGTTTGGTTTCATCTCTAAAGAATTTATTGTTTACTTTTCAATGTACTTTTTTCTGTCCCGCAAAGGACATTTTTTATTATACTATGACAATTTTAATTTGTCAATACCTTTTTTGAAATTTTTTCAAAAATTTTTTTCGATGATTTTTTTAGTAAAAAACCTCTTGATTTTTTCCTGAAGTTTCGTCATTTTTTAAGGTACTTTTACATAATATCACGTTTATTTTATCTTGTCAATAACTTTTTCCAAAAAATTAAAAGAAATTTTTAGAAGCTTGATTTTTAATTAATTATATCAAAAAGACTAATCCTATTCACTAGATAAAATTAGTCTTTTATTATATAGAAAAAACATTAGATTATTTCATATTATTTATTCTCTATCACCCATTCATTTTGTTTATTATAATAAGAAGTATTCTTTAATCTCATTCTGTTTAAAAATTTTTGCAATTCTATTATTATAATAGGAAGAAAAGAAATTGCTATAGTATAAATCCATTGTATTTTGTTTAGTGGAACTAATTCAAAAATCTTTGCTAAATATGGCACGACAACAACAATTGTCTGTAAAAATGTTCCCGCAAAAAAGCTTCCTATTAGATATTTGTTTTCAAAAATACCTGTTTTTAAAATTGATTCATCTGTTTTTATATTAAAACTATGTACAAGTTCTAATAATCCTAAAGAAACAAATGCCATTGTTCTTCCAACTTGTACTCCATAATATTTGTTACCAAGTGCAAATGCAAATAAAGTCAAGCTTCCAAGCATTATTCCTTCTGTTATTATTTTGTACCACAACCCTCCTGCAAAAATGCTTTCTTTTGAATTTCTAGGATTTCGTTCCATTATTCCATTTTCTTCTTTTTCAAGTCCTAGTGCAATCGCTGGAAACGAATCTGTAACTAAGTTTATCCATAATAGTTGAATTGCAAGTAGTGGAGTTTCGAGTCCTAATAATAACCCTATAAATATTGTAACAATTTCGCCAATATTTGTTGCTATTAAAAAATGTATAGCTTTTTTTATATTGTCATAGATATTTCTTCCTTGTCTTACCGCTTCTACAATTGTTACAAAATTATCATCTACCAAAATCATATCTGCGGCATTTTTTGCAACATCTGTTCCCCCTTCACCCATCGCAATTCCTATATCTGCATTTTTAAGAGCTGGACTGTCATTTACGCCATCTCCTGTCATTGCAACTACAGCTCCAGTTTTTTGCCATGCCTTTACAATTCTTACTTTGTGTTCAGGTGTAACCCTTGCAAATACTGAATAATTCTTTATATTCTTTTCTAGACTTGTATCTGAAATTTTATCAAGTTCTTTTCCTGTAATTGCTTCATCTTCTTTATTTAAAATTCCTATCTCTTTTGCAATTGCTTTTGCAGTTGCAATATGGTCACCTGTGATCATTACAGTTTTTATACCTGCTTTTTTGCACGTTTGTACAGCTTCTTTAACTCCTTCTCTTGGAGGATCTATCATTCCAATAAGACCAACAAATATTAAATCTGTATTAACAGGGGCTTGTTCTTTATCAGCACGCTTTTGCTTTTTTGTAGATTCATTTTGACTATAATCTATCTTTTTTTCATCTTTATATGCTACAGCTAGAACTCGTAAAGCATTATTTGCCATATTAAGATTTTCTTGTTTTATTTTATTTCTTTGCATATTTGTTATAGGCTGAATTTTGCCATTTACAAGAATTCTTGAGCACTTTTCAATTAACACATCAGGAGCTCCTTTAGTAATTACCCTATATGCAGAAATTTTGGTTTCTTCATTTGTCTGAATTGATTGTTGGCCATTTATATAATTGTTATCATTTACTGAATATTGTTTTATGTCAAAATCATTATTATTTGTAAGCTTTTTTGAGAAAAAATTACTGTCTCTCAAAAATCTATCAGAGCCGACATCTTTATCTAAGTTATGTATAGTTGTCATCATTTTTACTGATGAATCAAATGGAATTTCATCTACTCTTGGCATTTTTCTATATAAATCTACTTTATTAATATTTTCATCTAATGCTTTATTTACAATTGCAAGTTCTGTAGCTTCTCCTGTTGCAATAGAAATCCCATTTTGTTCTTGAATAAGACAATCTGTACACATTGATCCAAGTTCAAGTAAAAATTTTTCATTATCACTAAAAGTTTTTACAACTGTCATTTTGTTTTGTGTAAGTGTTCCTGTTTTATCTGAACATATTACAGAACTGCTTCCCAAAGTCTCAACAGCAGGAAGCCTTCTTATAATACTATTCTTTTTTGCCATTTTTGTAACACCTATTGAAAGCATTATTGTAACAATTGCTGGAAGTCCTTCTGGTATTGCTGCAACTGCAAGTCCTACAGATGTCATAAACATTTCTATAGGTTCAATTTTTTTCAGTATTCCTATTATAAATATAACTGCACAAATTCCCAAACATACTAATCCTAAAATTTTGCCAACTTCTGAAAGTTTCTTTTGAATTGGAGTTTCTGGTGCCTCTTCTTTTATTATCATATTTGCAATTTGTCCAATCTTTGTGTCCATTCCTGTTTCTGTAACAATAGCTTTTCCATGCCCATGTGTTACAACTGTTGTCATAAAAGCCATATTTTTTAAGTCACCCAAAGTTAAATTTTTTTCTTTAAGCATAGTATTCGTTTTTTCTACAGGTATAGTTTCACCTGTTAAACTTGATTCTTCTATTTTAAGATTATAGCTTTCTATTATTCTACAATCTGCAGGCACATATTTTCCATCTTCTAATTCTATTATATCTCCAGGAACTAGCTCTTCTGCAATTATTTCTTCTGTTTTTCCATCACGTGTTACTTTTGCCATTTCAGGTGTCATTTTCTTTAAACTTTCTATCGACTTTTCTGCTCTTTCTTCCTGAACTAGTCCCATTATTGCATTTAAAATTACTATTGCAATTATTATAATAGAATCAAAATAATCATTTTCTCCTTGCATTTTTGAAACTAACGCAGATACAATTGATGCTATAATTAAAATAATTATCATAAAATCATTAAATTGTTTTATAAATTTTATAAAAATTGACTGTTTCTTTTGCTCTTCTAATTTATTTTTTCCAAATTCAATTTTTCTTTTTTCTACTTCTGTTTCTGCTAGTCCAATTCTTGTGTTTGTCTTTAGCCTTTTTGCAACTTCTTCTGTACTTTTATCATACCACATAAAATCAACTCCTCTTTTGGTTTCTATATAATATATATGCGGTTTGATTTTAAATTATAACTGTTGCAAATTTATGTGTATAAAAATTCAGTAAAAAATAATTTTTAATTCGTGTAAGTATTTGTTTTGCCTCGCATGCGTGCTTTCTTTTTTATGAGCATAACCATATGATTATTTAGCCACAAATATATTTATTTTTAAAACAAATTTCTACGCACCCCCATTTTTGGCACTAGCATGAGGATTAATCACAATTCATTTTAAGCATACTTTTAGTTTTAAAAGATTGTTTATTCATAAAAAAACGTTTATTATTAATTTTCATAAGTTATAGGTGTATTTTTATACTATGTTTCTCACCTTTTGTTTGGTCTCGATTTTTGCGTAGAAATTTTTTTAAAAAATAATATTATTTGCTATAAATTTAGTAAATAAATTTTCACTGATTTCAGCTAATCTTATTTTTAATATTATACAATTTGCATTTTATGTAAATTGTATAATATTAAATGATATAGGTAATATCCTGTGTCAGTTGCATAATTCTTTTTATTTTTAATTGGAGGTATTTTATGAAACGGAGAATCTACATCTTTGTAACTATAGTTATGCTTGCAATAGTGTCTTTGACTGCATGTGGTACATCTGCTAATAAAACTGACAACGCAGCTGTAGAATTTGCTGAATTCACCGCCATACCTGGATATAACCACTTGTACTATGCTAACAAAACAAAAGTTATTTATTATATGTTTTCAACACACGAAGCCGCAGGAAATCAAGGATATGGCTATGGGTATTTTGGAGAATATGTCAGCGAAAAAGGTCATCACTGCAGGTACATTGATGGAAAAATTGTGGATATTATCAATGATACTAACAATTAATGCACCTCCCCCACAGAAAGGAGACTATTATGTGGGTTACATTCAAAGAAATGAAAGGAAAGAGCTTTGCCATAAAAACCGGGTTTACACCTAGATGTGTAGAATCTCAGTAGACGATAATGGCGAGCTTGTTACTCTCTATAGGATTGGACCTGTCTAAAATAGGTCGATTCCATAGAGAGTGTAAAACAGCAGAGGTTGGATCTTTTTCCTCCCCTGCTGTTTTTCTTATTACGTAACATTTCGAATATTTATTCAGTATTTTTTTGCATTTTCATTCCGCTTAAACATACCATTACACAATCTCTGGATTATCTTTGACATTATTATTACACAATCTCCGGATTATCTTTGACAATTTTCCTTACAATATCATCATCCATTTCAAATGGAACAACATATCCTTCAAGGTTTCTAGCTTTTTGAGCCAAGTTTTGATTTTCGTTATTTACATATATAGAAGCCTTGCCTTTTCCATTTTTTGCTTCTTGCACTAGGTTTGATACTGGCGAATTTCCGTCAAATGCAATTACAATTGATTTTATTCTTTCGAAAATTTCATAGTTGAAACTTTTATAAATTCCAGAACTATCGCTGTCTATTGATATTGCCAAACCTGTAATTCCTGAATTTAAAATTCTTTCTTTTACTTCTTTTGTAAGCATTTTTGGAATTATTGCATAAATATCAAATTTTTTATTTTGCCTTTTACAAATTTCTATTATTTCTTTTTCATATCCTCTAATTGAATGACCTATTACAAAATATGATTTTTCTGGATTTGCTTCTCTTACAAGTTTTTCTAAAATCTCTACTCCGTTTTCTTCTACATTTGTGTGAATTCCTCTGGCGTTAAAACTTCCTCCTGCTATAACTATTGGAACTTTATCTAGTGGAATTGGTTTTATCATATCTTTTAGATATTTAGAAGCAGAAACTTTGTCTGTAAGTCTCCATTTAATTTGAACAGCTTGGCTTTCTTTTTCATATTTTTCTTCTAATTCTAAAATAACATCTCTTAAATTTCTGCCATTTAGAAGCTTTTCAAAATTTTTGCTTTTTTCTTCGAAATATTCATCTGTGTGTTTAAGTATTTCTTCTTCTACTTCTCTCATTTTTGCAAAATCTTCTTCAGTTAATCCCAAAATATTTTGAAGTGCAAGTTGTTCATCTATTGTATCTATTCCATAAAATCCACATCCATCAGTTCCTTGAACACATTTAATTCCATGTTTTAAATATTTTTTTAAAGGATGATTTGAAATTTTACTTAAATTATTTAACCTTACATTTGATGTTATTTGGAATTCCATTACAGCTCCTGCATTTTTAATTGCATTTATTAATTTAAGACCATCTTCAGAATCAAGCTCAGGTGTGTAAAGTCCATGCCCAATCCTAAGTTTTGGCATTTTTTGTCCCTCTGCTAATGAGTCTTTTACACATTTAATAGAATTATATACATTATCTTTAAGACTATCGTTTTCTCCTGCATGAATTCTAATTGTAAATCCTTCATCAGTTGTTCCAATATATTTAACAATCTCATTTATAACTGGTTTAAGCTCAGAAATATCATTTATCTCTTCTCCAATAAAGTCTGAACCTACAACATAAGGGCTTCTTCCTACTGCTTTTAATACATTTATGTTTCCTCTTAAATAATCCACATTATTTTCTGCATCTTCTACAATTGTTAAAGGAATTCTTCTTATTGCAAATAAAAATCTAATTTTAACTCCTGTCTCTTTTTCTATATCTGGCATTACTCTATGAATTTCTTCCAAAAATTCTATAGCAGGAAGTCCAGATTTTGCAAGTGTTGTATCTGCAATTTCTACATACTTTATTCCTTGTTTTTTATATTCTCTTGCAATCCACAAAAGTTTATCTTCTCTTAAATTATAATCTTTAAATTTGCTATCTTGTTTTAAATCTTTTAGCATTGTAAGTACTATTTGCCTAATTTCTGGAATACTAATTTTTTCTATTTTATCAAGCTCTTCTTCTAAATTTAATTTTTCTTCACTTTCAATTCCTCTTGCAAAAACATAACGATACAAATAAAGCTTTTCAAGATTAGTAAAAACTGCCTGACCATCTTTAAGAATTACAAGACTTTTTATAATTTTTTCTAAATTTTCTTTGCAATTTTCTATATTATTTAAAACAAAATCTGCAAAATTTATAAATGTATTATCATCTATTTTTCTATTTAAAAGTTTTTCTGATAAATTGCTATCTTTATATTTTTCTGCAACTTTTTCTCTTTGCTCAAATATCTTTTCTTCCTGCACTTTAGACATTTTAAGTCCAAGTTTTTTAATGTAATATAGAGGATATTTTATTTGATGTTTAATTCCTAAAGCAATTAGTGCATCAGGTGAAAGATTTGCATTCATATGAGTATGTAGGTCTGTTCTAAATTTTAACTTTTTTAAAATAAAAGACTTAACAATAGTTTTTTCTATCGGGAATCTGTAATCTTTTGTTTGGCTCATCAAAGTCTTTGCAATAGCAGGTATTTGACCATTTAATTGCACACCTTTGTCATCAAAAATATTTGCTATCTTATATCCACCAAGTTTAAAAATATACACATCTTCATTTTTTGCATTAATACTAGCAGGAATTTTCCCTGTAATAATTTTAAGCCCCTTTTCATTTTTTGTAGTTTCTACTCCACAAATTCTTGCTAAATTTGAAATTAAGTTTCCTGAATTATGATTTGGTGTTTCTATTACATAAGTTAATTCATCTTCTCCTGATACATACAAATTAATAACAATATCTCTTTCTTTATCTAAATAAAAAGTTGTAAAATATTCCATAATTACCTCCCTTTTGGGGACGGAGGAAAAATTCACTCTTGTTTTCATTTTTTCTTTTAAACTTTTATTTTCAAATATCATCTAAATCCTTTAACTAAATCGAAAGTGAATTTTTCCTCCGTCCCCAAATTCACTTTTAAAAATAAAGCCATATAATATATTGATGTCTCAATACTTATATGACTTCTTTATTTTTGGTAGCGATGGTGGGACTTGAACCTACGACCTGCCGGGTATGAACCGGATGCTCTAGCCAGCTGAGCTACATCGCCATTTCGATAATAACTATTATACATTGTTATTACCAAATTGTCAAGGGGTTATACGCAAAAAATTTAAAAATCAAATTCCCATTTTGGCACATATTCTTCTTCATGTTCTCCAAGTTCTTGAATAAAGCCATTTTCAATTCCTATATCTTGCACAAATTTTTCTATTTCATGCCACTCTTTTCTTGAGAGTTTTCTATTTAAAGATTCGTCTTCTTTTGCTTTATATGTAGGAAAATATTGTGCCATAATGCTTACATATATATCACTTTGTAAATTCTCTTTTATCCATTTAAGAACTTTTTTGCTATTTTCTATATAATTTGGCAAAACTAAATGGCGAATTAAAACTCCCCTCTCCATAATGCCATCTGAATTGAATTTTGGCATTCCAACTTGTTTTATCATCTCTTTTATAGCTTGTGTTGCAATCTCATAATAATTATTTACTTTAGAATATTTTAAAGCTAAATCATTTTCTGCATATTTTAAATCTGGTAAATATATGTCTACATAACCATCTAAAGCTTTTATAGTTTCTATATTTTCATATCCATTTGTATTATATACAATTGGAAGCTTTAAGCCTCTTTTTCTCGCAATTTTAATTGCTTCAATTATCTGAAATGCATAACTTGTAGGAGTTACAAGATTTATATTTTCAACATTTTTTTCTTGCTGTTTAAGAAAAATTTCGGCTAAGTTTTCTATAGTAATTTCTTTTCCTTTTCCCTGTTGACTAATTTCGTAATTTTGACAAAAGATACAGTTCATATTGCAATTCGAAAAAAATACAGTTCCTGAACCTCTATTTCCACTTATACAGGGCTCTTCAAAATTATGTGTACTATATAAAGCGATTTTTATAGTATCTTTCGACTTGCATCTTCCTATTTTGTTTTTATTTCTATTAATACCACATTTGTGAGGACATATCTCACATTGTTCTAATTGTTTTATCATTTTTATTCCTCTTTATAAAAAGTATAAATAAATCAAACTACATAATCAGGTGACTTTTTTCCCCCGTCCCCAAATTCACTTTAAATCACATACAAAATTATACATAAGAATTGTAAAAGACTTGCTAAGCAAATACATATGTGGAAAATTGAATGCATATATTTTATTTTAACTCCCACTCCATATAGAATCGCTCCTAAAGTATAAACTATTCCACCTAAAACTAATAAAATAAATCCTTTTATTCCTAGCAATGCAGGTAATATATTTATTTTAACTACAATGCACCATCCCATTACTAAATAGCATATCATAGAAAAAACTTTATATCGTTTTAAATCTATCGCATTTAAAGTAATTCCGATTATTGCCATTATCCAAGTCACTCCAAAAATAGCCCATCCAATTATTGGATTATATTCTCTTAATGTGCATAATGCGAATGGTGTATATGTTCCAGCAATTAGTAAAAAGATTGAACAATGGTCTAATATTTGAAATACTTTTTTTGCTTTTAAATGTGGATGTAATCCATGATATATACTTGACATTGTATAGAGCAAAATCATTGTAATTCCATATATTATGCTACTTATAACACCATAAAAATTGTGTCTTATTATAGAAAATGTGACACATAATATTAATGCAATTACTCCAAATCCTGCACCTATTATATGTGATGTCATATTAAAAATTTCTTCACCTTTTGTATATGTTGGTAATACTCTATCATCTAATTTTATTCTTTTCATAAATATCATCTTCCTTTTATGAATTTGCTTAACTATCCTAATAAACAAATTTAATCTTTTATTTATAGTATGTTTAAAACTTTTTAATTTATATTCAATTTATTAAAATATCTCTTTTTGCATATCTAGTCTTTAATACTATATCATCTAGTTTACAATATGTCAATGATATTTATTAAAAATTAATATTTTAGACTTGATAGTCAATCTAAAACAATACAATTTATATTACTATTATTCCAACTTTCCTGCAGTAAAACCTGTAGAATATGCAATTTGCAAATTAAATCCACCAGTATATGCATCTACATCTATTACTTCTCCTGCAAAATAAAGCCCTTTCACAATTTTTGATTCCATAGTTGATGGATTTATTTCTTTTATATTTACCCCTCCACTTGTTATAATCGCTTCATCTATTGGTCTAAAGCCTTTTATTGTAAGCTTTAAATCTTTAATTATTTGAACTAATTGTTCTCTTTCTTTTTTTGTTATTTCATTTACTTGTTTTTCAGGATTAATCTTTGAAAGCTCGATTACAGGAGTTATCATTTTTTGTGGCAATAATTTTTCTAAACTATTTTTATATTTTTTGTTTTTTATCTCAGAAAAATCTCTCAAAATTCTATCATCAAGTTTTTCTTTACTTAGTGCTGGTTTTAAATCTATATGTAAAATTATCTTTTTATTTTGTAATAGATTATCTAAATTTTTGTACCTTACCAAATGAGAAGATGAACTTAAAATTATTGGTCCAGACACTCCAAAATGTGTAAAAATCATTTCTCCAAAGTCTTCATATATTTTCTTATTTTTTTCTGTATCTTCTATAAAAATGCTTACATTTCTTAAACTTAAGCCTTGCATTTCTTGGCACAAATCTTTTTCAAAACATGTAAGTGGTACAAGTGATGGCTTTATTTCTGTAATTGTGTGTCCTTGTCTTTTGGCAAATTCATATCCATCTCCTGTTGAACCTGTTAAAGGATAGCTTTTTCCTCCTGTTGCAATAATTACTTTATCTGCATTAATTCTTTGTTTATTAGTTTTAACTCCTCTAACCTGATTATCTTTTACTATTAATTCTTTTACTGTTTCTTCCAAAAATATTTTAACATTTAATTCTTTAAGCCTTTTTTCAAAACATTTTAAAACATCTAAAGACTTATCTGTTACAGGGAAAAATCTATTTCCTCTTTCTTCTTTTACCTCTAGGCCTTGCTTTTTTAAGAAATTTATAATATCTTGATTTGTGAAATTTTTAAAACTACTATATAAAAATCTTCCGATTACCAGGTATATTTTTTATAAAATCCTCTATATCTATTGAAGATGTAATATTACATCTTCCTTTGCCTGTTATTAATAGTTTTTTTCCTAATGTTTTATTTTTTTCTATTATAATTACTTCATTTCCATTCTCTCCTGCAGTAATTGCAGACATCATTCCTGCAGGTCCCCCACCGATTACAAGTACTTTCATTTTCTTTACATCCTTCTTTTTTAATAAAAAAACTAAATGCCACCACACATTTAGTTTTCAACATCTAATGACTTTTAACTTAATCGAATAACTATCTTTTACTTTTTTATTTTTATGTCAAATTTTAAAAAAATGCTCCTACAATAATTCCAATAATAGCTCCAACTATGACCTGTGTAGGTGTATGGCCCAAAACTTCTACTAATCTTTCTTGCACTTCTAAATCCGATAATCCTGGAGTTTCTACTATTTTATTTAGAAGAGTAGCTTGTTTTCCAGCAGCACGTCTTACTCCTGCTGCATCATACATAACTACAAATGCAAAAACCATACTAAGTGCAAAAATTGGAGAATTAAATCCAAATTCTTTTCCAATTAATGTAGAAAGTGACATAACAACTGCTGTATGTGAACTTGGCATTCCTCCAGCTCCTAATATTCTTTTAAAATTAAATTTTTTAGTTGTAACTAAGTCCCAAATTACTTTAAAAGTTTGTATAAAAAACCATGTAAGTATTGGAACAATTAGATATTTATTTGTAAAAAGTTGCACAAAAAATTGGTTCATCTTCTCTTTTCCCCTTATTCTTCTTCAAAATTTTCTTCTTCGATTTCTCCGTCTTTTTCTAACAAAATTGTTATCTTTTTTTCTGCTTCTTCTAGCATTTTGTTGCATTCTTTAGATAATTTCATTCCTTGTTCAAATTTTAATAAAGACTCATCTAAGTTCATCTCTCCATTTTCAAGTTCATTTACAACTTTTTCTAGTTCAGAAATTTTTTCTTCAAAATTATTTGTTTTCATTTTTTTCACATTCCTTTCAAGCTCAAATTTTAATTAAAAACAACCGATTCAGA
Source organism: uncultured Clostridia bacterium (assembly GCA_946529215.1). Lineage (GTDB taxonomy): Bacteria > Bacillota > Clostridia > TANB77 > CAG-508 > CAG-269. Next base: position 11,259 of record CAMMZC010000011.1, read on the forward strand.
ATACATATATAATATAATATATTTCTCCTATAAATTCAAATATCCTATAACTATTTAACATTAAATCTATTCTGTGACAGTTTTTTTATTAACATCAACTTTATATGTTATCATTTCTACAGTTGTATTACTATCTCTTACAACAATTGTATAAATTCCTTTTTTCTCGTTTTTATCTTCTACATCAAAATAGACATTGTTATTTTTCTTTCCCCATTTTTCTTTAGCTAAAGAAATAGCCAATTTTTCAGGATCTTTTTCAGTACTATTTATTTTAGATGTGCTATTATTTGCAGAAGTATTTGAACTTGTATTTTTAGTTGAATTTTTTTCCTTAGTTTCATTTTCTTCAGTAGTATTTGCAGAACTTGTATTATTTGTAATATTTTCAGTTTTATTATCTGAATTGCCTTCTTCTTTCTCATTTTTAGAAGTTTCATTCTCAGAACCTTTATTGTTAGGATTATTCTCTTTCGACGATTCTTCACTGCTATAAAAATTTTGATTATTAATTACATTTTGAGCAGTTCCTATTTCTTCTTTAGGTTCTTGATATTTATAGCTATTCAAATTTTTAACTTTTATTCCTACAATTATTCCTACAATTATTAGTGCAATAATCGAAACTATTGCAACTGCTTTTTTATCTACCATATAAATCATCTCACAATCATAAATTTTATTAATTAATATAAAATTTTAGCCTGTTTTTCTCCATCAATAAATCTCAATCTTATTTCATCATCTTTATTCAAATCATCTTTGCTCTTAATAACTTTGCCATTTTTTTCTGTAATTGAATATCCTCTGGTTAAAGTCTTTAAAGGGCTTAAAGCATCAAGTCTTGCAGCTTTTTTCACAAATTCTTCCTTTGCTTTACCACAAGCGTTTTTCACTCCTACTTCCAAAGCTCTAATGTTTTTATCTAAAACTAAAGAATATTCATTTATTTTTTTGTAAGGATCTTTAAATACTGCCGATGCTTGTGTTTTGTCAAACCTTAATCTCATTACTTCTACTTTCTTTTTTAAAGCCAACCTACTTCTTTGTTTGTATGAATTAATTTTTTCTTTTAATTCAAAAATATCAGGATTTGCAAGTTCCGCAGCAGCTGAAGGTGTAGGAGCTCTAAGGTCAGAGACAAAATCCGCAATGGTAAAGTCTGTTTCATGTCCTACTGCAGAAATAATAGGAATCTCAGAATTATATATTGCTCTTGCAACTACTTCTTCATTAAATGGCCAAAGGTCTTCTAAAGAACCTCCGCCTCTACCAATTATTAAAACATCTGCTAATTTTTTTTCATTCATAAGTTTAATTCCTCTTGCAATCTCTCCAGCAGCCCCTGGCCCTTGTACTGGAACAGGAAATAGTCTTATATATGTGTTTGGATTTCTTCTTGTAGAAACATTTATTATATCTCGAATTACAGAACCTGTTTGTGAAGTTAAAACTCCTATTACATTTGGCTTTAGTGGAATTTTCTTTTTATGACTTTCATCAAAAAGTCCTTCTTTTTCTAAATCTGCTTTAAGTTTTTCGTAAGCTTCATACAAGTCTCCAACTCCATCTTGCTTCATAGCTTTTACATATATTTGATAAATTCCGTCTCTTTCGAATACAGATACACTACCAAAAACCATTACCTTCATTCCATCTTTTGGCATAAATGAAAGCCTTTCGGCATAGGTTTTAAACATTATGCATTTAATCAAAGACTTATCATCTTTTAATGTAAAATATAGATGGCCTGTGTAATGGTTTTTAAAATTTGAAATTTCTCCTTTAACAACAACTGTACTTAAAGCTTCATCCCCAGCAAATTTTTCTTTAATATATAGATTCAAATCTGTAACTGAAACTGCTATTGCATCATAGTTCATCTAAATCTGTACCTTCCTTTTCTATATTATTTAAACTCACAGCAGTTTCATATGTTTTAAAGCTGTTGCTAAAGCCCCATTTATGAACTTGCTTGATGTTTCTTCTCCATATTTTTTAGCTAATTCAACCGCTTCATTTATTTCTACTTTGTATGGAATATTTTTGTATTTAATTTCATATATAGCAAGTTTTAAAATACTAAGATTTATTTTTGAAATTCTTTCAATCGTCCATTTTTCTGTTAAGCATTTTTTTATAATATCTTCAATTTCAACATGATTTTTTTTAATTCCAAAAATAACGTCTTTTATGTATTCTACTGTTTCTTCTTTTTCAATTTCATTTTGCTCAATAAATAAACCAACTTGTTCTTCTAAATTATCTGTTTGTTGAATTTCCATACTATATACTAGTTTAAATGCTAATTCCCTTACTTTTGTTCTGCTCATTGTTTATTCCCCTTATTTTAAGAATTTACTTATATTCTTGCAATCAAATTTTAAAATCTATCTATAAAATTCTTTAATCTATCTTTTACAATTTGCTTGTTTTGTTGAATATAATTTCCAACAAAAGCACCTAAAAAAATTAATATAATAGCCACAATTAACTTATACAAATTTGTAAAAATTATTAAAACTGCAAGTACTACTCCTAATATTGCGCCTTTATAACTATTCCAAAAGTCTTTTATACTATTCATAAATTTCATCCCTTTCTTGTTTAGCACGGACAAATAGCTTTATAGAAATTATGAGTTTCCTATTTCTGTACACATCTTTGAAAGTATTATTCTTTCAAGCTAATTATTCCTCTGCTTCTGGACTTACTACATTTTTTATTCTAACATTAACTTCATTTACATCTAAGTCTGATGTTTTATTTATTGCTTCTTTTATTCTATTTTGCATATTTAATGTTAGGTCTTTTATAACAACATCTTTAGTTACAGATAAATCAACAAAAACTGCTACATTGTTTTGCTCATCTAATCCAATTCTAGTATTTGCTTCTTTGGCTCCTGGAAATTCTTTAACTACAGCATTTACAAGGTTTTCTAATGTATCACGAGAAATCATTAATTTACCATTGTCATTTTGCATTAATACATCTCTACTATTCTTACTTTCATCTTTGCTTCCTGAATCTGCAAAAATACAAATAATTGCAAATAACATACAAAACTCTGTTATACCTAGTATTATTTTATTTTGTGGTGATGTTGTTAAAACTTTTTGAATTAGTGAAAATGCAGTATCATAATCTAGCCATCCTATGACTAATAAATTAATTACAACTCCAAATACTAAAATAATTACTGAAAATAGTACCAAAAATAATTTACTTAATTTTTTCATTTTTTATTCTTCCTTTCTTTTTCTCAAAGGCTTATATCTTAATCATTATTTGTTTCGTTGTTTTCTTCTGGCTCTTCGGTAGGTTCTGCAGTAAGACTTTGTGTATTTACTCCTTGAACATGAACATTAACTTCTGTAACCTTAAGTCCTGTCATATTTTCTACTGATTTTTTAACTCTGTTTTGAATTTCGAATGCAACATCTGGAATTCTGCTTCCATATTCAACTATAATATTTACATCTATATTTGCTGTAGTTTCTGTTGCTTCTACTTTAATTCCTTTAGCTAAATTTTTCTTTCCTTTTAATGCTTCTGTTAGTCCGCCTGTTAAACCTCCTGCCATTGCTGCAACTCCTGGTACCTCTGATGCAGCAACTCCTGCAATAACTGCAATTACATCATTAGAAATTTTAATTCCCTCTGATTCTTTTACTTCCTCTACTACCTCTATATTTTTGTTTTCTTCCATATAAATCACTTTCCTTTCTTTTTATATGCATATAGTATATCAATTTTTTCTATAATTTACAACTATTTTTTCAAAAAAAAACAATTTTTTTACATAACAAAAAGACTATTTTCAAAGAATCACTCAAAATAGTCTTTTCGTTTATTAAATTCCTTTATATTTATCGTTCTTAACTTTAAAGAATATTGCACATCCTGTAATTGTAATTATTGCTAAACCAATTGTAACAGTTCCTGTATAAGGTAATTTAGTTGGTGTAGATGATTTAGTTGTAGTTCCTGTTGTTTTCCCATCAACTGTAGCTGTTCCTTTTTGAGCTGTTCCAAAATCATCCCATTTAAAGTCTTTATTTCCTAAAAAGAATAAGTACCATTCTCCGCTTTCATATACACTTGCTTTTGCTAAAGTTAAACCTGATGCTGGATAGTATTTTCCATTTTCGTCATCAAACACAACATACATATAATAATAAGCTTTATCTTCAAGATTATTAAGTTGTATTATATCTCTTTTTTCTTGTTGAGTCAAATTTGTATTGTATTCAGCAAAATCTACTGTTTTATTTGTTGTAAGTTTATTGTTATATAGAGCATTGTTATTTTTAGCGTATTCTAATAAAGAGTTCCATGCTTCTCCATTGTTATTTTTTATACCATTTAAAATATTTTTATCTGTTATTTTTCCTATTTTTAATGTAAATTTTCTTTCTGTTTTGTCACCATATGGTATATTGCAAACAATTTGTGTACTATTATGTGACATATAAGTAGCAAAGAACATTTCAGCATAAACAGGATATTTAAGTCTTTCAAGCTTTTGCCCTGTTACAACATATTTTGTTGTATAGTCTATAGAATTTCCATTTTCATCATAATAATTTGTTTCTAATCTTTCTTCAGCTATAATCCATAAATACAAATCCTGATTTAATTGAACATATTCTTCTAATCCAGTTGCATTAAAAAAACCTTCCTTTTCATATCTAATAATTGCCTTCCATTTAGAATCTGATGAATCTAGTCCTCCATTATTTTTAAATTTTATTTCTGGCTTTTGATTTTGCGAAGTTATACAATAATATAGTTGATTACCATTGTTTGTAACATTTTTTATATGTAAATTAACTGAACTTGCTCCGTTTTTAACTACTTCATACTCTGCCTTAGAAAAATCCATAAAAGCAGGTAAATTTATTACTGTAACATCAATTTCTTTTGTTCCACCTGCAACAGTTGCTATAACCTTTGTAGTTCCAGTTTTTACTGCTGTAATTTTACCATTGCTATCTACTGTAGCTATACTTTCATCATTACTTTTCCATTGTACTTCAGGATTTATAATATCTTTATAATTATAGTCAGCTGCAGTTATTGCAATTGTTTTGCTTTCATATTCTCCTATTACTAATCTAACATCTGTGCTACTTGCTTTTACAATACCGTTATATACAACATTTATTTCACATATTGCACTTGATGTACCTGCTGTTGCAGTAATAGATGCTTTCCCTATTGCTTTTGCGGTTACTTTACCGTCTGAATCTACACTTGCAATGTTGCTATCTGAACTACTCCAAGTTACAGTTTCACCTGTCGGTTTATTTTCACAAAATAAACTTTTTGTTCCATTTAAAACAACATTTGCTGTACTTTCACTTATTCTAAACCCATCATCAGCTGCATTAACAATTGTTGCAAATCCTAATATCATAATTAAACTTACAATAAATACAATAATGATTTTTTTTGACTTTTGTTTCATTTTTTATTCCCCCATTATTTACTTTTATAAACTTTAATTTTATAATAAATCTAAAATTAAAGTTCACTTATAATAATAACATTTTCTTTTAAACTTTACAATAATTTAAAATCTTAATTGTATATTCATATTTCCAACATAAGTAATTATTTCAAATGTTTCACGCATTATTACATTTTTATTACATTTTTGTAATATTTTTGTAATATTTGTCAAAAAATAAAAAATACAGACATTATCTGTCTGCATTTTTTAATCACATTTATTGTTTTATACTTAAGATATTTTATATTCTTATTATTCCACAAGCAATTCTACTTTCTGTTCCAGCATTTAAAAGTTTAGAACCTCCTGAAACAACAACTAAATCTCCATTTTCTAGAATTCCTTGGTCTTTTAGTTTCTTAAGACCTTCTTCTACTGTCTTATCTGTAGTTTTTTGAGTTTCTACAAAAATTGGATGAACATTCCAAACTAATCCTAATTGATTAAATGTTCTTCTATTATCTGTAATTGCAAGTACTGGACAAGCCGTTCCTATTCCCGCCAATCTTCTAGCACTATCTCCAGTGTTTGTATATGCAACTATAGCTGCTGCATTCATTTTTTGAGATAGTACACAAGCTGCTTTTGCCACATTCATCTCAAATGTAGATGTATCTATGTCATCTTCTTTTTGTCTAAATCTTTTCCAATAATTAACTTCTGGTTCAACTCTTCTTGCAATTTTATCCATTGTTTTTACACATTCTATAGGATATTCACCCATAGCACATTCACCTGAAAGCATAACTGCACTTGTTCTGTCAAATATAGCATTTGCAACATCACTTGCTTCTGCTCTTGTAGGTAATGGATTATGTGTCATAGACTCAAGCATCTGTGTTGCTGTAATTGCAGGTTTATTAAGATTATTTGCTAATCTTATTATCTTTTTTTGCATAATTGGTGGTTCTGTAAAATCTGTTTCTGTTGCCATATCTCCTCTTGCTATCATTTGAGCATCTGCCATTTCTACTATAGACTTGTAGTTTTCAAGTCCTTCTACATTTTCTATTTTTGTAATTATTTTTATATCTTTTCCACCATTTTCATCTAAAACTTTTCTTACTTGTTCAATATCATCTGTATTTCTTGTAAATGACATAGCAACATAATCATAATCATGTTCACATGCAGTTTTAAGATCTTGAATATCTTTTTCTGCAAGTGCAGGTAATTTGATTGCAGTTCCAGGCACATTTATAGTTTTTCTACTTCCTAATCCATTTCCGTGAACAACTGTGCAAACTATGTCTTTGTCTTGAATCTCGTCTACTCTAAGTTCTATAGCTCCATCATCAATTAAAATTTTTGCTCCTGGTGTAACATCTTTATATAGTTCTTTATATGATACAGAAACTTTTTCTTCGTTTCCTTCTATATCGTCATTTACTAAAGTGAATTTTTGACCATCTTTAAGCTGAATCTTTGCACTTGTTCCTGTATAAAGCATTCCTGTTCTAATTTCTGGACCTTTCATATCTAAAATCATTGGGATTGGTAAATTTAACTCTTCTCTTAGTCTAATAATCTCTTCTGTTTTTTCTTTTTGCTCATCATAGCTTCCGTGTGAATAATTTATTCTACATACATTTAATCCTGCTTCGAATAATTCTTTTAATTTGTGTTCACTAGCAGGTCCTATTGTTCCTACTATCTTTGTTTTTCTTAATTGTTTCATTTTTTTACTTCCTTTCATTTTTACTTTATTATATGTATTTTTAACACGCTTAGTTATTATAACACATTTTCGAATTAATATTCAAGTGTTTTTTCAACATTTTTATTATAAATATAATCCGAAACCATAAGTTTAATTAGCACAGCCACAGGGACTGCCAAAAACATTCCAACAACTCCAAAATATGCTCCACCTATTGTGACTGAAAAAATGATAAGTAATGGACTTACATTTAGTTTAGACCCTGTAATTCTTGGATTTATAATATTCGCATCAAGTTGTTGGACAATTGTTATAATTATAACCATTATAAGAGCTTGCTCCCAACCACCTGTAAGTATTGTAATTATTCCTGCAATTCCAATTGCAACTATTGCTCCAAAATATGGAATAAGATTAAACAATCCAATTAAAAATCCTAAAAGAACCGCATATTTAACCTTCATTATAATTAATGTAATAGAAGTTAAAATTGAAACAACTATTGCATCTATAAATTGGCTATATATAAATCCAAAAAATATTGTATTTCCATTTGTAAAATATCTGTTAAATTTTGCATAACCTTTTTCAGACATTGAAGCTTTAGCAAATTTATTTATTGCACCCACTATATTTTCTCTTTCTGACAAAATATAAACAGAACATATTATTGCTATAAAGAAACTGAATAATGTTTTTACAATACCTATAGCTGAAGATATGTATTCAAGCATCTTTTCAGGTGTAAGTATATATTTAAAATCTAATCCTTTTATATACTCAACTAATGGTTTAATAATATTGTCTTTTATAAATGGTGTCCAACTTTCTCCTATTTCGTTTGTTGCAATTGAATTATAATAGCTTTGTATATTATTTACAAGGTCTACAACACTATTAATTACAACTGGAATAATAAATTTTAGTACAAAAAATATAAATACAAATACAATAGCATACACTATAAATATACTTAATCCTCTTGCATGTTTTATTTTCCTTTTTAATTTTTTTTCTATTTTTGAACATGGCTTATATAAAATATACGAAATCAAAATAGCAACAAGAAATGGAGCTAATATACCAAATAAATTAGCTATCCATTTTCCTATTCCTGTAAAATTATCAAAAAACTTATATACTATAATTAGTATTGTTCCAATAGATACCCAAAATATCCATCTTTTTGTTCCCATTATTTTTTCTGTTTTCAATTTAATTCCTCCATTACATCTTTTCAGGCATTTGCATTCCTAAAAGTTTTGCTCCATCTTTTAATACTTTTCCTACTGCATAAGTAAGGAAAACTCTTGCATTTTGCAGATTTTCATCATCACAAATAATTTTATTTTCATTATAGAAATTACTATAAGCTTTAGATAAATCTATTAAATATCTTGCTAAAATTGAAGGCTCAGATTTTTCTATTACCTGATTTAAAATATCTTCAAAATTGTATATTATTTTTATAATATTTTGAGAATATTCATCTTGTAATAACTCTGTATCTATATCTTCAAATTTTGGCTTACTTTTGGCTTTTTCAAGTACACTATTTGTTCTTACATAAGTGTATTGAATATATGGGCCTGTTTCCCCTTGGAAATTAAGCATGGCATCTATATCAAAAATTTCGTCTTTAATTCTACTTGTTGCTAAATCATTGAAAATAACTGCTCCTATTCCAACTTTTTTTGCTATTTCCTCTTTATTTTCAAGATTAGGATTTTTTTCTTCTATTATTTTTTTAGCTTGATTTATTGCATCATTAAGTAAATCTTCCACTTTTACAAAATTACCAAGTCTTGTTGACATTCTACCAGTTGAAAGTCTAACAAATCCATAAGGAACATGTTCTAAACCATTAGTATATTTTTCATCTAAACCTAATAATTTTGCAACTTCAAATACTTGCTTAAAATGTAAATTTTGCTCATATGAAGTAACATATAAACATTTATCAAAATCATAAGTTCTTGCCCTATAAAGAATTGCAGCTAAATCTCTTGTTGCATATATAGTTGAACCATTAGACTTACAAATTATGCAAGGTGTATCTATTCCTTTATCTGATAAATCTACAATCATAGCTCCTTCAGATTCTTGTAATTTTCCAGTATTTTTTAGGATTTCTATTACTTCATCTGTTTTGTCAGCATAGAATGCTTCACCATTCCAAGAATCAAATTTTGAGCCAAGTAAGTCATATATTCTTTGAAATTCTTTAATACTCAAATCTTTAAATTCTTGCCATAATTGGGTGCAATACTCGTCTCCTTGTTCCAATAATTTAAAGTTTTCACGACAATTATCTAGAACCTTTTCATCTTCTTTACATAGCTCATTTATTCTTTTATAAATATCTGCCAATTTGTCTATTGGATCTTGGCTTAAATCATATTCACTTCCCCATAACTTGTAGCCTTCTATAAGTTTTCCAAATTGAGTTCCATAATCTCCTAAATGATTTACTCCTGTAACATTATATCCTAAATATTTATAAATATTGTATAAAGCTCCGCCTATTACTGTTGTTTTTAAATGTCCTATATGGAAAGGTTTTGCGATATTTGGAGAAGAATAATCTATTACTATATTTTTGTTTTTAAGCTCTATTGACTTTCCATATTCTTCTTCATTATCTATTTTTTTAAGAACTTCTTCTGTTAGAATATTTTTGTTCATATAGAAATTTAAATATCCACCTGCTATATCTATTTTTAAAATTTTTTCTTCATCAACAATTATTTTTTCTTTTATCTCTTCTGCTATTTGCACAGGTGATTTTTTCATTATTTTTGCAAGTTTAAAACATGGAAATGCATAATCTCCATTATTTGTGTCTTTTGGCGTTTCTATATATCCGTATATTTCATTTTCTTTAAAGTTTGTAGCTTTTGCAATTGCTACAGCAATTTCTTTTTTTATATCTGTCATAATTACTCCTTTTTTATAGAAATATTTCAAATTAAATCTTTCATAATTTTGCATTTTGATAAATATTTTATTACTTTTCCAATTTTGCAAATTATTCAAAATAATCTAATTTCATCGCTTTTTTAATTCTTTTCATATTCTTTTTTGCTTCTTCTTTTGCCTTTTTAGTTCCTTCAATAAGTATTTTATCTAATATTTCAGGATGAGCTTCATAATATGCTCTCTTTTCTCTCATTGGTTTTAAATATTCTATTATGTTATTTGCAAGTTGTTTTTTGCATGCAACACAACCTCGTTTACCTGCTCTACATTCTTCACATACGGTTTTACATTCTTCAGGTGTGCTAAATAAATTGTGATAATATGAAACCATACATACATCAGGATCTCCTTTTGTCTCTTTAGTTATTCTATTTGGATCTGTTACTGCACTCATAACCTTTTTAGTTATCTCTTCAGGTGAATCTGAAATATATATTGCATTTCCTAAGGATTTGCCCATTTTTTCATTTCCATCTAATCCTTTTATTCTTTTTTCTTTAGATAAAAGAATTTGTGGTTCTCTTAAAACATCTCCATATATGCTGTTAAATTTTCTAACAATCTCTCTACATTGTTCTATTAAAGGTTCTTGATCTTCTCCAGCTGGTACAATTGTTCCATCCATTATGGTTATATCAGCAGCTTGACTAACTGGATATCCTAAAAATCCATAAGTAACACTTTCTCCAAAAACTTCTCTTTTTTGAGCAATTTCTGTTTTTACAGTAGGATTTCTTTCTAGTCTTGCAATTGTTACTAAATTAGAATAAAAAACTGTAAGTTCTGCTGTTTCTGGCACCATTGACTGTAAATATATAGTTGTTTTTTTTGGATCAATTCCTACAGATAAGTAATCTATTAAGACTTCTCTTACATTTTTTCTCACTTTTTCTGGATTACTAAAATTATCTGTTAATGCTTGTACATCTGCAATTAGAATATATGTATCATATTCATCTTGAAGTTTTACTCTATTTTTTAGTGAGCCAAAATAGTGGCCTATATGTAATCTTCCAGTTGGTCTATCTCCTGTAAGTATTCTATTTTTATCCATACTAAAACTCCTTTCTTCGAAATCTAGTTATTAAACTATTTTTCATATTAATTATTTTTTTGCAAAAGACAGTCCCTAGTAAAAAGGACTGCCCTTTTATATAACACTAAGGTGTTTTGTTTTCTTTATCTTTATCTTTATCTTTATCTTTGTCTTTTTCTTTATCTTTCTCTATGTCTTTATCTTTTTCTTTATCATCTGTTTTATTGTTTTTATTTGTTCCATCAGATGTTGTATTTGTATCTGTAGTTGGTGTTGTAGGCTTTGTTGGTGTTGTTGGCGTTGTTGATGGTGTTGTTGTGCTTTCCTTATCCTTTACTACAACAGTTCTTGTTTTTGTAGCTTCTTTTCCTGCCGAATTCTTTACAGAATATTTTATCGTATATGTTCCTGCTTTTGATGTATTAACACTTCCTGAAATCTTTATTTTATCTGTTAAATCTCCATCTCTATCGTCTTTTGCAGTAGCTTCTTTTTCTGTATATGTATCTCCAACATTAAGTGTGATTGAAGCTTCACCATTCAATGTGATTTTTGGTGCTTTTGCATTTTCTGCATCAGTTTCTTCATTGTGCTCTGTACATACTTCTGTAGGTGCTTTGCTTAAATTCATAGGAGTTTTCCATAATTTTAATTTTTCTTTTGGCAACACATAAGAAAAATATCTTGTTTTCTTATTTGGACAAAATTCATTTGCTAGTTTTCCACTATCTTCACATATTTCTGCAGCATTTCCAGATTCATCACAATAATTTGGAATATTATCTTCTGAAAATAACTCTGAATAGGTTGAATGACATTTTTTTGTAGCTCTTAATCCTGTTTCCTTACAAACTTTAATCCATACTACTCCATCTGGTTTTTTAAATCTTGATGATTTTTTATTTTTATGAAGATTTTTCATTGTTGCAGCCCAAATGTCTCCAGATGGATTGCTTCTGTTATAGTAAACTGTTTCAGGATCATCAAATCCATACCATGTTGCTCCAGTGTAGTAATTTGTAAATCCACATAACCATCTATCATAATCATCATTTGTTGTACCAGTTTTAACTGCAACATCCATTCCAGAAATCGAACAATATGGTGCTGTTCCACCACTTTCTACAACTGATGTTAATAAATCTTTTAAAATATATGCATTCTGTCTTGAACAAACTTCTCTTGTTTCTTGTTTTGGCTCTAATACAGTATTCCCCTTGTCATCTTCGACTTTTGTATAGAATAAAGGTGTTCTATATACTCCATCATTTGCAATTGTAGCATAGGCTCCTGCCATTTCTAATGGACTAATTCCCCTATAAAGTCCTCCAATTGCTAAAGCTAAACCTACATCTTTCTCATCATTTAGAGAAGTAACTCCCATTTTTTTAAGATAATCCCTTGAAACTTCATTAGTTAACTCAGCCATTATTTTAACAAATGGAACGTTATGTGATTTCGCAATTGCTGTTCTAATACTAATATTTCCTGAATAAGAACTATGATCATTTTTAGGTTCAAATTTACCATTATCAAATTTTGTCTGTACATCTAAATATCTAGTTGAAGCCGTAAGAATACCTTCCTGTAATGCTGGTAAAACATCAGCTATAGGTTTGATTGAAGAACCTGTTTGTCTTGGACTCTGTGTTGCTCTATTTAGTCCTCTTGATGTTGTTTTTTCTCCAAGACCTCCAACTACTCCAACTACATAACCTGTCTCATTATCTATTACAACCATTGCTGCTTGGCTCTTTACATATTTTCCATCTTCATCTTTTTTCTTTCTAGAATTCCTTTGATATGTACTTGCTTTATCTACCATTGTCTTTTCAATTGTTTTTTGAACATCTGTATTTTGTGTAGAATAAATCTTTAGTCCTCCACCATATACATAAGTTGTGGCATATTCTTCTGACCAGCCTTTTTCTTTCACAAAATCATTTATAACTTGTGCGATTGTTGCATCTGTATGATATGAATAAATTGATCCTTTTGAAGTTCCTTTTTTGAATTTTAGACCATCATCTACTTTCTTTACAGCTTCATCATATTTTTCTTGGTCTATATATCCCAAATCTAGCATCTTTTTAAGAACGGTTTTAGTTCTTTTATTTATTGCATTTGTTTTTGTTTCATCTTTTCCATATTTTCCTCCATATTTAGCTGTATTTTCATATGGATTATAGTTATTAGGTTCGTTATTAATTCCTGCTAAAAAAGCACATTCTTCAAGACTTAATTTTTTTGCAGTTTTATTAAAATAAAATTCTGCTCCTACTTCTACTCCGCAGTTTTTTTCTCCAACAAATATAACATTTAGATATGTCTCTAAAATTTGATCTTTTGAAAGCATTTTTTCTATTTGAAAAGCTTTCGCCCATTCTTTAATCTTTCTTGTAATACCTTCTTTTCCTGTTTTAGCTTTTTCATTTGTAATATTTTTTACTAATTGTTGCGTAATTGTACTTCCACCATAAGATGATGAACCCCTATGTAAAATATATGTTGCTATTGCAGCCCCTGTTCTTTTATAATCCACTCCATCATGTTCATAAAATCTTTCGTCTTCTATTGCAACATAAGCTTTTGGGAGATATTCAGACATTTCTTCTAATTTTATTATTTTTCTATTTTCATCACCTTTAAGCTCTGCAAGAACTTTTCCTTCACTATCATAAAGAATAGAGTTTCCAGATACTTTTAACTCTTCTTCAGATATTTCAAAATCCTGTCCCCACATTCCATAAAGCATTCCCACAACAATTCCAGCTGCAATTACTATAAAAGCTAAAATTGCAACTAATCCTATTTTTATAGTCATTGACAACTTTGGATGCTTCATAGAAAATTTTGATTTTTTCTTTTTTTCTTTTTTATTTTTAGTTTTTGGAACTTTATTGAACTTAGAGTTGTTTTTTGTATTTCCCAATTTCTTTGTGCTTTGTTTATTGTTTAAATCACCATATATTTTGGTATCAAATTCATAATTAGTATTATAAACTTGTGTATTAAATTTATTACTATTTTGGGTATTCTTAGACTTAACTGCTACTTTGTTTTTCGGTTTAGTATTTTGTTTTTTAGGCGTCTTTTTAGATTTATTATTTTTTTTCATACCTTTCTCCTTTTTGTGAATTTTTTACTGCTTTTTTATAAAAAAACAATAGCTCTTTTTTCACACCCATATTATATTACAAAAAGCCAAAAAAATCAATACAAAAATTGAATAAGTGTTTTAATAATAGATTTCATCTTACAAAATAACTTATAAATCTGAATAAAACATTGCTAATAATAGCTAATCCCCATGCCAAAACAGTCTGAAACACTATAGCATAAACCATTTTTTTATATCCACCCAACTCTTTTTTCATAGCCATAATCGCTGAAAAACATGGTGCACTAAAAAGATTAAATATAACAAAAGAAAATGCAGAAAACTTATCAAAAAATCCAAAAGCATTACTTTCAAATATTGCTTTGTCTTCAAAACCTGCAATTACTGCCATAGATGATATAACTTGCTCTTTAGCAATTATACCTTGCATAGCAGATACAGTTGCTTGCCAACTTTTCACTCCAAGCACAGGATACAAAATCCATGATATCATTTTTCCTATGCTTCCCAAAATACTTTTTTCAATACTGACTCCATAGTCTAATTTCGTTGAAAATGATAGCAAAAACCAGATAATTATTGATGAAATACAAATTGTTGTTCCTGCTCTTTTAATAAAATCTCTTGTCTTTTCAAAAACATCTCTTATCACATACTTTATACTTGGTAATTTATAATCAGGAAGCTCTAAAATAAATCCATCACTAATATTCTGAGAATTATATTTCTTTAAAACTAAACAGCTAAAAATTATTATAATAATTGCTAGAAAATACATTAATGTCCCCATAATTCCAGCTTTATCCTCAAAAAAATAGCTTGAAAACAGTGCAATAATCGGAAGTTTTGCACTACATGGTATAAACGGAACCAATATAGATACTTTTTTTCTTTCTTCATCATTTTCTAAAATTCTAGTTGACAAAATTCCTGGAATACTACAGCCAGAACCTATTATAAATGGTATTAAAGCTTTTCCGCTAAGCCCAATCTTTTTAAAAATACTATCTAACAAAAATGCAACTCTTGCCATATATCCTGTTGTTTCTAGTATTACAATACATGTAAAAAGTGTTATTAATTGAGGAATAAATGAAAGCACTGTAGTAATTCCTTTAAGTGCACCATTTGTAACTAAACTTTTTAACATTTCATTTACATTTAGAATAATAAGTATTTGTTCGACTTTATTGGAAAATACATACATTATATTGTTACTTAAATTACTGGTATACTTCCCAACCACACCTACAGATAAAAAATATACCAAAAACATAATAACTACAAAAATAGGAATTGAAAGTATTTTATTTAAAAAAATTTTATCTAAAATTTCATTTGTATTAATCCATTTTTTCTTTTTGTATAAACATTTTTGAGTTATTTTTTCTATAAATTTGTATCTTTGAGTTATATTATGTTCATAATAATAGTTATTTTTAGTATTGCTTTCTTTTTTGAAAATACAAGTCCCACAATTATCACACTTTAAATTGTGATAATTCTTTTTTTGAATTGCATTATTTATCACATTTCTTTTAATACAATTTATAAGTTCGTCAATGCCTATTTGCTTTAGAGCAGAAATTTCACAGATATCAACATCAAGTTCGCTTTTTAATTGATTTATATCAATTATTATTCCCTTTTTTTCTAAAACGTCTACCATATTTAATGCTAGAATTATTTTTATTTTTGTTTCTAAAAGTTGAGTTGTAAGATATAAGCTTCTTTCTAGACATGTTGCATCAATAATATTTATAATAAGATCTGGTTTTTGTTGTAAAATAAAATCCCTCGAAACTTTTTCCTCTTTTGTATATGAATTTAGCGAATATATTCCTGGTAAATCTACTAATTCGTAATCCGTTCCCCTTATAGCTCCAGTTTTTTTCTGTATTGTCACCCCTGGCCAATTACCTATCTTTTGATTCATTCCTGTTAAAGCGTTAAACAATGTAGTTTTTCCACAATTCTGATTTCCAACTAAACAAATCTTCATTTCATTTCCTTTCGCACTCGTATTTTAGTAGCATCTTTTTTACTAATACATAGTTCATATCCTCTTAATTCAATACTTATGGGGTTTCCTGTTGGTGCAACTTTTTTTATTTTTATTTTTGTTCCTATAGTAAGTC
Organism: uncultured Clostridia bacterium; assembly: GCA_946529215.1. Taxonomy (GTDB): domain Bacteria; phylum Bacillota; class Clostridia; order TANB77; family CAG-508; genus CAG-269. The sequence goes on from CAMMZC010000011.1 coordinate 27,711, forward strand.
CCATCTCAAGCATATGTATTTTCCTTTTTGGATTATCTATATTTATTTCTTGAATTACTCCACTTTGTCCTTTTTTCATATTTGATAATAAATTTTGCATTTTAAAAATTAGTCCTTTCTCATATAAATTTTATTATTAAGACTTTGAATACTTTCATTAATTTTTATTCTAAAAAAAAAATAATAGAACAAAACGATATTATCTCAAAAAAAAAACATTTCTTAAATCTATTATTTTAAGAAACGTTTTTTACTATAAAAGTGTATTCAAGAACTATATTTTGGTTTAAAGTAAATTGGCCCACAAAATGTACCTCCCAAAGAAGATTATTCAAAAATGTGTCTTATGCTTTTACTACTTTTTTAAACTTATTTTTTCCAAATTGAATTACAGGTTCTCCTGCAGCTTCTACCATAGTCGTAATATCTGTTACAGTCTCACCATTAATTTTTACACCATTTCCAGTAACCATTCTTTTGGCTTCTCCACGTGATGTTGCAAATCCTACTGCAACTAATAAATCACAAATATTTACTAAATCTTCTGAAACTTTCATTTCTTCTACATCTGTTGGAATTCCGCCTTTTGCTATATTTAAATACTTTTCTTTAAGAGAATCAAATTCATTTACATCGTCATACATTGCAAGTAATTCTTTTGCAAATCTAAAGTGTGCTTCTCTTATATCTCCATCCATTATTTCATTGATTTCTTCAATTGGCAAATCTGTAGCAAGTTCAAAATATTGTCTTAATACATCATCTGGTATTTTCATTGATTTTTCTAATTTTGTAAATGAATCTTCTGAAATTCCAATGTAATTATCTAAAGATTTACTCATTTTTTCTTTCCCATCTAATCCTACAAGGAGTGGAAATGTCATTACAACTTGTTGTTCTTGGTCATAATCTTTTTGTAACTCTCTTCCTACTAGAAGGTTAAATGTTTGGTCAGTTCCACCAATTTCTATATCTGCATGTAATGCAACTGAATCATATCCTTGCATTAATGGATATAATAATTCATGCATTGAAAGTGGGAGATTATTTTCAAATCTATTTTTGAAATCATCTCTTTCCATAATTCTTGCAACTGTGTATTTTCCAGCAAGTTTTATAACATCTTCAAAAGTCATTTTTGAAAGCCATTCTGAGTTATATACTATTTTTGTTTTTTCTTTGTCTAATATTTTTGAAGCTTGCTCCACATAAGTTTCTGCAGATTTTCTTGTTTGCTCAAATGTAAGTGCAGGTCTTGTTTTGCTCTTTCCTGATGGATCTCCTATCATTCCAGTAAAATCTCCAACTAAAAACACTACATCATGTCCCATATCTTGAAATTGTTTTAAAACTCTTAAAACAACACTATGACCTATGTGTAAATCAGGTCTTGATGGGTCAGCTCCAAATTTAATTACTAATTTTTTTCCACTTTTAATCTTCTTTTCTAAATCTTCCTCATTAAAAATTTGTACGGCCTTTCTTTTAATTATCTCTAAATTATCCATCCTCATCTCTCCTTATTTTTTTATTATGCATTACATTTTACCACCATTTATATTAAAAATCAACACTTTAATCACTAAAATCTGTATCTAGTATTACAAAATAGTTGTATTCTGGATATTTTTCTTTAATCTCTTTTACAACTTCTTCTTTTATATTTTCTTTACTTTCTGCTTTAAAATCTATAATTAAATCAAAAGAAACTGTTTTACTTTCTTCATCAACATAAAATCCATGCATTTGCAATATTTCAGGATATTTTTGAATAATTTTTGCAAGTTCACTTTTTATTTGCACAAAATACTCATCACTAGTATTTGATGCGTAAATTCCAATTGTTAAAACTATTCCAAGTTCTTCATATATGTGTAGTTGAATTTTTCTTGTTAATTTATGTATTTCTTTTGCAGTCATATTGTCATCTACTTGAATATGAATTGAGCCCATTATTTGTGATGGTCCATAATTGTGAAGTGTTATGTCATATACTCCTTGGACTTCTTCAAATTCATTTACTTTTTCTCTTAGTTTTTGTGTAAGTTCACTATCTGCTCTTGCTCCTATTATGCTGTTTAATGTTTCTTTCATTATTTCAAAACTAGATTTTACAATTATTACTGATATTACCAAACCTAAATATCCTTCAAGGCTTATTCCCCATATTAAGCTTATAACAGCTGCTACAAGTGTTGAAAAAGATAAAACTGCATCCATAAAAGCATCTGTACCTGATGCTATTAAGCTTTGTGAATCTATCTTTTCTCCTACACTTTTTACATGTCTTCCTAAGAAAAATTTTGCAATTACTGCAACTATAATTATTATAAGAGAAGCAATAGTATAGTCTGCTTTTACTGGGTGAATAATTTTTTCAATAGATTCTTTTCCTGATGTAACGCCTGCAACTAATACTATTACAGCAATTATTAAAGAAGCAAAATATTCTATTCTTCCATGACCATAAGGGTGTTCTTTGTCAGGTCTTTTTCCTGCAAGTTTTGTTCCTATTATTGTAATTATTGATGAAATTGCATCACTTAAATTATTAACTGCATCAAGAATTATAGCTATAGAATTTACTATAACTCCTACGATTGCTTTAAATATAACAAGTATTACATTTACAATTATTCCTTGTATGCTTGTTTTTATAATTATTTTATTTCTTTCCATAGCTTCCTCCCATTCCATCTCTATATGGCAAATCTTCAAACTCAATATTATTAATATCTATAATTTCATTGTTTTCATCAAATTCTAGTTTAAAAACATCTGGCGCATTTACTTTCCTATTAAAAATTATTTTTTAACTTGCTTTACCTCTTTCAATCAATTTTAGCATTTTTTATTGATTTGTACAAGAACAATTTAACTTTTTTTGGTACGATATCTCATTCATTTATGATAATGTCCTATTTTAATAAATCTATTATAATAAGCTCAAAGTATATTAATTTTTATAAAAAATTTCTACGCACCCCCTTTTTTGATTGCAAACTGAGGATTGATTTTAGTGCTTTTTGACGATATTTTTTGTTAAAAGGAAAGGACCTTCTGATAAAAATAGCTTATTCTTGTATTTCGAAATTATTAGCTGTATTATTATAGTATGTCTCACGCACTTTGTTTGGTTTAAAAAATGTGAAACATTTTTGCAATTTGTTTCACATCTTTATTTTTAATATTAATACATTCCGCCCATATCTGGCATTCCTGCACCTTCTCCTCCGTGATGGTGGCAACATTCTTTTTCTGGTGCGTCTGCAACTAAACTTTCTGTTGTAATTACCATTGAAGCTATTGATGTAGCATTTTGTAAAGCACTTCTTGTAACCTTTGTTGGATCTACAATTCCAGCTTTTTTCATATCAACATATTGTTCTTTTGATGCATCAAATCCGAAACCGCTATCAGCTTTTTTTACATTTTCTACAACTACTGCTGGCTCTAATCCTGCATTTCTAACTATTTGGCTTAGTGGTTCTTCCAATGCTTTTAATACAATAGAAGCTCCTAGCTTTTCGCCTTCTTCTAAAGAGTCCACCAATTTTTGAACTTTTGGAATTACGTTAATTAAAGCTGTACCTCCTCCTGCAACTATTCCTTCTTCAACTGCTGCTTTTGTTGCAGATAAAGCATCTTCTATACGAAGTTTCTTTTCCTTCATTTCAATTTCTGTTGCTGCTCCAACTCCTATTACTGCAACTCCTCCAGCGATTTTTGCTAATCTTTCTTGTAAATTTTCTTTATCAAATTCACTCTTTGTTTCTTCAATTTGATTTCTTATTTGATTAACTCTTTCAGTTATTTTTGCTTTATCTCCTGAACCATCAACTATTATTGTATTTTCTTTTTGAACTTTAACTTGTTTTGCTTTTCCTAATTGTTCTAGCTTTGTATCTTTAAGTTCTAATCCTAATTCAGATGTAATAACTTCTCCACCTGTTAAAATTGCAATATCTTGTAACATTGCTTTTCTCTTGTCTCCAAATCCTGGAGCCTTTACAGCTACAACATTTAGAACTCCTCTTAATTTATTAAGTACAAGTGTTGATAATGCTTCTTGTTCAACATCATCACATATAATTAGAAGTTTTCCTGATTGTTGCATCAAGTTTTCTAATAATGGTAATATTTCTTGAATATTGCTTATTTTTTTATCTGTTATTAAAATATATGGATTATCTAGAACTGCTTCCATTTTTTCTGTATCTGTTACCATATATGGAGAAACATATCCTTTATCAAATTGCATTCCTTCTACAACATTTAGCTCTGTTTGAGAAGTTTTTGATTCTTCTATTGTTATTACTCCATCTTTAGAAACCTTATCCATTGCATCTGCGATCAAACTTCCAATTTCTGTGTTATTTGCAGAAATACTTGCAACTCTTGCAATATCTTCTTTTCCATTAACAGCTGAACTTATTTCTTTTAAAGCCTTTACAGCTGCATCTGTTGCCTTATCCATTCCTCTTTTAACACTCATTGGGTCTGCTCCTGCTGCAACATTTTTTACACCCTCTTTAACCATAGCTTGTGCTAAAACTGTTGCCGTTGTAGTTCCATCTCCCGCAACATCATTTGTTTTGGTAGAAACTTCTTTAACTAAACGAGCTCCCATATTTTCGAATTTATCTTCTAATTCAATCTCTTTTGCAATTGTTACACCATCATTTGTAATTAATGGTGAACCAAAACTCTTGTCTAATACTACATTTCTTCCTTTTGGTCCAAGTGTTACCTTTACTGTATCTGCTAATTTATTTACACCTTTTAATAAACTTTTTCTGGCTTCTTCGCCATAAATTATTTGTTTTGCCATTTTAAATTCCTCCTTTTTCAATTGGGGACGGTTCTTTTTTGTAAATATCTGTCCCATTTTGCAAATTATTCTACTATAGCTAAAATATCATCTTGTTTAACTATAATATATTCTTCGCCTTCATATTTAACTTCTGTACCAGCATACTTGCTAACTATTACATTGTCACCTTTTTTTACGTACATTTCTTGAAGTTCACCTTTTATTTTTTCTCCTGGTCCTACTTCAATAACCTCTGCAACTTGTGGTTTTTCTTGACTAGCTCCTGCAAGAATTATACCACTTTTTGTTGTTTCTTCTTTTTCTTTCATTTTGATTAAAACTCTATCACTTAATGGTTTTATCATTTTTCATTCCTCCTATCTCTTTTAATTTTTAAAAGAATGCATTATATTTTTAGCACTCTTTATCTTTAACTGCTAACTATAATATACCCATTTTTCTAAAATGTCAATACTTATTTTAAAAATTCACATTTTTTTCACATTTAAATTTATTCTCTCAATCAAATATTATGAATAAAGATTTTTTTCATTTATAATATTTAGTTATATTTTAATTTAAATTTATTTTTTAATTTATACTTGACAACAACTCTAACCTATGGTATTATATTATTGCATTTGATTTTAATGCAATAAATCTTTACAATCCCAGTTATTTTTAATCAATTATTAATTTCTATAATTACAATTCTATTTAGGAGGTGAAATTTATGACAAACGATCAAAGAGACGAAATATTGATTTCTCTTTCAAAAGGACTTAATAATTTATTTATATCAAATGCCAAAAGAGATGAATTATTAAATTCTCTTTCAAAAAAAATTGATGATTTATATATATCAAATGCCAAAAGAGATGAATTATTAAATTCTCTTTCAAAAAAAATTGATGATTTATATATATCAAATGAAAAAAGAGATGAATTAATCAATTCTCTTTCAAAGAAATTTGATAATTTACAAGAATCTTTAAATGACTTTAGAAAAGAAGTTAATGACAAATTTGATTATTTTGAAAAGAAATATGATAAAAAAATTGATGTTGTTGACAAAAAAATTGATTCGGTTAAAATTGAACTTAATAATAAGATTGATTCTGTTGAACAAAAACTTAATAATAAGATCGATTCTGTTGAACAAAAACTTAATAATAAGATTGATTCTGTTGAACAAAAACTTAATAATAAGATCGATTCTGTTGAACAAAAACTTAATAATAAGATCGATTCTGTTAAAGATGATCTTAGTAATAAAATTCTACAAGTTGCAGATGATTCAAAAAAAGACCTTAAGAAAGCTATAGAAACAAATAGTTTCGCTACAGCTGAAATAATTCATGATATTTGGAAGCGTGAATCAGAAATGCAAAATCAACTTGATAAACACGACACAGATATAGATGAATTAAAAGCTAAGTTGGCGTAAAAGAGAAAAATAAGATTCTATATTTTCAAATAGAATCTTATTTTATTTTATCTAAACAAATATAGTCCAATTACAATTAAACCAATTATCACTCTATATATTGCAAATACTTTAAAACTTCCCTTTTTCAAATAATCCATTAAAAACTTTATTACAAAAAATCCAACTACAAAGCTTGTTAAAACTCCAATGAAAAAAGCTGCGTCAAACACAAAATGTTTTAAATCAAACACAACTGCTGCAAGTGTTATAGGTGTTGCTAGCAAAAATGAATACTTTGCTGCACTTTCTCTGTCAACTCCTAAGTATCTTGCTGTTGTCATTGTAATTCCTGAACGAGATGTTCCTGGAAATGCTGCTGCTATTGCTTGTGAACATGCAATCCACAATGATTGTTTAAACGTAATGTGGTCATAATCTGTATTACTTTTTGATCTCTCATCTACTAAATATAGTACAATACCTAATACTATTAATGCTATAGCAATTAGTAACATTTCTAAATTCAAATTATCTCCAATTATTTTTCCAACTATTTTGTCTAATACTAAACTTAATATTCCTGCTGGTATTGTTGATATAACTATATACCAAAATATTTTTCCTTCTGTAGATGGCTTTTTCTTAATTGTTTGGTTATATCCACCCATTATTAAACCTAACCAATCTTTCCAAAAATATATTACTATTGCAAGTAATGTTCCTATATGTAATGCAACATCAAATGATTCTGGCATTTGCTGCCAGCCTAATACCCATGGAAATAAATTAAGATGTCCAGAACTTGAGATTGGTAAAAATTCTGTTAATCCTTGAACTACTCCTAATATTATTGATTGTATTATTGTCATTATTACTATCATTCCTTTCTTGCAAGGCACAAAATTCGATTAAAAATAACCATTTTTACAATTATTATTCAAACTTTGTTCCTTCTCTTTTTTTCTTTTTATATTTTATTTATTTTGTTTTATTTTAATTCGTATTTTGCTATAATTGAATATTTCTTTTTATTTGATATAAATTTATTTATATTATATAATTAATTTAATAAGAAACTTCTTCTTTCCAAATTGCTTTTAAAGTGTGATCTTGATTCTGTACAACTTTTGTAGATGATGTAATAAAGTATGGTTCATATTCTGTAGCTTCTGAGCCTTCTTCTAACTGAATATTTGCAATATCTATATAGCTATCAGTACCATATATGTTAGGTGTATCATTTCCAACGACAATTACTCCATCTTCAACATCTTCTGGAATACTAATATTTGTTTCTAAACGATGCCACATATCATCATTATTAAAACTCAAACTATTATTAATTGTAGCTATAAGACTACTTGATTTTAAACTTGTATCATCATGATAAATTCCTGTTTTTCCATTAGAATCACCTGTTCTTTTAATTATTGATTGATTCACTAAACTATTCTTACTTCTCACATAAAAGCTCAAGCAATAAGTTCCAGCACTTATATGTTGTTTTTGACTTTTTATATACCATGATGTATCTATGCTCTCTTGTGACTCATTTCCAAATATTCTTACATAATAATATACACCATTTTGTTTAAATTGGTGAGTAGTTCTGCCTTTGTAATGATATGTCAAATAATTGCTTTCATTAATTTCAGCTTCCATATTTTTTCCATTCCACCCTTTAAAAATATATCCATCTTTTACAGGTGTTGGAAGTTCACCATATTCATCACCAATTTTCACTAGCTTTGAAGCTGTATTGATTCTTCCTCCATTTGTATCAAATGTAACATCTACATATGGAAAATTTACTACAACAGAAGATGGTGGCATTGTTATAGTTTTATCTATTGTACTAATCCTGACATCAAAACTTTTTGCTTTCGTTTTTTCTTCAGGCACAGAAAACTTAAATTTTATTTTGTTTTCATCCTCTTCATCATTAAACTTGATAATTTTGCTAGTTACATCAACCCAATTGGTATCATCACTTTTCTTATATTCAACAATAACCTTACTAATATCTGCTTCATTCGAACTACTATCTTTCAATTTCAAATCTGAAATAATAATATCAGCATTATCTCCTTGCTCTAATTTATAAGAAATTGAATTTGGAAGTTCTTCCTCTACATTCAAAATCCCAAAATCATTTAAAGTATAATAAGTCCTTGAGTTATATTTTACACCTCCAACAAGTATCACATTTCTATCAATTATATTAACAAGGTAGCTAAAACTCGCATCCAAGCTTAGAATATTCTTCAGAAATTCTTTTGAAAAATATTTATAATGACTTTTTATTGTTTGATCAGTAACTCCTGCCTTTGAAAAAGTATCATTTATTTTTGGTAATAAACTAGTATCTATACTAGTTAGATCATCACCATAATCTAAAATATCCGTATTGCCTTTAGAGTATTCTTCTTTCCATTTGTTGACATTTGATTGAATTGTTTGTAATTCTGCTTTAGCTTTATTAAAATTAACATACCTTATTGTTCCAAGTCCAGAATATGTTGCAATCGAAGCTAAAATAAGAATAATAATTAGCATTATTACTAAAGATGTTAAAGTAATTCCTTCTTCCTTTTTCATCTTTTCTCTCCTTTCAAAATTTAATAATATTTCTCTCTTTTTCCATTACAACTAGCTCAAGGTTACTTTTTTCCTCTGTCCTAAAAATTGTCATTAGCCCTTAAGCATTTTCTCTAGAACAATAATAAACATAGCATGACTCCATCCAAGTCCTAAAACCCAATTAGGTTCTAATGTTTCATTATTTACTTGTTCTCCTAAAAAACTATGTAATCCTGCAGTTTTGACAACAAAATCAAAAGTTTCTTTAGCCTTTTTATTTTCTCCTTTTGCTAAATAATACAAAGTCATCCAACAATTTGCAATAGGCCATGGATTTCCATTCATATAGTGATCTTCTTCAAATCTTTTATATCCACCTGTATATGTACGTAAACTCATATTTATTCTTTCAATTGTGTTTTCTATTTTCTTTTCGTTCGGAGTAAATACATTATATGGTACAACAGAACCTAAAATACTAATATCCATCTTTTTGTCTTCTATATTTCTTACATAGCATTTTTTTTCATCATCATACATCTTGTCCTCTATATATATTTTTAGTTCTTTTCTAAGTTTTTCAATTTCTACTTTTGATTTAGATATTTTTTCATCTTTAAGCCTATTGTTTTCAAAATTTGATACGTCTTTTCCTAAAATTTTGTATATCTCAAGCATAGACTCAAATGCAGAATAAATACAAGCTAAACTATACATATGTGTTCCTTCACACATTTCCCATAAATCGTAACTCACATGATACTTATGTGTTTCTTCCAACAAATCTTTTACATATCTTTTCAAAAAATCCAAAGCTTTTTCGCACATTGGAAGATTTTCTTTTAAAAATTTAAAATTATTTGTATATTTATAGTGGGTAAAAACTCCATATATTACAGAAGCAGTCTCATCTATCTGATATCCCCAACATGGTGCTAATCTTCCATCTGAAAAGAATCTCTGTTCCCACATTCCATTTTTACTTTGTGTCATTTTACAGAAAACTTTATAAAACTTTTCTGTTTCTTTTTCCATTTTTAAAATATCCATTGCTCTAGTTATAAATGCTGCATCTCTTGGCCAACAATATGCATATCTTCCACATTTTGTAAAATCTTCATCTATTTCTGGTGATGCAATAATTCCACCAGTTTCACAATTTGCAAGTAATGGGAACAATAAAATACTTCTATAATATATTTGTTGTAGTTTTTCTTCATAGCTATTTTCTGGATCCTTAAAATCAAGTCCATCATGTGACTTTACATATTTTCTCCAATAGCTCTTTGTTTTTGTATATTCTGAATTTATATCTATTCTTCTAATTCTTTCTATCTCTTTTTCAAAATCTGACATATTACTTGGTTGTTCTTGCAAAACTACACATAATTCAAATGTTTTCTTTTCATTTGGTTTAATATTTCCAATTTCATAAGCTACACTTGAATCATTGGACATTCCTATATAATCTTTGTCATATATATTTGTTGACTTTATAGTATCTTTACTTCCATTTATTTGATGATTACAGATTTTTCTTGTTTGACTAATAGTAGATACTATAAAATCATGTGCATATTGCATCATCCCATAGTCTGTAACCTTGCAACCTACATGATTATTTCTGTCTGACAAAATTTCTGAATGAACAAAAAATTTCACATTTAAGTCTAAATGATTTTCATTTATTATTGTATACTTTCTAATTAATACATTATCTTTTACTGGTACAAAATCAGTTTGTAAAATTTTCAAATTAAAATATGTATTTGTTATTTCTGTATTTAAAATATTTGTATTTATATCATAATATTGTTTATATACATTGTTTATATCATCATGTAAATATATTAAATCAGAGTCATTTATCTTTACTCCTACATTGTAGAAACTTATATATTGTCTATTATCTTTTGTTGGATAATACATTCTTTGTAAATTTCCTTTTCTTGTAAATGTGACTAATATTTCTTTATTTCCAATCAATGCCTCATTTAAGTATTTCTCCATTTTTCTTCTTCCTTTCGTTTAAATAGTATCATTTAATTTGTTATTCATATTTCTACTTAAGCAATCAATATTTAGTTTACCGTATTTTGTTAACATAATTTGACAAATTCTATTTTTTGTGTTATAATAATAATAGCATAACTATTATGCATCCAATAATCTTTTGAACACCCCCATATCAAACTATGGGGGACTTTTTTTATTCAAAAAACTCTTTAAATTCTTCTGCATTTATTTTTTCCGTAGCTAAAAGCCTTTGTGCTATTGCATCTAATTTATCATAATGTTCTCTTAAAATTGTTTGTGCGTCATTATATGCAGTATCTAGTAATTGTTTAATTTCTTTACCAATTTTGTCTCCCATATCTAGTCCAAACATTTCTAGCTGATAATCTCCATTTTCATCTTTTAAAGAAATTGTTCCAATTGTTTTGTTCATTCCATATTTTATTACCATATCTCTTGCAATTTGTGTTGCAACTTCTATGTCATTACTTGCACCTGTTGAAATTTCGTTTAAAGCAACTTGTTCAGCTGCACGTCCTCCAAGTAAAGCAATAAGTTTTTCTTCCATCTCAGTCTTTGAGATATATGACTTGTCTTCGTCATTTTTATACATCGTGTATCCACCTGCCATACCACGAGGCACAATAGAAATTTCTTTTACTTCTGTTTGAGTAGGCAAATACCAACTTACAACTGCATGTCCTGCTTCATGATATGCTGTTATCTTCTTTTCTTTGTCTGAAATAACTCTATTTTTCTTTTCTAGTCCTACAGTTACTTTTTTTACTGCTTCTTCTACATCATATTGTTCTATAACTTCATGTTCATTTTTTGTTGCTATAATCGCTGCTTCATTTAAAATATTTGCAAGTTCTGCACCTGTAAATCCTGCTGTGTCTTCTGCAATACTTTTAAAAGTAACATTTTCTGCAAATTTCTTGTCTTTTGCATGAATTTTTAAAATTTCTTCTCTTCCTCTTAAATCAGGTGTTGGAACTACTATTTGTCTGTCAAATCTTCCAGGTCTAAGCAATGCTTTATCTAGCATCTCTGGTCTGTTTGTTGCAGCCAAAACAATAATTGTTTCTTCTGAAGAAAATCCGTCCATTTCAACCAATAATTGGTTTAAAGTTTGATTATTTTCAGATTCTGCACCACTTCCACTTGTTCTTCTTGAACCAATTGCATCTATTTCGTCTATAAACACTATACAAGGTTCTAGTTTTCTTGCTCTATCGAAAAGCTTTCTAACTCTTGAAGCTCCAAGTCCTGCAAACATTTCTATAAATTCAGATCCACTCATAGAAATAAATGGCACATTTGCTTCTCCCGCAATAGCTTTAGCAATCAATGTTTTTCCCGTTCCAGGCTTTCCATAAAGTAATATTCCCTTTGGAATTTTTGCTCCCATTTGAGTATATTTCTTTGGATTTTTTAAAAAATCTACTATTTCTATAAGTTCACCTTTTTCTTCATTTAGCCCTGCAACATCTTCAAATTTTACTTTTATTTTTCTTTCTGTATCATCATAAACTTCGCCTTTTTCTGTTAAGCCTTGCATTTTAAAAATCATAACAAATAGTGCAAGCATTATGAATGTTGGAAAAAGTGAAAAAATGTATGATGGAAGTTTTGTTAAAAAACTTGGTGTTTTTTGGACTAACTCTATATCATTTCCCTTTGCAACTTCATCTTGAATTAAACCTATAAAGCTTTCTGTATTTGGAACTATTGTAGTTTTTACAAGTTTTTCTTCCATTTGAGTTTCTTCTTCACTTTTTTGCTTTGTAAATAACTCTTTTATATTTGTTTTTTGCTCTTCTTCTTTTTCTTTATATTCTATACCATCTTTTAAAACATTACCTTTTTCATCTATTTCTTTTTTTAGAGTAACTCTAACAGTTGTACTTCCTGTAGTCATCTCAACTTTTGCAATGTTTTGGCTCGCAATTTGTTTTATTAAATCTGTATATGGCAAAACCTTGTCATCTTGTTTTTTTCCTGAGTTGGACGTAAGTAGTACTACTACAAAAAACACAATTGCTAATAACATTATCAAAACCGCAATACCAAATCCTTTATTCTTTTTCATTATTTAAATCATTCCTTTCTAAGCCTCTCCCTCTGCTGTTGGAGGAGTTTCTTCTTTTTTCTTTTCTTCTTTTTTCTCTTTAGAGTTATTATCTTCCTCTTTTTTATCTTCTTTGTTTTCTACTTCTTTTTCTTCCTTGTTCTCTTCTTCGTTTTCTTTGTCTTTTTGTTCTTCTTGCTCTTGTTTCTTAGCTTCTATTACTTTCATTAGCTCAATTTGTTGTCTAATAACATCAGATTTTATCATAAAAATTGCAGCTGTTAAGCAAATAAATGAAATAGCTGTATACATCAAGTCAAAATATTTAATATTAAAACCTGTAAATGTATTTACAATTATATAAATAAATTGCAAAACTGTTGAAAGAGTAATGGCATAAACTGACATATTAAATACTGCTCTATATCTTATTCTAATTCCTGCAGCTAATGTTGTTATCATTCCAAATAGTGATAGAATTAGCACATCTAATAATGTTTTTATAAAATATCCTATAAAAAAATATATTGTTCCCACTATTAAAAATACTATATAAATTCTTGGTCCATTTAAATTCTCATTTGCAAAATTAATTATTTTGACTTTGTCAAAATTTTTTATTTCAAAATTTTCTAAAATTTCTTTATAATATAACCTGCTTGTTGCTTCATTATATTTTACTATTACACATTCTTTTAGCCAAATTATTTCTACATCTTTTAAAGATTTTTTATTTTCTAATTCTTTTATTTGCTCTTCTGTCAGATCTTCAGTATTTACTATAATATTTCCCCAATCTGTTGTTGTACTTTTATTCACGGAGTCTAATTTTAAAACTCCTTCAGAATAAGTTATTTCATTAAAATTTTTATCTAAGAAATTTACACCTTGTCTTATAAGTCCGACAAATTTCATCATAAAACAAAATGAAAGAATAAAAGCAAACATAAATATAAGCCACATAAGATACCTTAAAGCTCTTCCAACCCCTTCTGTTGCCATTTCCGGGTATCTTTCAAATTTTGTAATAGAAAGCCATACCTTTTTATATTTTGGTATATACACTATTTCTTCTTCCATTATTAATCCTCTTTTCTTTGTAAAAATCCTTTAAATAGCCTTTTTTATTAGCTAAACTCTACCTGTACTCCCTTCTAATGCTACTGTCTACATACATTGGGCTAACATTAAATATAACTTCGTCATTTATATTTACATCTTTTCCTGTTATATCTGCAGAAACATGATACATTCCGATTCTTCCTAAAACTTTGCATTTTTGTCCATTTATTTCTACATATAGGTCTTGTTTTTTAAAATAATCTTTCATATCTCTAACAATATATCTTATTTTATCTATAGTTCTAAACATATCTCTTCCTACAGAAACATTATATCCATCAGCATAACCACAAGGAATAATTGCAATTTTTGTTTGAGCTTTTGTTGTATATGAATTAGAATATCCAACATTATATCCCTTTTCTAATGTTTTTATTTCTGCCACATTTGATTTCAAAAATCCTATTTTTTTTAGTCCATAAATATTTGGAATAGAAAGTCTTCCTAAAAAAGCTGATCCAACTCTAACTGCATTTAGTCTCATTTCTTTGTACTTTAGAAATGCAGAAGAATTGCATATATGTAGCATTCCTGTTTCAATTCCATTTTGTTTTAAAAATTCTATGCAATCTATAAATCTATCAAATTGCTGTTTTGAAAATTTGTCTTTTTCATAAAATGCAAGTGAAAAATGTGAAAATGTTCCTGTTATTTTTATGCTTGCCATTTTATTTATTTCATTAGTGTTATCCATATTTTGTTTTTTGTCTGTTTCGTCAGTTTTATCTGTTTTAGTTGCCTCATTTAATATTTCAAGCATTTCTTCTTTTTTATTATAGCAAAAACCATATCTTCCAAAACCTGTATCAATTTTAAGATGTGCTTCTATAGTTTTGTTAAACTTACTTGCTACTTTTTTTGCAGTTTGCAATGCATCTTTTGAACCTATAGAAATAATTATGTTGTTGTTTGCTAAAAGTTCTACTTCTTTTTCAATAGCTGTTGAAGAAAGCATAAGAATTTTTGTTGTAATCCCTGCTTCTCTTAATTTTATTGCTTCTTCTACAGTTGATACAGCTAAAAAATTAATCCCATTATCTATTAAAAAATTTGCATATTGCACAAGTCCTAAACCATATCCATTTCCTTTAACTACTGCAATAATCTGTAAGGGCTTATGATTGTCACTTCTTCCATTTTTCTCTGCTATTTCTTTTATAACTTTAATATTATGTTTTAAGTCTTGCCTATTTACTAATAAAGATTTCATTTTGATCCTTTCTAAAGCTAATTTTGAAACAAGGTTCCTTTTTGGGACGGAGGAAAAATTCCACCTTACTTCTTAAACTTTAATTTTAATGCTCTTACATTTCTAAATACTTTTTCTGCAAATTTGTATGTTCTATATCTTAAAGGCTTAAATTCCATATATACTTCACCAATAAATTCTGTATATTCTGCTCCAAAGCCTTTTTTAAATCTATATAATCCATTACTATTATCTGCAATTCCTGGAACTCCACGTAAATCGTATATATCGCTTTTATTTTCAAGTGCAATTTTAATCATTTCCCATTGTAATAAGTAATTTGGCATTAAATTTCTATGTTCATTGCTACTTGCACCATAT
Organism: uncultured Clostridia bacterium; assembly: GCA_946529215.1. Taxonomy (GTDB): domain Bacteria; phylum Bacillota; class Clostridia; order TANB77; family CAG-508; genus CAG-269. Next base: position 43,312 of record CAMMZC010000011.1, read on the forward strand.
AAATACCAAGTTTTGTTTCCATACATAATTACAATAACACCTGATATTGGCTTGTCCTCAAAATATGCCATTAAAAGCTTCATATGTTTTGGAGCTAAACAATCATACATTTTTTCAAAATAACCTAATGGTCTTGTTATAAAACCATCTCTTATTCCTGTTGTAACCATTATTTTATGGAAATCTTTTAAATCTTCTCTTGTTCCTTCTTTTATAGTTACACCTTTTTTTGTTGCTAGCCTTACATTATATCTTGTTTTTGAATGTAAATTGCTAAATAACTCTTCTTCAGTCTTTCCTTTTGTATCTAACCTAAATACATATCTTGGTTGAATCTCTTCTCTAAAGTTCTTGGCATCATCTTTTATTTGATAACCTAAATCTAACATTATATTTCTAAAACTTTGATCATCACTTTTTATATCTGGTTCAATTCTAATTACTATTGCATTATATTTTTTTGCTAAAGCCTGAACTCCTTCGTTTATTTGTTTTAAAACTTCCATATTGTGTATGTCGCAAACAGGTCCTCTTGCTGAATACATAATGTTTCCAAAAATAGGAATTTTTCTAATCCATACCATAAGCGCACCTATTATTTTTCCTGCGCTATCTTCTGCTAAAATTACTTCATGTTTCCAGCTTGTTTTTACTTTTGACCATTCTATAGATTGTTGAAAATTACATCTTTCGTGTGATTCTAAAAAACTTGTATATTCCGCCTCTGACTTCTCGTCTGTTACAAATCTCATTTTGTTTTTCATCCTTTCAAATTCTTATTCTTTCTAATTTCGTTTACATTATACTATAACTATTTTTTTATTTCAACAATTTTTGAGAAATTTTTAGCTTTAAGAATTATTTGTTTTAACAAATTTAAAAAGAATACGATTTAATACTTATAATAGAATCCTTTTTTCCGAAGACTTAAATATAGCTATGAATTGTAACTGAAAGAGGTCTCCTGAACGGAAACCTCTTTCAAATAGCATTTAGTTTTGCTTTTATTGTATCAATTCTTTTTTGTTTAATTTTTATTTCTTCTTCTAATAAAATACACATCTTTTTTAATGTTTCTGGTGGTAATGAATTCAAATCAACCTTATCTTTTTTTGCTTTTTCATATAATTCTAAAAATTCCTTTTTATCTATCTCATATTTTTCTATATTATTGTTCATCTTCCGTCTCCGCCTCCGTTTTCTCCTATTCCTTCTCCTTCGTTTGGCATTGATCCTCTATATTTTTCTATTTTGCTATTTACATTTGCCTTTTCTACTATTGCTTTATTAATTTTAATGGTTAATTTTTCGATTTCACCATCTAATACTTCACTTCTAGCACATAATCTTTTAAAATCATCTGCATTATTCCCATTTATTATATCACCTAATGCAACTTCTAGGTTTGCTGTTTCTTTTGTTTCAATTTGTATTGCTCTCTCAGGCATAGTTAAATCGATAAATTTTTTTAATGGTCCATTCATAATTTGGCTTATCAACATATTTGGAAAGTCTTTATCACTATAATAATTACATTCAAGATTAAATGGTATTCCACCAAAATATGCTTTCTCATATACAGCTATAAATTTATTCTCATCTATCTGTTCTGCATAAGCTACCATAGGTTTACACAATTCAAATTCTATTATTCCTTCACTTTGTCGTATAGCATATCTATTACCTTCTATAATGTCCACATATTCATCTAAATATTCTACTTTATTTAAATCAAATTCACCTTTTTTGCTTGCTTCATCCATAGCATTTTTAAACTTTGGATGCTCTCTTTGCTTTGCAATAGTTAAACCTCCAGATATTAACATTTGTTTTAATTCTTTTTTCTGCTCTGGTTCAACTATAATATCTTGTGGTACATATCTTCCTTCTATACGCCAAATCCCATCTTCAACCTTTTTTACTCTTGCTCCATTATTGCAAATTTCATCGATTGAAGAAAATAAAAAAACCGGGCGAAACCCACCAGTACAAATAGTAGGATTAAGATAACATCCAGAATCCATAAGTCCAAACACACGTGCATATCCATTAGCAGGTGCTTTCAGCCATTCATAGCAGCTATTATGACTTCCATTAGCTCCATCGTCTTTTCTAAAAACTTCTGTTCCTTTCGCAATTCGACCTATATATTTCATAACTCTTAGATTTTCATGTTGTTCTTCTGTTAATAATTCTATATTACTCATAGTTGCTATTCAGCCCCTTCTTTAATAAATATTATAAGCATTATACAATATTTCTAAGCAAAAGTCAAATTTTATGTAAATTTCCAAAATAAAAATTAAATTATCTCTCTATACCATTATTGCCCTTCAAAGTATTATAAAGGTTTTAAATTTTATTCTTGACAATTTCTTTTTTTATTTGTATAATTTGTCTTGAAAATTTTTTAACTAAAATGAAGTTTAAAAAATAATTGCCAAAAGCATTTATTAATCAAATTTTGTACCTTAAATGAAAGGATGAAGAAAAATGACAACTTTACCTATATTTTTAAAATACATATTAACAGGATTAATTGGAATGGTTCCAATCATAGAGCTTAGAGGTGCTATACCTATTGGAGTTGGAGTATTTCACTTAAACTATGTTGAAGCTTTTTTGTGTAGTTTTATTGGAAATATAATTCCTGTATATTTTATTGTTAAATATATTAGACCTTTATTTGATTTTTTTGGAAGATGGAAACCTTTTAAAAAAATAATTGATTTTGCTTCTGAAAAAGCAAACAAACAAATTGCTGAAAATAAAAAATTGCAAACAGCAGTTAATTTTGCACTATTTGCATTTGTCGCAATCCCACTTCCTGGAACAGGTGCATGGGTTGGCTCTTTAATTGCAAATTTCTTAGAACTAAAGCCTAAAAAAGCAATACCTCCAATCATTGTAGGTGTTTTTACAGCAGGAGTTATTGTCTTAGCCGCAACAGCTGCAGCTAAGGGCGGAATTGAATATTTGGTACAACATAATTAGATATTTTAATAATATATGTTTTGGTAGAATAGTGACTACTTATTCTACCAATTTTTTCTTGCAATTTTTGACTTTACATAAGAAATGTGGTATAATATAAGTGTAAGTCACAGTAAACAGTTTAGTCGCTTCCCTAGTGCGTTAACTGGGGAATGAAAGGAGGAAAACATGAAAAGTTTTTCTCGGAAACTGCTGGCATTGGTAATGGCCGTTGCAATCGTAGCAATGGTACTGTTGCCGACAACTAGTTGGGCAGCGCAGACTTCCTCCGTTTCTTCTCAGTATGAGGAATTCACTCCTCGGAAGGAGAAAGAAATTGAGAAGTTCTACTGGGAGATTATTCTCTCCAAAATCCACATTGACTCAAAATATTACCGAAAAGTCGATGGATTTAGATGGAGAGATGAAGTACAGCTCTCAGCCGAAATCATTCTTGACGAGATGTTGTGCTTCCCTGGAGGAGATCCCAACGACCCAAATACTCTCGAGTGGCAGCGCCATTGGGGAAATTTCTTCTGGCGAATTGCCAGCGGGCATTTCTCCAATCGTGAACTCCGGTGGAATCTGCACCGTGTCCGGCAAAAGGCCAGGCGGAACAGAGTTCCTCTCTGGTAACACAAGCCTGCCGCACTTAACCCTTGACGGCTAAACAACCCCGGGAGTAAGCAAGAATTATATCTTTGCTGTTCTACTCTTGGGGCTTATTTTTGTGTATGCACCAGCTCCAATATTTTATGTCACAATTATCTGCTTTATATAGTTTCTCATCCCTCAAACTCCGAAACCATCCATTTCAAAACCTCAGCTTTAATAGCCATGTATTCATCTCTTTCAAACTGCATATTTGCAATGCAATAATATAAAAATACAAATTACATTACTACTACTTCTTTTTTACTAGATACTTCATCAAACATCTCTTTCATTACTTCTACTTTTTTCTCTATGCGTTTCATTAAAACTTCTTTCTATTTCTTCTATTTCAACTCTTCGTCTTTCATAAAAATTTCTCTTCATTATTTCTAAATCTTTTTGTGCTTCTTCTAATTTTTTTTTTTATCTGCTCTAGTAGTCTTTATTCTTCTTCTATTCTATTTGAATAACGAATTCTTACTATTAAACTTGTATTCTTTTTCAAAAAACTTTTATACTTGTCTATTTCTATTTTTTATCTTTCTATGTCTTCTTTCATTTTAGCTTCTCTATATTTTCTTTTAATACTTTCACAATCTTCCTCAAGTCTTCTTGTTGCCTCTTTTAAATCGCTTTCAAGCTCTTCTAATTTCTTTTGCTTTTCCTTTAATTTGCTTTGTGCTCTCTCTATTTTTTCTTTTTCATATTTACTGTCAAAATTACTATTTACGTTTCCCTTACTTTTATAAAATGAATCCGTTTCTATTGCTCTTTCAGAAATACGTATTTCTGTTTCTAAAGTCATTATAGCTCTTTTAACTTCATGTATTTTTCTTTCTATCCCTACCATATATAATGTTCCGCTACTAATTATCCTTTCTAATCCCATTGAATATCTCTCCTCCATACTTGGCATATCTATATTCCTCCTTTTTTATATATTCATTTATAAAACTCTTCAAGAAAAATAATATTTTCCACTTTTTATGTAAACATTATATCAGATAAAAAAGAGAAAAGACTGACTTTTTCTGTACAAAAAAAGTCAGTCTTCTATTGGTATTAAAAAATCTGTAATATTATCGTGATAATATTCAAGTTCTGGCAAATCTCTAAAATTATATTTACAACTTGGAATAAAGTCTTCATAAAACACTTTAGATGCATTTTGTATATCTTTTGCGTCTTGTGAATTTATTCTAATTACTATCCATTTGCTTTTTGGAATTATTCTTTTTTCGAGTCCTTTGTTGTTTTTATTATATAAAACCCAATATGATTTTACATACATTCTTTCCTTGTCTGTATATTCCACAAGGCCATATTGCTGCTTTCCATATTGTGTTTTAATTTGATTTATAAAATCAGGTGCATCTTTCCCTATATTTTCATTATTTGTAATTTTGCATTTTCCATATAAAATCATTTGCTCTTGCTCAACTATTTTGTATTCAACATTCTTGCTTGATTCATTTATCTCATTAAAGTGCAATTTTGTATACATTTTAAGCTTATCAGGATGTTCTCTAACTTCACTTGGCTTTATACCATGAAACTTTTCAAAAGCTCTTGAAAATGCAGTACTATTCCCATATTGATATTTAACTGCTATATCTACAACTTTTTCGTCTTTTAAATATAGCTCTTGTCCTGCATTTGATAGTCTTCTATTTCTTATATATTCTGAAATAGAAATATTGCATATAAGCGAAAATATTCTTTGAAATGTGTATTCATTTACTCCTATCATTTTTGCAAGATCTTTATAGTCTATCTTTTCTTCTAAATTGTTTTCAATGTATTCTATTATTTTATTTAATTCTACATATATGTTCATTTTTTTGTTATAGTTCCTTTTATATAAATTATCTACCTTTTCCCATTTTATCTTAAACTAAAATAAGGTGTTTGTCAATACAATTGCCTTATTTTAGTTTAATTATTTATTAGACTTGTTTGTGTATCCGAAACATAAATTTTGCAAAATAAAAAGACCTTCATTTCGAAAGTCTTATTTTGGCTCCGTTGACGTAGTTATTTACAACTTTTTCCGAAGCCTTAACGATTGATACAAATATCAATCAAGTTTTATTTATTATCTTTACTTTAGTATATTTTTATGATTCTGTCAATAGAAAATAGAAAAATTGTGTATTTTATATTATTTCACCCATCTCTTATCTTCGTACTTATGTTAATTAGTACGCAACATATATAGCAAAAAAATAAGGTATTATACATATAGTTAAGTATTTTTTTCTCAAGAGGTGAAATAATATTATTATGAAAACAAAAAATTTAAATGGTTATTATAATGTAGTTGGTCAAAATATTCGTAAATATAGAGAGCGTAAAGGTATCTCACAACGTCAGCTTGCTAATAAATTAAATCTTAAAGGAATCAATCTATATCATTCAGATATTTCTCGCATTGAAACTAATGATTTATTCATTCGAGATTATGAATTAATTGGTATCTGTAAAATTTTAGGGATAACTTATGAACAAATATTTGAAGATACAGAAAAATATTTTGACTAAACAAATAACTATTAAATACCTTTTATTTATATGGTTAATAATTATTTGCTTTTTATTAATCAAGATTTATTTAATCGCTTTAAAAATATATTATATACATTCTTTACCTTTCTTCGTAATCTTGTATTTTATCCTTCTTTGTAACTAATTGAGCATACTTTTCATATGCCTCATCGCTTTTATATTCTAATAATCTTTCAATATCAATTCTAGGATAAATTATCTCTCCATTACTTCTATATGGTTGCTCTGCTTGAATAACAAGTTTTCTCATATTTTGATTTTGCTCATCAGTCATATATGGATAATATCCCATTACTTTAGCAAGAATAATTATTCTTCTACTGCATGTATCAACTTTTATTAACTTATTATCTTCATCCTTTCCTAAAGTAAATACTTTATCTATATCTATTCCTCGCTCTTCAGGAAGTAAGAATGATGAATATTCTCTATATACTCTTAATCTTAAATATTCCTCTAATGTTATATTTTTATTTCCTATGCCCTTCTCGAAGTCCATAATATAAATATTATTGTCTTGTATAATAATATTTCTCGGTGCAAAATCTCTCCAAAAAAATTTTTCTTTTAGTACAAAGAACATCATTTCTTGTAGCACATTGACTCCAAATGACCTATTTTTTCCCTCACATATTATACTCTCTAAATTATCTCCTTCACAAAAAGACATTGTTAATGTCCCAGTATTCTCATTCCAAGATAATATTTCTGGCGTTGATAATTCGTATTCTTTTTCAAAAACATTTAATTTCTTATTCATTAATAATTTTGATGCTTGCATTAAACTTTCAACTTCTTTTTTACTGGTTCTTTTTTTGCATACTTTTTTGTTATCAATTTCTTCAAACCATACTCTATTTTGGTCAAATGAAATAATTTCATGTTTTTTTTGCATATTTATATTACTTATTATCTCCTTTATTAAAATAACATTTATATAATAATTTTTTTAGTAAATCAAAATACAAACTTACAGCAGGTACAAACTGTCCATCATTAATCATATCTTCCATTGTTTCTATTGATACCCATTTTACTTGCTCCACTTCTTCTTTTTGAACAGTAATATCCTCAATTTTTGTATTATCTCTTACAACCCATACATCTACAAAATCATGTTCTCTTCTCAATGTTATTAATAATTCCATTTCCTCGGAGTTTAAATTAATATCTAACTCTTCTTTTACTTCTCTTAATGCTCCATCTAAAGAACTTTCTCCAGCAAAAGGTAACCCTCCTGTAAAAGCCCATTTTCCTGGATTTCTGTTTTTTTTCAAACTTCGTTGTTGTATGAGAATTTCATTTTTATCATTTATTATCCATACATGAAGTGATAGTCTATATTCTCCTTTTTCTGTTTCACCACTATCCCTTATAAATGTTTTATTTAATTTATTTTTTTTGCTATCAAATAAATCTAAAACTTCCATATCAAAAATCTCCTTTGTTATCTATCTATACATTCATATTCCTTAATTGCTTGATTTATAATATCATTTAAAGTTTGCAATTGTTGTAACATTTCGGGCTTCTCTATCTTTAATTCTTTCATATCTGCGTTTATTTTAATTAGTCTCTCCTTTGCTGTTTGCATACATTTGACAAAACTTCTTTTTCTTCCTGCACTTATTGCTTCTTCCATACTTGCATATTCATTTTTAGTAGAAGAAGATTTATAAATCATTTTTGGACATTTTCTATCATCTGTTCGTTCGTAAACTTCTGTTTCTACACCTTTGTTCATTTGCTCCCTTGCGGTTTTAGTAAATTGCTCATATCTTTTATCGTGTGCTTTAATTGTTGTAAATCTTCCCATTCCCATAAGTTTTTGCATCGCTATATATCTTTCAAATACACAAAGTAGTGATTCCTCTCTACATACAGCCATTAGCCTAATAATAAATTTATAATTTTTTTCTGATTCAATTAATTGATCAACAATCGTTGCACCATTTAAAGTACCCTCTCTAATAAAATCATATCCCCCACTAATTGTATCTTCAATTAATCTCCCCATAATTTTTCCTGTTGCACTATCTGTAATTTCCGAATAAAGTTCTGGATGCTCCTTTGCAAGTTTTATTGAATTTTTATATAATCCTCTATATGTATCTCCATCTAATATAATCGGATTTCTGTGCTCTTTTGCAAATTCAATTTTCGACATTATTACAATACTACTTTTACCTGCACCAGGTTGTCCTCCAGTTAAAATTCCCATAGGCTGTTTTTCCGGAGCAGTTATATCACCGATGACTGTTTCTTTAACTTCTTTATACATATTCTCAAAATCTTCTTCAGATAGTGCATATTCATTTTTCACTTTTTCTATCTCTTCAATATCCATAATTATTGCACCATCCTTTTCTTGAAATACTCTCCATATTCATTTATAACTTTTTCTATTATTTTTTCGTCACCTAAATATATTTTTTCTTTTTCTTCTGAAAAAATATTATACTTTTCTAGGTCTTTTTCTTTTTTTGCAACTGCCATACACATTGATATAATCTCCATTGCGACCTCTGCTTTTATGCTATATGTCATTTAATCATCTCCCATCAAATTTATAATAAATCAATTGTTTCTAAATCATCTGGCACAAATACTTTTCCATTATAATATTTCTTTGCTATCTCTGTATATAATTTTTTCCTATTTTTTAAGTCATCATCCATAGTATGAGAAAGTATTACATTTTTCACATTTTGTTCTTGACATATTTCACATGTATATCCAACTGTACTATGTCTATATTTTCTACCTTTTTCATAATCTTTTAAATATGGTTTGTACGCATCTGCAAATAACCATTCACTATTATATACATATTTTTTTGTTTCTTCTTGGCAGGATTCATCACCAATAAATGTAAATTTTTTATTAGGTGCTAGTTCCATATAAAAGCCAAATTGTTTTACATCTGGAGATTTAATATCGAAAAATGTACACTTTCTATTTAATATTTCAATACTTTCTCCTTCATTAACTTTAATTAGTTTTATATATTTATTTGCTAGTTCCATAAATCTAGGAGGAAGTAGTACGTCAATAATTTTTCTTAAAGCGTATATAACTTCATCATTTCCATATATATATAATTCTTTTTGATACCCTTCAGAAAGATATTTTCTTGCTATAACTCTAACAATCCAAAATACACCTAATATATGGTCACTATGCGTATGAGATATAAATATATTATTTATATTTTCAATATTAATATTTGCATCTTTTAACTGTTTTAATATACCATTTCCACCACCTGCATCAACTAAAAAATATTCATCTTCATTTTCATTAAGTGTAAAACATGTATTATAGCATTCTGTTGCTGTTCCGTGTCCTGTTCCTAACATAGTTATTTTCATATTTTATCTTTCCTCATTTCTTCTTTCATTTATGCTTTTAAGTAAGATTTCGTTCAACTTTTCAACTTCTTGTTTGAATTCAGGATTGTTTTCATTCAATGTTTCTAAGTCTTCGTTTATAGCCTTTAATCTTCCAGATATCTTATCTTTGCATCTCTCAAAACTATTTTTTCTGCCTTCTCTTAAAGCCTCTTGTACAGATTGATATTTATTTTCTTTTGAAGATGTTTTATATAATAAAATAGGTTCTCCTATTGTTTCATAACTTTCAGATCTTTCATAGACTTCGACTTCTACATCTTTACTTTCCAAAAGTTGTGCAATCTCCGTAAAACTTTCATATCTGCTATCATGTGCTTTTATTGTTGCAAATCTTCCTATTCCCATATTTTGTATCATTAAAATATATCTTTCAAACACTGAAAGTAAAGACTCCTCTCTTGATGTTGCGATTAGTCTTGCAATAACATTAAATTTAACAGGTGCTTCTTTCAAAGATTCTATAATATTAATCTTCCCCATAGTACCTTCAAATATAAAATTATATCCTTTTTCCATCATCTCTGCCAATAACATTTTGGTTATTCTCCCTGTTGCTTTATCAGTTATTTCCGAATATAACTCTGGATGTTTTTCTGCAATTTCCATAGAATTTTTATATAGTCCTCTATAAATGTCACTATCTATAACTACAACATCTTCGCCAATGTTTGATAAGTCTCTTTTTGATTTTAAAACTAATCCTATTTTTCCAGCACCAGGTTGACCTCCTGTAACTATTGCAGTAGGTATCGTTTTAGAAGGCTGACAAATTCCTATAATTAATTCTTTTGCTTGTCTATACATTTCTTGGAATTCTTCTTCTGATAATTCATATTGTTTTTTTATTTCTTCTACATTATAAATTCTCATTGTTGTCGCCTCCTATCCTTGCTTTAACTTCTTTAGCATATACGTTATATATTTTATTCAATATTTCTATATCATTATTATATAATAATTCTCTTTCTTTGTTTAGTCTTTCCACTTCTTCAGTATCATTTTTTTCCATAGCCATTGCTATTCTCATTCCTAGAATTTCAAAAGCTACTTCTAACTTAACATGTTCTCTCATTTTACAGCCTCCTTATTTTTCAAGTTTAAGTATCTTTGGATGTATGCTAAACAATATGTCTCTTGTACTCCTTCAACTGAATTGTATTCATCCAATGTATCCCTTAAAAACTTTAATTTATCTAATTTTTGTAATTCATCCCAAAATTCTGTCCAACTTTTTATATTTCTTACATTGTCTACTCCAGGAAATCCTTGTGCTGATAAAAAACCACATAATTGTATTTCTCCATCTGGCATAATTGCTATTGCTCTTTGTCCTGCTTTACATCCTCTAATTGTAAATGGTAATGGTATTCTAGGATGCACTCCTTCATTAATTCTTAAATAGTGACCATTAACATATGGTGTACTGTCATCTAATTCTTCTTTTAATTGCTCTTTAACATATTCATAATCTTTTTGATTTAGCATATTGTCTTTTAAAATTTCCCCTCTACCAGATTCGATAAATCTTCTAATAAATAATGTTATCTTTTCTTTATTTAATTCTTTTGCAAGATTAATAACATCTTCCATATTTGATCTCATTATAACAGCATTTACTCTTACATCTATTCCGGAATCTTTTAAGAATTTTAGCCCAGCCATAGATTTGTCATAATTTCCTTTACCTCTTATTTCATCATGCATTTCTTTTGTTCCGTCTATACTTACAACAACTTTTTTAAGTCCTGCTTCTTTTAATTTTTCTGCTACTTCTTTTGTAACTAAAGTTCCATTTGTTCCAAGTGATGTACATATACCGTTATCTGTACATAGTTTTATAAGTTTGTATATTTCTTTATATAATAACGGTTCGCCACCTGTAAGTCTTATTTCTTGTATTCCTGCTTCTGAAAGATCATTAATTAGTTTTTCAAATTCTTCCTCACTTAATTGGTTAGGCATAATTTCTCCAGAATCATTTAAACAATGTTTACATCTTAAATTACAGCCTCTTGTTAATTCTAAATAAACAATGTCTGCAAAACTAAATTGGTCTTTTATATCTCTATTTTTATCTAATGGTATATATTTTATCTTGTATTCTTCATTGATTTTACTAGCAAAAGTTCCTTCTGGAAATGTATTTTTCTTTTTTATTTTTTCTAATTCTTCTTTACTTACATATTCTCTTTTACCTGTTTCTACGACCGAAACAGTAGCACCAAATAATTCTTCTCTTATATTAATATTATACATATAAATTCCTCCACTACCTATTTACAATTTTTTCACAATAATTTATAAATCCTTTTCTTCCTTTATCAGTTGCATAAAATCCAGAAGATGGATTAAAATCAATTAAATAGAACTCTTCATCATTATATATAAAATCTATTGAGCAAACTTCGATATTATTAAATATTTCTATTACTTTTTGACAAATATCATTTATCACTATATTATTTTGTTCTTGGTTATTTTTATAAAAAACTTCACCATTTACACAATAAACTTTAATTTCTCTTGAATTTTTTATTTCTACTGGTTCTTCTAAATAAAAATCCTTATAATCGAATCTTCCAAAAAACTTATCCTGCGTGTTCCTATTATATAACTGTAACGTTATTCCTGTATGCATATTTTCTTTGCAAAATATTGGAAAATTATTGTTATTAATAATATTTTCAATATATAATTTCGGAGTTTTAATATTATTCTTTTCCAAAAATATTTGTATTTCCTTTTTAGTATAATTACTCAAAAAATACTCTTTGTTAATTATTCTACACCCTTTATCATTCAAGTTGACAGCAACTTCGTGAATCAAAGGACTTGCACATAAGAAAAATATTATATCATTACTACTTATATTATCATATTCATTGGTTTTACAAAATTTTTCTATACCTATAATTTCAACTGGAAACTCTGATTCGTTTTGAATTTTCTTTGCACCATCAAGAGAGTTTTCATACTTTGAAACAAATACAATTAATCTTCTCATTTTTCTTACCTCTAATCTATATCTTTATTTAGAAATTCATCTAACATATATATTGTTGAAAATTTACCTGATAAACAAGAAATATATGTAGGTTTTTCTCTATATTTTTTTACTATCGTAGGTCTTCCGTCATCTACTTCTGATGCAATTAATGTTGGTTTTATTGTAAATAAACTCTTATTATACTCATATTTAAAATCGTCTTTCATAAAAGTCTTATATATTTTCATCATATCATTAAATCGTGATTGGGGTTTTCTTGGACATAGGTTACAATTTCCTATTCTCTCACTTGAACAAAAATCGTTATTTTCTTGGCAACTAAATTTAGGTAAGTGTTCATAACACGTTTCGTGTGGAGTATGTCCTACTGTTGTTAATGTTTGAATATCATTTTTTCCAAATGGCATACATGAGAAAAATTTTCCATCCATTACTGTGATTGATAAATCTTCTACATTCCATTTTCCTAAAATCATTTCGCATAATTGATATTTGATTTCGTAATATTCTTCTCCGAACAACTTATTTATTGTATTGACTGCCGCATATGTTGTATTAATTACATATGGTGTCTTTACTATTTCACCATTATTCAATGTCAATAAATAACTTTCATCTTCCTTTTTTACTTTTTCAATAAATGAATTAAATTTGAATGTAATATTATTATAATTTTTCAATTTTTTCAAATAAAATTGTTTAGTCTTCTGTGAATCAAATACATATTCTACTGTTTCATAAGCAGCCTCAACTGTATTTGGCTTAAAGTATAAATCTGGATTTATTCTTTTATATGGTATTTTAAAGTCATCACAAAACTTTTCAAATTGTTCTGCATTTACTTGACTTCCTTCTTTTGCAATTGCATAAATACTTTTAAACTTGTTATTAATCGCAAATTCGTATTTTTTCGCAAATGATTCAAATGTGTCTACAACTTCCTGTACTGTTTCATAACTTCTTGGATAATGATATCCGTTGTGAAGTCTTGCTTGATTTGTGTACGAAGCACCAAGAAAAATATCATTTTCTTTCTCAATAATTAGAACTTTCTTATTTTCTAATTTTGGATGCATGGATGCCTCAATTCCATAAATTCCTGCTCCGATAATTACAACATCATAGTTTACCATAAATACCGCCTTTCAATATTATAATATACTTTTCGAACATTAATCTTATGTAAATCTTATTCTCGGTATATTTCTATTACTGTTGCTTACTACGCAACAAGATTATACAACCTTTTTCTCAAAAAATCAAGTATTTTTAATCTTTTTCTTCTATTTTTCAACTATTTCACCTTATTTTGAATATAAAAAATTATTTTAAACTTATTATATTGAAAAGAAATCCCTATTAAGTATCACCTTATTATATTTTACTCTCCAAAAAATCATCAATAAAATTTATCAATTTATCTGTATCATCATTGCAATGAATTTTTACAAGTTCTAATTTGTTTTTTATAATTCTATGCTCCTTTAAATACCTATAACTATATTCAAAATTTATATCAAATATAAAGCATATCATTCTTAATATCATATCCATATCATTATTAACTTTTTCAGAAGATGTTTCTTTATTATACAATGATTTCAATATTTTTTCATTTAATTCATAAATCCCCTCTATGTCTACTAGCCAATGACTTAATGTGTCAATTTTGTCTGCATCTCTAACAATTTTGCAAAAAATTAATTCATTTTCTTCTACTTCTCCAATTTGTAACTTATTATGATATCTAGTTGAATCTACCAATATTCTTTGAATTTCTTTATCATTTGTAATATGTTCTGCTAAATTCTTTTTCAGCACTTCTGCACCTATGTCACCATGATCTATATCTTTGGAATCTGCAAAAGATTTTGTTTTAGTCAATTGTTCAAATCTGCCTATATCGTGAAATAATCCACATACATAACAAATCTCTATATCTCTAATAGATAATTCTAATTCCTTTGCAATTTCAACACATAAATTTGCAACTCTATAAGAATGTTCAATTTTATAATTAATATTTTTATCTTGTTCATTATAGTTAAAAACATAATTATTAAATATTTTTAAATATCTTTCATACATAGTTCAAACTCCTTTATTTTTATTACTTAGCATAAGTATATCAGCTAGTTTTAATAATTGCAATAGTTATTATATACCTGTCCTTAAACACCAAACTACTTCACTTATGTACATATCTATCTTTTATCTTTACTCTATTAATTTCTGTCTGCTGTATTTCTTTCATTCGTTTTTCTATTTTTATAACATTCTTAACTTTTGGGGTATCTTCTAAAATATAATTTGCTATTTTTAATTTTTGCCTATATTCAGATAAAACTGTAGTACAATCATCTCGTTTTTGCTTATATTCTTTTATCAAATTTTCATTTGTGCAGTTTCTTAACTTGTTTCTATATTTTTGCCTTATATTTATAACATCTGCAATTTTCTTTTCAGTTTGTGTAATATAATTTTTTACATCCTCAATTGTATTTAATTTTTCTGTTACAATAAGTCTTATCTCATTTGAATATCTTTCTAGTTTCCTAACTTCTTGTCTCATTTTTGGAGATATTGGCTTATGTCTTGGCTTGTCTTTTGGTAGAATTCCCATAAGATAAAATAATGTCAAAAATAGTATATCAATTCCATTCAATTTCTTTATTTTATTAAAATCTCCAATAAATTTATAGATTTTATATTGTTTACTTTTCTTTTTAGGATGAACATATGCCAAATATTTATCTTGATAATGATAAGGATTTTGTCTAATCTTATTTTCAATATTTCTTGGCAAATATTCCTCTCCTAAATGATACATTCTTACTGCTTTTTTGTCATTTATTGAACGAATTGTAGGATATTTTCTATATCTGTCATCATTTATAATATAACCTTTTTTATACATTATCTTTTTAAATTGTCCATAATTTATGCACATTTGCATTGCTTCATCTATTGCTTGTCTCATCACATTATATTTTGTTGGCTCTCCTCGTTTTTCTGCAAAAAATATGCTTCTTGGAGTCTTTCCTTTTGGATTATTTATAACTGTTTATCCATATTTATTGCATAATTCATCTGACAACTCTCTGAAATGATAATATGCTCCTTTATTACAATTAAATTTCTTTCCTGTAAACATATTTACAGAATTTATTACAAAATGATTATGATAAGTTCCTGTATTAAAATGTGTTGCAACTACAACTTGATATTCACTCCACATTTTCTCTGCAAGTTCTACGCCAATTTTATGAGCTAGTTCTGGTGTAACTTCTCCTGTTTTAAAACTTTGGTATGCATGATAAGCAATATTTCCTGTCTCTTTATCAAATCTTCTTTGTACTTGTAACATTTCTTCTAATGCTGTTTCTCTTTTGCAATTTACACCTGTTACATACATAGTTTTTTCATTATTATCTACTATCGTTTTTTCATCATTTTCTGCATATTTTAATACTTGTTTTAAATCAGAAAAAATTGTTTTTTCTGGATTCTCTGCATAACTTACAACTCGTGATAAACTATCTTTAATTGCCCATATTTTTGTTGTCGCCATTCTCATCATCTCCATTATCTTTATGGTTATAAATATCTAAAAAATCGCTTTGAATTTTTGTTATTTTTTCTTTTATTTCTTCTTCATCATACTTAGCAGAAAATTCATTTTTTAATTCAACTATTCCTGTATAAACTTTATAAAAATTTTCATCTGGAATTTCATAAATCTTTTGTCCTAATCCTGTTTTTCTTAAATAAGCAGATAAAGTTAGACCGCTCTTTTTTGCATTTCTTTGCAACTTTTTCTTTTCTTTTTCATTAACTCTTACATTAATTCCTATACTTCTATTTCTCATAAAATTTCACATCCTTTTTACAATTTTTTTCTCCAATATTTATAATTAAATTAAAAATTTCTAATTGTTTTTTTACAAATTTTTTTCTATAAGTTTAATAAATCCGTTTTCATTTTCATTTAAATCTTTATTCATTTTTGAAATTTCATAGATAGGGGTTATAGGGGAAGCTTTCCCCTTTCAGCGAATGCTGTCGGCTTTGTTGGCAATACAAAGCCTATGCTCGCTACACTTATAGACATTAAATTTGGCTATACATTTGGCAATACACAAATTTTTCCATTTTTTATACACAAATTAGTTCTCTATAAACAATTTCTTCCGCTTCTAATTTAAAATTATTCATCATACGAGTCCAATATAATGGGTCAATTTTTTAAAATTTCCTTGTAATTTATTCTTCTTTTTCCTCTAAAAATTTTACTGGCTTAACTCCTATTGAAATAGGTGTAGGCTCCTTTGTATAAATTACACTATCGTTTGTTTCATCTGGTATATAATCAAATGCAGTATCAATTTCTTGCATTTGGAATTTATCTTCCTCATTAATGTAGATTATTCCAAATTCATAAGTTTCCATTTTATTGTCTGGATCTTGTTTGTAATAATCTTTTAATGGAAATACTCTAACAATAGCAGAATTATCTTCTTTAAAATTAAAATAGAATACTTGGCTTTGCACATAGTAAGTTGCCTCTGTGTAATGCACATCATAATATTGTCTTAATCTCATAATTATTTCTCCAACTTCTTCTTCTGGTAAATAGTTACTAAATCTTACACTTCCTAATATATTTCCCAATAGCATAGGCTTTGTAGTATCTATATAACCTTTATCATATAGTTCTTGACAAGGTTTACAAATCGAATCTCTAAAATTAATCTGTTTTACTGTAATTACCTTGCCTATAAGAGCAAGTTCAATATCATCTACATATTTCATTATAAGTTCAGACTGTTCTTCCCTTGTATAATCTTTCCATGCTTTTGTTCTTTCTTTGTACTCTTTCTCTAATTTTATTTTGTTTATAAAATCTATATCTCTTTTTAATAAAATATCTTTTGGTGTAAATCTTAATTCTTCTGCACAATCCGTATTATTTAATTGAGTTTCTAGTTCTGTAATAGCATTCTCAACTATTTTCTTTTCTTCATTATACTCTCTTAATTCAAACACGCCATTAATATATGCCTTTTTAATCCTCTCTAACTTATTCTTTTGCTCATTTATTTCTTTTTCTAATTGTTCTTTTGGCTCATCAAATTTTTGCTTTATCATAGGCAAGAAGAATTGATTTACAACAGAATCATATTCTACTAATTCATCTATAAATTGATTAAAGTAGTCGTTTATTAAGTTCTCTTTAAATTGTATTTTACAATCGTGGCAATAATAGTAGAAGTAAGCATTACCTTTTTTATTTGTAGTTGCTTTTCCACCCAATATACGATTGCATTTAGGGCATTTTAGTTTTTGCAAATACAAATAGGTTAAAGTTCTTTTATAACTCTTTGAATTTTTCTTTTTCTGAACTTGACATTCTTCCCACATTTCCTTTGATATAATAGGTTCTACAACATTTTCATAATAAGTTGGATGCTTTGTTCTTTTTCCATGTACAAAATCTCCCTTATATATTTCGTTTTCAAGAATAGTAGTTATTGTCGTGTCTCTCCAATTATCTCTACCTAATACTTTCTCCTCATTAAATAAGTTGCTTATCTTTTTGTATGATAAACCATTATAGTATAAATCAAATATCCTAATTACAATGTCTTTTGTAGAATAGTCTATTACTAATTTTTTATTTTCATGTTTATACCCTAATGGTGCTTGATGAGGAATATGTCCTGACTTTATTGCTCCTGCCATACCAATTTTTGTTCTTTCACTTGTTCTTTCAATTTCATTTTGGCTAACACTCATTAAAAGTCTTGAAATCATTTTACCGTTTGCAGTTGTAGTATTTATTTCATCATTAACGCAGTCCAGATAAGCATCATTTTCATCTAAAAATGTCATTAAATTTTCCCAATCATAAATACTTCTCGTTATTCTATCTAGTTTTAAAGCAACCATAGTATTTATCTTTTTAGATTTAATATCATTTTTAAGTCTCTCAAATTCTGGTCTATGATTTCCTGTCTTTGCACTTAATCCTGCATCTTGATAATATTCAACAATTTCATAACCTTTAAACTTACAAAAAGATTCCAATCTTTCTTTTTGCTCTGGAAGACTAAAACCTTCTTTTGCTTGGTCTTCTGTTGATACTCTCATATACAATCCGCATTTTTTCTTATCTTCGTTCAATTTCTACTACCTCCATTTATAAATCTAACAAAAAAGAGACATCAAAAGCACAAACTAATTACTTTCAACATCTCTCAAAATTATTTATTTTATAATATAATTCTCTTATAAAAATCATATCTTCAACTCCTAATATTCTATAAGCTCATTTTGTTTACATAAATATTATATCACAATTTTAAGAAATGTCAAATTTTTACATCTTCTTCAAGAATTCTTCTAATTCAGATAACTTAATCTTTTTAGAAAGATTGGATATATACACATCATTAGAATAATTAAAAACTAGAAATGTTGTATTTTCGATAATTACCCTATGTGGCTCAATATATGAAAGATTAGTATTTTCAATCTTTCTAATACTACCATTTATAAATATAGGATTAACTTTTGAAAACTCACATATAAATTCTAGTCTCTGTTTTAGACTTTCCTCAAATTGCAATTCTTCTTTAATTATCTTCATTTCAAACACCACCCTTCTTGGATGGTATCTTTGCAAATAAAAAAATACCATCCTTTTTAAGAATGATATTTGTATCTTTCTGTTCTAATTTGTTCGAACAGAAACGTCATTGGCTGGGCCGGTGGGATTCGAACACACGCATGCCAGAGTCAAAGTCTGGTGCCTTACCGCTTGGCTACGGCCCAATATTTAATTTTCTAAAATGGGGTGGAGTAAGGGATTCGAACCCTTGATCTTCGGAACCACAATCCGACGTGTTAACCAACTACACCAAATCCACCATTTTTCGTACAACATATATTGTACAACAAAAAGTGGTTGTTTGTCAACCACTTTTTGCAAAATTTCTAAAATATTTTTTTACGTAAATTGTAATTATAATCTTAAATTACATTATGCACTCTTTAATTCTAGTCTTAACTTATCAGCAATCATCGCAATAAATTCTGAATTTGTAGGCTTACCCTTTGCTGCTGAAACTGTATATCCAAAAATATTTTCAACCATATCTTGTTCACCTCTACCCCAAGCCACTTCTATAGCATGTCGAATTGCACGTTCAACTCTAGATGGAGTAGTGTCAAATCTTGCAGCGATTTTTGGATAAAGCCTTTTCGTGATTTGGTTTAAAACATCAATATCATTAATTACCATTATAATCGCTTCTCTTAAATATTGATATCCTTTTATGTGTGCAGGCACTCCAATTTCATGTATAACATTTGTAACTAATGCCTCTAAGTTCTCTGGCGATTTTTTGTCATTTATTTCTATGTACTTTCTTACTGGCACTTCTCTTGATATAAAGTTGCCATTTTTCACTGGTTTAAAGTTTTTAATCTCTCTAATCCTCTTAATTAAAAGTTCAATGTCAAATGGTTTGACTACATAATAATCTGCTCCTAAAGCAATTGCTTTTTGAGTTATTTTGTCTTGCCCTACTGCTGAAAGCATAACACAAATTGGTACTTTAACAATATTGCTATTATTAATTTTTTCCAAAACTCCTAATCCATCCAAATGTGGCATTATAACATCTAGTATTGCTACATCTGGTAATAACTCCTTTATTTGTTCTACTGCCTCTACACCATCTTTGGCGATTCCTACTACCTCCATATCTTTTTCATTTCCAAGATATGTAGCAAGTGTTTTGCTAAAATCTTGATTGTCATCTGCAATTAATATTGTGATTTTTTCTTTCACTGTTTTTTCCTCCCTTTTTTCTTTATTGTAAAATCTTTTGTACATTTTATAACCTTTTTCGTAAATTTTTCGTTTTTTTATATTTTATCTACATCTTAAAATTATTTATTTTCGAAAAATATTACGATTTTTCGTAAAATAAAATGGAAAAATTTTACAATTTTTATTATAGTATATTAAAATTAAAAATGCAATAGTTTTTTGGAAAATTTTTCCATATTTTGTTTTTTGCCTTGTCTTTGTAAGAAATTTTTTATCGGATTAAAGTTTATTTAGCAAAAAAATAACAAATCCATACACTTATAATTTTAAGTGCTAAGATTTGTCATATTTTGATATTCTCTTCAATTATTTAAAATATATTTTTCGCCAATTTCTTTGAAATCCAAAATATTCAGATTCTTTTTTTCAATATCATCTAAAAACTTATTTATATTTTCATTCGAAATTTGCAAAATACATATTATTTCATTTCCATATTCTGTTTTTGAAATATTAATACTATTTGTTCTTGCATAATATTTTAGTTTTTCAAGACTACTATAGTCTACTTTAACTTCAAATTCTTTGCCAAGTATTATCTGGCTTTTTTTTGCTTCATCAATTGCATTTTGTGTAACATCTGAATAAGCTCGAACTAATCCACCTGTACCAAGCAAAATTCCGCCGAAATATCTTGTAACAATAACTACAACATTTACCAAATCTCTTTTTTGAAGAATATTAAGCATTGGTCCCCCTGCAGTTCCAGAAGGTTCACCATCATCACTTGACTTTTCTACAATCTTTCCTTCTTCCAAAACTCTATAAGAACTGCAATTATGTCTTGCATCATGATATTTCTTTTTCATTTCCTTAATCTTATTCTCTGCTTCTTCTGCACTCTCTACAAAAAAAATATTAGCTATAAATTTAGACTTTTTTTCTACTATTTCGCTTTGAATATGTTCTTTTATTGTTATCATATATTCTTTATCTCTTTTCTCTTAAAAATAAACAAACTTGCAACTAGCATAATAGCAAAATACACAACACATATTGCAATTGAAAATGGCAATGATATTGGCTCAAATTGTGGCAATTTTCCAAATAAATATATACTCAAATCCCAATTTGGCGTTACGAAAAATCTTAAAAATTTTGCTTTTTCGTAGTGGTATGCTAATTGATTAATAATATCTGCGCCCATTATTCCAAGTAGTGGAAGTGCTATAGCTATAGGTGAATTTATAAATAACACACTTAAAGAAAATGCCAATGTCATTATTAGCAAGTATTGTGGAAGTATTGATAATCCAGATAAAATCATATATTTAAATGTACTTATTTCTTCTACACTACTTGTTTTAAAATTATATATTGCAGCTTTTCCAACATAGTCTCCAAAACCATTCATTATTCCACCAAATATAAATTGTGCAAAAGCCATCACCACATAAGCTAAAAATAGAATAATTAAACATGCAATAAATTTTGCAATTAATATTTTTATTCTATTATATGGTCTAACTAATAATAATTTTATTGTTCCTTTGTTAAATTCCTCACTTACTATTGTTCCTGCAATTACAACTATTGCTATAGTTATAAATAATTGTGCATTAAAAAATATGTTTATTTGTGAGTAATCAGAATCTGATGCTAAAATCCATCTATCACCCAAATTATTTAAATACATATTTTCTTTTAAATTGTTTTTCAAATCATATTCACTTAAATACACAGTTTCTTCGACATTTTGTTTTGAATATTTCTCTTCATAAGTTAATGGCTTTGTTTTTTCTTGTTCTCTTAACATTTCTAATTCTTTTTTGCTGTCTTCCCAACTTGTTAAAATTTGATTTTTATTTGAATCCCCATAAGGTATATCTTTTTCAAGTCTCCATTCTAATGCCTGTTTTTTTATATTCATATCTAGTAACTGTAAATCAATATTTGGCTGATTACTTTCTAATTTTTGCTTTTCAAATGCATTAATTTGTTCATTTACATCATCTAATTCTGCTTGTACAAAAGTTTTCCAGTCTCCTGAGTTTAGTTTTTCTATAAAACTATCATATTCACTTTTTGCCTTTTGATAGTTTGCTGTTCCTTCTGCCTCTATCATAGGATATATGTATTTATCAGAATTTGAAGAAATCACTTGCCATTGCCATGTATTATATTCATATTTTTGTAATAATTTTGCTGTTTCTAGTTGTGATTTCATAGCAATATATTCTTCTTTGTAATTCGGATCACTCTTATCTAAGCTATTTAATAAATCTGTATAAACTTCTACATCAGCAGAATTATATTGCTGAATATTGTTTTCAAAATATTTTGTAAGTACTATATTTAAAATCATAAAACTTACTGCAATTATGGTAATTACATATATTGCTTTTTTGTGAAAAATTTTTGTTAATTCATTTTTTATTAAACTAATCAATTACATTACCCCCTGTCTTTTTAAGGAATGCATCTTCAAGACTTGTTAAATCCTCACATACCTTATATATTTTTTTGTTGTTATTTACAAGTTTTGCAACAATATTTGGAATCTCTTCTTTTGATGCATAAATTTTTATGGTATTTTCATCTATTATTTCTATATCTTTTCTTTCTTGCTCTTGATCTTCTTCTGTACCTTGTTTTTTCTGCTCATCTTGGCTATGCTTTATATTTGAATTATTTAGTATATTTTCCACATTTGCTGTGCTATCTAATTCTATTTCGTAAATCATTTTACCATCTACTCTTTTTGCTTCTTCTAATGTAGATGTCTCAATTATTTCGCCATTTTGAATAATTGAAACTTTATTACAAAAACTCTCAAGTTCAGCTAAATTGTGACTTGAAATTAATATTGCCATTTTTTCTTGTTTCGCAAGTTTTGTAAGTAAATCTCTTAATTGCTTTATTCCTTCTGGATCTAAGCCATTTGTAGGCTCGTCCAAAATTAATAAATTCGGCTTATGTAATATAGCCTGTGCAATTCCAAGCCTTTGCCTCATTCCTAAAGAATATTTAGAAACTTTATCTTTAATTCTGTTTTCAAGACCTACTAATTTTATTACTTCTTCTATTCTTTTTTGGTCAACATTCTTGTATAATCTTGCTATAATTCTTAAATTTTCTAAACCTGACATATACATATATAAATCAGGATTTTCTACAATTGTTCCTACTTTTTCTATAGCCTTTTCAAAATCTTCTTTTATGTCATATCCATTTATTTTTACTTCTCCTGAAGTTATTTTTTGCAAGCCAAGTATTAGCTTTATAGTTGTTGTTTTACCTGCGCCATTTGGACCTATAAATCCTAAAATGTCGCCTTCTTGCACTTCTAAAGATACATTTTTCAAAATATCTTTTTTGCCTATTTTTTTGTTTAAGTTTTTGCATTCCAAAACTTTTTCCATTTTTACTATCATTCCTTTCCTTCAAGACACAAAATTTGAGAAAAATAATTTATTACAAATAATTTTTTTGTCTTAACATCTGCCCTTCATTTTTCTATATATATATAATATCATTAAGTTGTATTTTTTTCAATAAAATTTATAAACAAATCGGAACGCATAAAATTTCGATTACTTAGATTGTTAGCATATAAACGTTACTAAAAAACTACACTTTGTATTGCGAA
Organism: uncultured Clostridia bacterium; assembly: GCA_946529215.1. Lineage (GTDB taxonomy): Bacteria > Bacillota > Clostridia > TANB77 > CAG-508 > CAG-269. The sequence continues at coordinate 67,410 of CAMMZC010000011.1, forward strand.
TTTTCAAAGTTTTGTAGTGTTTCCTATGCAATAAAATAAGCAGAAATTCTTAACTAGAACTCCTGCCATATTTTTATTTATTATTATGTTGTATTTTCTTTATTTCTTCTTTAGTTAGTCCTGTTACTAAACTTACTTTTTCTATTTCATCACCTAATTCTAGCATTTTTTTTGCTATTTCATTTTTTTCTTCTTTTCTTCCAATTTCCTTACCTAGCCTCTCTCCAATTTCCTTTCCACGTTTTTCTCCAATCTCTTCGCCTTGTTTTCTTGAATTCTGCATACTTATATTATAATTCATTATCGCCATCTGCCTTGACCTATATAGTTCCCATTCTTTTGGATCCATACTCATTGTGTCTACTATCTCCACAGCTCTTTTTATTTTTTTATTCTTTTTTATAGCCATTTTGATTTTCTCCTCCTTCCCTAAAATAAGCCAAAGCCATTGATTTAATTCATTTTCTGTACTAGGATTTTGTTTTTGGAATTTTGGTAATTCTATTGTTATCATTTCCAATTTATCTGTTAATAATTCTTCTTCTCGGTTATATCCCATATCCACATACATTTCAGACTTACTTTCTTCAAATTTCATATGTGCTATATTTAGAAAGCTATTTCTTTTATAAAAATTAAATTTTAATATACTTATTGTAATTATTTTTCTTACTTGAGTATATAATTCTCCTTTTTTTAGTTGGTCATTTGACATAGCAACTAGATACCTTGTTTCTCTATCATCTATGTTATTTTCGTTTTCTACTTGCATCTCTACATCAATTATAGTATCTTCATTTACTGCGACTTTTAAATCTAAAGTTCCAGCTTTTACATCTGATAGATCTGGTGGCATTTCTGGATTTTTTATCTCTATACTTTTTATTTTAGTTCCTAGTATTGATTCCAATAGGCTTTGTAGTAAATCTTTATTTTCTTCTTTTGAAAATACCCTTTTAAATACAACATCTGAAGTTAATGGTAATTTTTTCAGCTCATTTTTTTGACTTGACTTTTCTATAATCATCATCTCCTATTTTAGCATAATTTTCAAATTTATGCAATAACCTTTTTAGATTTTTATATAATTATCTCATTCATTTATGATAATGTCCTAAGTAGTCGGATATGAAAATGTCCCAAAT
>CAMMZC010000012.1 GCA_946529215.1 uncultured Clostridia bacterium
TTTGGTAATACCTGTTCCCATTCCGAACACAGAAGTCAAGCAAAATAGTGCCAAAAATACTTGCGGGTTACCCTGCTGGGAAGATAGGTTGTCGCTAGATTTTTTTTGTTTAAAAAAGACTAAAATAAGTAATTTATAATGCTATGTAACAATAAATTATTTATTTTAGTCTTAAATTATTGACTTTCATAATAAATATGTTATATTATATATACATATAAAATATAATAATAAAGGAGAATAACAATGTCAGAAGAAAAGAAATCAAATTTTTTAAAAAAAGATGAAGGAAATCCTGAATTAGAGCTATTAGTAGGAATTGTTTTACTTGCAGCAGGATTATTTATGCTAAGTAAAAGAGTTATAGTACATACTGGATGGTATATGTGGAGAATAGGTGGATTTAATCTATCTTCAGGAACTGTTATAATTCCACTTATAATCGGAATTATATGGTATTTCTACAACCCAAAATCATTTATGGCAAAACTAGTTATGGGACTAAGTGTAGTATTTATAGTTGTAAGCATTATAATGAGTGTTAGTTTAAACTTTATGGCTACATCTATGTTTGACTATATTCTTATTTTAGGAATGGCTGCTGCTGGAGTTGGGCTTATATTAAAAGGAAATTATGGTAGAAAAAATAAGTAATTATACTAAAAAAGAGTAGGTATAATTAATTTGGAATTTAAATTAATTAAATATAATTTTTAAAAGAATACAAAGTAAAAAAATAATTTGGTAGTTAATTGTTTTATTAAGTTTTGTATCTTAAGATAAAGGAAGGTAAATAATTATGAGTAAGATAGTATGGAAACCAGGTACTTTTGTAAATCCTGTACCTGCTGTAATGGTTACTTGTGGTACAATGGAAAAAGCAAATATTGTTACAGTTGCATGGACAGGAACTATAAATTCAGATCCAGCTATGTGCTATATCTCTTTAAGACCAACAAGACATTCGTATAAAATAATTAAAGAATCAGGAGAATTTGTTATAAATTTAACAACAAAAGATTTGGTTCGAGAAACAGATTGGGTAGGATGCAGAACAGGAGCAAAATTTGACAAATTTAAAGAGATGGGACTTACAAAAGAAAAAGCAAATTTTGTAAAATGCCCACTTATTAAAGAAAGTCCAGCATCTATAGAGTGCAGAGTAAAAGAAGTAAAAGATTTAGGATCACATCATATGTTTATTGCAGAGGTATTATCTGTTGATGCTGATGAAAAATATATAGATGAAAATGGAGCTTTTGATATCTCAAAATGTGGATTGATTTCTTATGCAAATGGTGGATATTATGCACAAGGAGAAAAACTTGGAAAGTTTGGATTTTCTGTTCAAAAGAAAAAAAGCGAATAATAATCAAATAACTTTTTATAAGTATATGTGCCTTTGAGCCAAACAAGAGCAACTATGGATATTGATAATGTATATATACTTTCAAAAGAAGATATTGTTATTAGCAAGATAATAAGAATGTTAGAAAAAGATAATGTATAGAATATTTTGCGAAAGTCACAAAAATTTTCTAAATTCATTTAATGAAGATAGTGTTAGATTAAAAAATTCAAAACCAATTGAGTTAATTACTAATATTCAAAAATATAATGAAGAAAAGGAAAAAGAAAGCGAATTATACAAAAAAATATGATATTTTGAGCAAAGAAGAATTGGAAGAACAAACAAAATTAGTGAATTCTTTTTTTAAGTTGGCTTATTGGTATTAAATGAATATATAAAAGTGCAGTAAAAATCTGCATTTTTTTTGCGAAATCTGTTGACATATTATGGAAAAAGTGATATACTATTTGAGTATATGTAACTTAGAACATATATTCACATCGTTTCAAATAAGTGGCATAGCCACGAGTACGTAAAATCGTACACAAGTACAAACTTTTCAAAATGAAAAGTTAAACAATTCGGAGGTGTATAAAATGGCAGCAAAAGGACCAAGAGAAAATATCATATTAGAATGCACAGAATGCAAAAACAGAAATTACATGACATCAAAAAATAAAAGAAATAACACAGATAGACTAGAGATAGTTAAATATTGTAAATTCTGTAAAAAACGTACAACACATAAAGAAACAAAATAGTTTGAGCTATTTTAAGGAGGAAGTAAAATGGCTAAAAAAGAAAATAAAGATAATAAACAAAAAAGTCGTTTTTTTAAAGATATGAAAGCTGAATTAAAAAAAGTAATTTGGCCTACAGCAAAACAAACTGCAAACAATACTGTAGCAGTTATTGCTTTTACATTAGTAATAGCTTTAATAGTATTTGTATTAGATGTAGTATTTGATTTTGCAAATAAAAATGGAGTTGTAGCATTACAAGAAAAAGTTAAATCTTCATATAGTGCAAATAACACAACTGAAGGTTCAACTGACGAGAACGCAACTTCTGAAGAAAATTCAGAGTCTCAAGAGTCAAAAGATTCAGAAAGCGCAGAAGGTTCTACAGAAGAGAATGCTACAAATGTAGAAGCTGAAGTAGAAACGAAAAATTCAGAAGAATCAAAAGGTAACGAATAAAATTACTTTTATATCTATTAGTTATAAAGTAAATGTATCTAAAACATAATAATATAAGGAGGCTAGAAAGATGTCTCAAAACAATTATGACAATGTACCAAGATGGTATGTAGTACATACATATTCAGGTTATGAAAATAAAGTTAAGACAGACCTTGAAAAAACAATAAAAAATCGAGAGTTAGAAGATTATTTCTTTGATATAATTGTTCCAATGGAAGAACAAATAGAAATTAAAGATGGTAATAAAAAAACTAATTTAAAAAAAGTTTTTCCTGGTTATGTATTAATTAAAATGATTGTAACAGAAGAAACTTGGTATATAGTTAGAAATACAAGAGGAGCCACAGGATTTGTTGGTTCAGGAACAGAGCCTATACCTCTTACAGATGAGGAAATTAGAAAAATGGGATTAATAGAAGACTCTGTCAAAGTAGATTATTCAGTTAATGATAATGTACAAATCTTAGGTGGACCTTTAAATGGTTACACAGGAGTTGTACAAGAAATAAATAAAGAAAAGAATAAAGTTAGAGTGTTAGTATCTATGTTTGGTAGAGAAACACCAGTGGAATTAGAATTTTCACAATTACAAAAAATAAGTTAAGGAGGTGCCATACAAAATGGCAGAAAAAGAAGTTGTAAAACAAATTAAATTACAAATAGATGCGGGAAAGGCTAGTCCAGCTCCACCAGTAGGACCAGCTTTAGGATCAGCAGGAATTAACATTATGCAATTTGTTAAAGAATTCAATGATAGAACAGCTCAGCAAGCAGGATTTATAATTCCTGTTGTTATAACAGTATATAAAGACAAAACATTTGAATTTATTACAAAAGTTCCACCAATGGCAGTATTAATCAAAAAAGCTGCAGGAATTCAAAAAGGTTCAGGAAAGCCTAATAAAGAGAAAGTTGCTAAGCTTACTAAAGAGCAAGTTAAAGCAATTGCAGAACAAAAAATGCCAGACTTAAATGCAGCATCATTAGAAGCAGCAATGAGCATGGTAGTTGGTACTGCTAGATCAATGGGTGTTACTGTAGAGGAATAACTTATATGAAAAATAGATATATATTAAAAAATATATATAAATTATGGGAGAACGAGAAGTTCGCTAAAACCAAAAGGAGGATTTTTAAATGAAAAGATACAACGAAAGCCTTAAATTAATAGAAAAAGGCAAAAAATATGGAGCAGAAGAAGCTTTAGAAATTATCGAAAAAATGCCAAAAGCAAAATTCGATGAAACAGTAGAATTACACGTAAAATTAGGTGTAGATTCAAAACACGCTGACCAACAAGTTAGAGGTACAGTAGTACTTCCAAATGGTACAGGAAAAACTTTAAAAGTTTTAGTTTTTGCTAAAGGACCAAAAGCAGAAGAAGCAGAAAAAGCTGGAGCAGACTATGTTGGAGCAGAAGAATTAATACCAAAAATTCAAAACGACAATTGGTTTGACTATGATGTAGTAGTTGCAACACCAGATATGATGGGTGTAGTAGGAAGACTTGGTAAGGTTTTAGGACCAAAAGGATTAATGCCAAACCCTAAATCAGGAACAGTTACAATGGATGTAACAAAAGCAATTAACGAGATTAAATCTGGTAAAGTTGAATATAGATTAGACAAAAACAATATTATTCACTTAGGATTTGGAAAAGTATCATTTGGTACTAAAAAATTAGTTGAAAATTATCAAACAATAATAGATGCTATAATCAAAGCTAAACCAGCAGCAGCTAAAGGACAATACATAAAGAGTATATCAGTTTCTACAACAATGGGACCTGGAATTTATGTTGAATAATAGAACAATTATATAATGTAAAGAAAAAATGTTATAAAAAAAGCATTATATAGTTATTGAATTAAATAGCCAAAGATAGTAGGCAAAAAATTAAGTCCTACCGAGGTATATAAATAGAGATTTTAAAGCACTCTTAATATGCCTTGGAGGCGTGTTAAAAGTGTTTTTAATTTTATAAAATAGGAAATATAAATTTCTTATTATATAAATTGAAAAGGAATGAATCAATTCTTTTACAATTTAATTACAAAACCAATAAATTCAGGAGGTGAAAAAATTGGCAAGTGAAAAAAATATAAACTTAAAGAAAGAACAAGTATCAGATTTAGCTTCAAAAATAAAAGAAGCAAAATTAGTATTACTTACAGATTACAGAGGAATTAATGTTGATGAAGTTACATCATTAAGAAATGATTTAAGAAATGCAAAAGCTGAATATAAAGTTATAAAAAATAATATAACAAGAAGAGCTTTGCTAGAGGCAGGAATTGAAGGTCTTGAAGATAAACTAGAAGGACCAACAGCAGTAATTATGACAAATGAAGATTACTTAGAACCTGCAAAGGCTATATATAACTTCACAAAAGATCATGATTTTTATAAAATTAAAGGTGGAGTAGTTGAAGGAAAAGTAATGACAGCTGAAGAAATTATAACTTTAGCAAAATTACCATCAAGAAACGATTTATTATCAATGCTTGCTGGAGCATTACTTGGAACTATTACAAAATTTGCAGTTGCTATTGATCAAGTACGTGTTCAAAAAGAAGCAGCAGCAGAATAAAAACTTTCCTAAATCGGCATCTTGCGTCGTTAGAATTAATTCAAAACGCGGTCACATACACCAAGTATGCTCCCTTGCCTTTTGAATAAATTCTGCCTAGCAATATACCAATTTATAAAAGTTTTTAATAAATATAAAGTTGGCAAACTTAAAATGTAAAATAAATATAAATTAGAGTGACGAACTTATATCGTTAGAAAATAAATTAAAATATCTTGATAAATATTATAAAAAAATCAAATGTAAAATTTGCATTTTGCTAATATTCATTTAAAAGTAATATGAAAATATCAAGAAAAAATAGGAGGATTAAAAAAATGAGTAAAGAAGAAATGATTGAAGAAATCAAAAAAATGACAGTAGTAGAATTAGCTGATTTAGTAAAAGCTATAGAAGAAGAATTTGGAGTATCTGCAGTAGCAGCAGCTGCACCAGCAGCTGGAGGAGCAGCAGGAGCTGCAGCAGCTGAAGAAAAATCATCATTCAATGTTGTATTAAAAGAAGCTGGAGATCAAAAAATAAAAGTTATAAAAGTAGTTAGAGATGCTACAGGATTAGGATTAAAAGAAGCTAAAGATTTAGTTGATGGAGCTCCTAAAACAGTTAAAGAAAATGTAGCTAAAGAAGAAGCTGAAGAATTAAAAGCTAAATTTGAAGAAGTTGGAGCAGTTGTAGAATTACAATAATTATAAATTATTAAAATGTATTAGTATAAGTCTATTTAAGTAGCCTTATATTATATATTAAAAAAATAATAGTGTGGAACAATATGGTTAAATAATCATAAAAAAGTTTCACATTATTTTTTTTACAAAATTATTGATATTTTAGTTATATTATAGTAAAATTAAAATATCTATAACTTTAATAAGAGAAAAATGGGAGATGAGAAAAATTAATAAGAAAAAAATATTTATAATTATAGGAATTATTATGTTTATTATAATAATTATTACAATTATAGGCTTTTATATTTCAAAAAGTGAAGTTAGAAATTGGATTGATGTTAATATATTTAGAAAAAATGTATCTGAACAAGATATTCAAACTATAAGCTTAAATACAGACAAAAATAATCAAATTTGTGTATATAGTAATTATATTGCAATTTTAAATGACAAGATAGTAACATTATATAATTCTTATGGAGAGAAAGTTACATCTGTAGATATAAATATAAATTCTGCATTGTTTGATTCTTCAAACAAGTACTTAGCTATAGCTGAAGATAAAGGTCATGAGATATGCTTAATTTTTGACAAAACTTATTTATGGAGTGAAAAAGTTGAAGGAGAATTACTTCAAGTACACGTTAATAGAAATGGTTATGTAGCAACTATTACAACAGATGCAACACATAAATCTATTGTTACTTTTTTTAATTCTCAAGGGAAAAAGATATTTACCAGCTATTTTGCTTCATCGAGAATAGTAGATGCAAGTATTTCTAATGATAATAACTATATAGCTATAGGAGAATTAGATACTACTGGAACAATAATCAAGTCTAATGTAAAAATATTATCTGTAGAAAATGCTCAAAAAGATTCAAAAAATACTATAATTTATACATATGAAGCAGAAGATGACAATTTAATTACAAATGTAAAATATCAATCTAAAAATCAAATTGCTTGTATTTATGATAATGGATTAGGTGTAATAAAAGACGAAAATTATAGGGAAGTTATAAAAATTGATAATGAGAATATTACATATTTAGCAAATGATTTTAACAATCATGTTGCTTATGTAAAAGAAGAGTCTACAGGTTTGTTTAAAGCTCAGTCTGATGTACATATAGTAAATACATCAGATTATCAAGAAAAAATATATAAAATGGAAAATGTGGCAAAAGATGTATTTGCATGTGACAATATAATTGCAGTAAATGTAGGAACAGAAATATATTTTCTAGATACTAATGGATGGCTTATAAAAAAATACACTGCAAATCAAGAAATAACAAATGTTAAATTCTCTGAAAGTTTGGCTATTATTATTTATAAGGACAGAATTATTATAGTAGATTATTAATAAGGAGTTGTTTAAGATGGGATTAGTTTTAGATATTATTATTTTAGCGTTTTTAGTATTAAGTATTTTCTTTGGATATAAGAAAGGGTTAATTGGCGTGGTATTTAATTTATGTGCTTTTTTACTTGCAATAATTATTACATGGATTTTATATACGCCAGTAACTAATGCTATAATAAAAAACACACAAATTGATGACAATATTAGAAATGTGATAGTAGAAAAAGGAGTGATACAAGACAAAGATGGAGAAAAGCAAGAAGAAAATATAGTTAATAATTATATACAAAAGTATGTTACAGAACATATAAAAGATACAGCAAATGATGTAGTAGAGGAAACTGCAAAAGTTATAAGTGAAAAAGTTGTAGCAATAGGAGTAGCGATTATATTATTTATTGTAGTTAGAATAGGCTTAATTCTTCTTAAATATGTTGCTGATGGAATTGCTAAGCTTCCAGTAATAAAACAATTTAACAAAGTTGGAGGAACCGTTTATGGAGCAATTAGAGGTATGTTTATAATATACATATTTTTAGCTATTATGTTTTTCGTAATGTCTGTAAATAATTCAGGTATGATAGCAAATCTGATAAATACTTCTTTAGTTAGTAAATATTTATATGCTAATAATCTAATATTAAATATAATATTTTAGATTTCACCAAAAATTCACAATAAAATATTGATATTTGCAGGATTTTCTGTTATACTAGAATGGACTCAAAAATTAAATAAAAAGGAAAGAAAAAAATGAAAGATCAAATGAATAAGAAAAAGCACCCTATATTAAAAGGAATTTTAAGATTCTTTTTAATATTAATAATAATAATTGTATTATTTGTAGGTGGATTTATAGGATATAGTACATTTAAAAATGGCTGGGGACTTCAAGGAATGATAAAAACTATGGTAGGGTCAACTGTAAAAAATCCAGAAGAATTAGGAAATTTACAAGTATTAATATTAGGAGTAAGTGAAGATATTTCAACACCACTTACTGATACAATAATGGTAGCATCATACAACCCTGCATCACAAAAAGCTACGTTGCTTTCAATTCCAAGAGATACATTTGTAGGAACAAGTAAATTAAGAGCAGATTCATATGATAAGATAAATGCAATTTATCAAAAAGAAGGAGCAGAAGGCACATTAAAAAAAGTTAATGCTTTAACAGGGTTAGACCTTAAATACTATGTTGTTATAAGTAATAATGCATTAGTTGAACTTGTTGATGAAATTGGTGGAGTAGAGTTCGATGTTCCAATAGATATGCATTATACAAGTAATAGACAGGGTCTACACATTAACCTGAAAAAGGGAAAACAAAAACTTAATGGTGAACAGGCAGAAGGACTTGTAAGATTTAGAAAAAGTAATTCAAATACTACATATCCTGCAGAATATGGAAATGACGATTTTGGAAGAATGAGAACTCAAAGAGATTTTATAAAAGCAGTTGCAAAACAAACTTTACAGGCAAAAAATATTACAAAAATTGGTGATTTGATAGATATTGTAAAAAGAAATGTAAAAACCAATATCAAGGATTGGAATCAAGTTAAAGAATACATTCCTTATGCTGTAGAATTTAATACAGATAATCTTCAATCAGAAAATATTCCTGGAGATTCAACAAGAATTCCAGCAGGAACAGGATTATGGTTCTTCTTAGCAGATGAGACAAAAACAGAAGAGCTTGTAGAAGAGTTATTCAAAAATGAAGAAACAAAAGAAGAAAAAGAAGATGATGGAACAGATACCAACACTAGCACAAATTCTACATCAACAAATGAGACATCAAGTACAACATCAAGCTCAAAATCTAATAAATCGAAAATAAAGGTAGAAATTTTAAATGGAAGTGGAGACAGCAATCTTCTTACACAAGCAAAAAATGCATTAAAACAAGAAGGATACAATGTATATAAAACAGGAAAAACTTCTACTACACAAGTTACAACAATAATTAATAAATCAAAATTATCAGAAAATGAAATATCAGATTTAAAATCAACACTTGGCACAGGAGTTGTTTCATCAAGTTCTGCAACAAGTAAAGTTGATGTAACAATAATCTTAGGTAAGGATTATAAAAAATAAGAATTATTAGCACATCATATGTTTTTATTATTAACCGATATATGGTGTGCCAAAAAGGAGGCTAATTTGTAGCCTCCAAACGTTATTTTTTCTTTAATTTTTTAAATATAATAATAATTAGAATCACAAAAAGTATTAGTATTAGAACTAAAAATCCAACTATAATTGAAATTCTAAATAGGTTAATCTTGGTTTCATCTTTTTCTACATTATGTTCTGCAATTAAATTTGTTGTATAAGTTTGACCATCAATAGTGTAAATTGCTTTACCAAGTATTGCATTTTGAGCAATTGGAGCTGAAATTTGGCTATTTAATTGGATTTGTGGTATTATTTTTTCCGATGATCCTTTTTTTATAAGAGAAATTATATCATCTTGTAATAATAGATTTAAAGATTTAGTTTCTTCTGTTGCTCCTTGAACTTCAATTGTTTTTTGAGTAGAACCAGCTGTAGCAATTTTGGAAAAAGTAAAGTTTTCGTAAACATAATCATACAATGTTTTTGAGTCTACGTATCTTGCACTACGTCTATTTTCAGTAAGAGAAGCTCCTAATACAACAGCAATAGTTTGTAAACCATTTTTATTACAAGCAGAAATTAAACAATTTTTAGCTTGTGATGTAAACCCTGTTTTTATTCCAATACATCCTGGATAATAGTATATAGAAGTATTAATTATTAAGTCATTTGTATTTTTGTAAACTCTTTCTCCACTTTTATTTGTTGCAGGAATAATACATTTTGGCATAGAAACAATTTTTCTAAAAGTAGCATTTCTCATACAATATCTTGCAATTTTAGCCATATCTTTTGCAGTAGTGTAATGGTTATCATCATGTAGTCCATTTGTTGTAACGAAATGAGTATTAGTACAACCTATTTCCTGCAATTTATTATTCATAAGATTAGCAAACTGTGGTATAGATCCAGAAATATATTCTGCTAAAACATTTGCTGCATCATTTGCAGAATGTACAAGTAAAACTTCTAGTAATTGTTCTATAGTAAGCTCTTCTCCTTCAATTAAATAAGCAGATGTATAACCTGATTTCATATCTGAAATTGCAGTTTTACTTACTTTAGTTTTATCTTGTAAATTTCCTTTTTCTATAGCAAGTATTGCCGTTAAAATTTTTGTAGTACTTGCAGGATACATCTTCTGGTCTGAATTTTTTTCGTATAAAATTCTACCTGTTTTGTTTTCTATTATAATAACCGCATTTGAGTAAATTGGTAAATTTGTATTTGTTACATTTTCTATATTTGATGTATTTGCTTCATTATTGTTATTTCCAATATTTGAATTGTTTTCTGTATTTGCTGCTTGAGTAATCTGTGCATAAGTTGCATTAAATATTGATATTAAAAAAACTATTATTATTACTAGAAATAGTTTTATTTGTCTATTTGTTTTCACTTTAATTTCTCCTTTTAAAAGTACATAAGAATACTATACTCTATTAAAGAAAAAAAAGCAAGAGTTTTAAAAAAATTAAGGTTCTTTTTTCCTCTGGCCTAAAAAGGAACCTAGAAAGAAGGTATAAATATGATAGAATTTTTAAAACAAAGAAAAATAGTTATAATTATAGCAATTTTTGTAATTATATTGGTAGGATGGAAAATATATGATTCAAAGAATTATGAGGGAGTAAATTCTGACGATATATTAGCTTCAGGCTCAAAAGAAAGTACAAATGGAAATTCACAAAACAATGAAAAAGTAAAAAATGAAGATGAGGAGGAAGAGATGATGGCTGTTCATATAACAGGAGAGGTGAAAAATCCAGGAGTTGTTAAAGTAAAGCAAGGAAGTAGAATTGAAGATATTATTGAAGCAGCAGGTGGATTAACAGAAAATGCTGATATTACAGATGTTAACCTAGCTTATGTAGTTGAAGATGGGATGAAAATACGTATTCCAAGTAATGATGAAGAAGAGCTAAGCAAAGAAAATGGTGGAGAAAATGGACAAGAACAAAATACAAAAAATGAATATATAACTCAAGATAGTGGAAAAGGAGTTATTCTTTCTGAAGAAAGTGGTGAAAACTTTAGTTCAACAGAAAACACAGTAATAAATATTAATACAGCAAATGAGACTGAGCTAGAAGAATTACCAGGAATTGGCCCTTCACTTGCTAGCAGGATTATTGAGCACAGAAATAAAAATGGAAAATTTAAAGATATAGAAGATATAAAAAATGTTACAGGAATTGGTGATAGTAAGTTTGAGAAGATAAAAAGTTTGATTAAAGTGAAATAACATAAGATAAAGGAGCGTTACAATTATTAAAAAATAGTTGTATGCTCCTGTATTTTTAAATATATTTTTCAACTTCTGCATAGATTTCTTCATGAATATCTTCAATTGTTCTTATTTTACCATCTTTAACACATTTAATTTCACACCAATCATATTTATCAACCAATGAGCAAGCTGCTTCATAGCTATCTTTAAGGTGATTTGCATCACTTTCGTGAATGTCTTTTGTTTGATTATGTGTAAATTTATTTTCTCTATTTTTCATTAATTTAATTGCATATTCTGTTGGCATATTTAAGAAAAATGTTCTTGTAGGCTTAGGTAAACCATAAAGATTAAACTCAAAATCTAAAAGCCAATCCAAAAACTTTTGCCTTTCTACCGGATCTTTTATTTTCCCTGTTTGATGAACCATGTTTGCAGTTGTGTATCTATCTGCTAAAATAATTCCACCATTGTTATAATATTCCTCTAAACCTTCAGTTTTAAATGTAGCATATCTATCTGCTGCATAAAAAGTTGAAGCAATATATGCACTTATATCTTTTGCATTTTTTCCAAATTCACCTGACAAATACATTTTTACAAGTGAAGATGATGGACTATCATAATTTGGAAAGCTTATAGTTCTAAAATCTATTCCATCAGCTTTTAACCTTTCACATAGTTTGTTAAATTGTGTTTGTTTTCCACTTCCATCTGTTCCTTCAATTGCAAATAATTTTCCCATTTTTATTACATCCCTTTCTATGAATATTTTTTGCTAAAAATATATTACAAGTTTTATTTTTTTCATTATATATGTTTTGCAAAAATTTTGCAATAGATAAAAATAAAATTCAAAAATTTTGGCTTTTTATGTAAATATCATTGACTTTTTGACAAAATCGTTATATATTATATATGTTAGAAATTTCAAAAATCCTAAGGAGGAGAAATAATGGGAGAAGTTATAGTTATTACATCAGGCAAAGGTGGAGTAGGAAAAACAACAACGACAGCAAATTTAGGATCAAGTTTAGCATTAGAAGGAAAAAAAGTAGTTCTAATCGATACAGACATTGGACTAAGAAACTTAGATGTTGTAATGGGATTAGAAAACAGAATTGTTTATGACATTGTAGATGTTGTTGAGGAAAAATGCAAATTGAGACAAGCATTAATTAAAGATAAAAGATTTAAAGAATTATACCTACTACCAGCCGCACAAACACGAGATAAATCAGCAGTAAATGAAGAACAAATGAAAGAACTTACAGATAAACTTAAAAAAGAATTTGACTATATCTTAGTAGACTGTCCTGCAGGAATAGAGCAAGGATTTAAAAATGCAATAGCAGGAGCTGATAGAGCAATAGTAGTAACTACAGCAGAAATTTCATCAATAAGAGATGCAGACAGAATTATAGGATTATTGGAGTCAGCAGAAATAAAAAATCCAGAATTAGTTGTTAATAGAATTAGACCCAATATGGTAAAAAAAGGCGAGATGATGGATGTTGACGATATTGTAGACTTACTTTCAATTGATTTAATTGGTGTAGTTCCAGATGATGAGTACATAATTACACAAACAAATAAAGGAGAGCCAGTTATTCAAAATAAAAAAGCTCCATCAGGAAAAGCATATTTAGAAATTGCTAAAAGAGTATTAGGAGAAGACATTGAAATTACAATACCAGGCAGAGAAAAAGGATTATGGGCAAAAATTAAAGGATTTTTTAAAAAAGGATAAATAATCTTTATAGAATTATCATTGTATTGGTGAAAAAAGCTAATAAAACAGAACTAAAAAGGATAAAAAATTGGAGGTAAATCAATGTTTGAAAACATTATGAAATTATTCAAAAAGTCAAACAAAAAAGAAGCATTAGGCTCTAGTTCAAGAGATACTGCAAAAGAAAGATTACATTTGGTTTTAATGCAAGATAGAGCAAATGTATCTGCAGACTTTCTAGATTTAATGAGACAAGAAATAATTGAAGTTATAAAAAAATATATAGATATAGACGAATCAGCTTTAGATGTTAGACTTAAAAATCAAGCTAATGAAGATGGAACTCAAGGGGCTCCTGTATTATATGCAAATATTCCTATATTAAATATAAAAGATGAAAATAAAAGGCTAAAAAAAGAATTAAATAAAGAAGATTCATCTAAAGAAAATGAAAAACAAGATGAAAAATCTGAAAAAGAAAAAAAGGAAAATTCAAGTAAAACAGAAAATAATTCTTGTAAAAAAGCAGATAATAAAGAGAAAGCAAAAGAAGTAAATTCAAATTCATCAAAAACAGATAAATTTAAAGAAAATGAAGTAAAAAAGGTTAGTGAAGAAGAAGTTTCAGAAAAAGAAAAGAATATAAAAGAAGCTGAAAAAAGAGAAGAAACAAAATTAGAAGCAAAAACAAATGAAGAAGAACTAGAAAAACAAGAAGATGAAAAAATAGAAGAAGCAAAAAAGATAGTAGAAGAAGAAAATAAAGAAGGATAACAAAAATAATTGGCGGTATAGGAATGAATATCAAAAACAAATAACCAATAAAAATAACAAAGATAAAAAATTAAAATTTGCAGGTGTGATTAACAAGTAAATTTTAATTATAAAATAATATAAAAGAGAGAAGATATGAGTAGAAATTTAAAAAATGTAGAGTGGTGGATATTAGTTTTAGCAATTCTGCTATGTATAGTAGGATTTGTTGCACTTTATTCTGCAACTCAATCAGATAATTTTGAATATTTAAGAAAGCAAATTATATGGTTTGTAGTTAGCTTGGTCATCATGATAATAGTATCTTTTATAGACTACAAAATATTAGTGAAAATTTCCCCTATTTTGTATGGATTGTCCTTATTATTGCTAGTTGCTGTATTATTTACGAAATCAATAAATGGTGCAAGTAGTTGGTTTAATATAGGTGGATTTTCATTACAACCAGGAGAAATTGCAAAAGCTACTGTAATTCTGTTTTTAGCTTATGTTATTGCGAGACTACAAATAAATGGAAAAGAAGAGATAAACAAAATTTGGAAATTAGCTATAGCTATAGCAGTTGTAACAGTTCCAGTTTTACTTATTGTATTACAACCAGATTTTGGAACGGCAATGACATACATAGTTTCACTAATTATGGTACTTTTTGTATCAGGTCTAGATAAAAAATATATAATTGCTGCGGTAATTTTAGTTGTAGTTGCTGTGCCACTTATTTATCAATTTGTTTTACCAACACACGCAAAAACAAGAATAGATGTATTTTTACACCCAGAATCAGATCCAAAAGGATCAGGATATAATATAATACAATCAAAACTTGCAATAGGTGCTGGAGAACTTACTGGTATGGGACTTTTAAATGGAAACCAAACTCAACTTGGATATTTATCTCCAAAAACAACAGATTTTATTTATCCAGTAATAGGAGAAGAAATGGGATTTGTTGTGTCAGCTGCAGTTATTGTTGCTTATGTATTTTTAATTAACAAAATATTATATGTTGCAAAAACAGCAAGAGATGATTATGGCTCATATATTGCAGCAGGAATAGCTGGAATTTTCTTTTTTCATATGGCAGAAAACATTGGAATGACAATGGGACTTTTACCAATAACAGGTGTTCCACTATTATTTGTAAGTTATGGAGGAAGTTCATTACTTACAAGCTTTATATGTATTGGTTTATTATTAAATATTAGTGGTAACAGAAAAAAGACTATATATATGGCTAAAGGGTCTGACTATGGAAGTTTTTAAGCAATTTTGATCAAAGATTATTTGATTAATATAGTAAATTTTTCAATTTATGACTTAAGTCACTAACGCTCCGACGCATATATTTCAAAATTTATATATTAATCAAAAGATTGCTAGAAAAAGAATTAATTTAGGTGATAAAATGTATTTAAAAGAATTAAATATAGGTAATGTAAAGTGTAAAAATAATATATTTTTAGCACCAATGGCAGGTATCACAGACCTGCCATTTAGGCTGATATGTGAGAAGTTTGAACCAGGACTAGTTGTTACAGAGATGGTAAGTAGCAAAGCTTTGCTATATAATGATGAAAAAACAAAAACATTGCTTAAAGTTGATGGAGAAAAGCGACCTATTTCTATGCAAATATTTGGAAGTGATGAAGAAGCAATGGCTTATGGAGCAAAATATGTTTCAAATATTGCAGATGTAGTTGATATAAATATGGGATGTCCTGCCCCAAAGGTTACAAAAAATGGAGATGGGAGCAAGCTTTTAACAGATTTAGAAAAGGCAGGAAAAGTAATTGAAGCAGTTGTAAAAAATTCTAAAGTTCCTGTTACTTTGAAGATAAGAACTGGTTGGGATAAAGAACACATTGTAGCAACAGAAATTGCAAAAATTGCAGAAAGCCTAGGAGTATCGGCAATTGCAGTTCATGGTAGAACAAGAGACGAATATTACTCTGGAAAAGCAGATTTAGAAGAAATAAGAAAAGTAAAAGAAGCGGTAAATATTCCTGTTATAGGTAATGGCGATATCGTAGATGAAGAATCAGCTAAATCTATGTTTGAAAAAACAGGTGTAGATGGAATTATGATAGGAAGAGGAGCAATAGGGAATCCTTGGATTTTTCAAAAAATAAAATATTTTTTGAAAACAGGAGCAAAAATGCCAGATGTTTCTTTAGAGGAAAGATTTTCAATAATAAAAGAACATTTTTTAATTGAAATTGCAGAAAAAGGTGAATACACAGGTATTAGAGAATTTAGGAAACATTTAGCATATTATTCAAAAGGATTACCAAATGCTTCTGAGTTTAGGAGTAAAATTAATATTCTAGAAAGTAAAGATGATGTTATAAAAGAATTAGATGAGTATTTAAATCAGCTTTTATAAGGAATACTTTGAATTTAGGAGGATTAAAATGGATTCAATAATGTATGGAATAGAAAAAAGTAATCTAAAAGGAGCAAAAGATATAAAAGGATATTTTGGATACTTTGATTCTAAAGAAAACAAAATATCAGAATATAAATTACTTTTTATTTTACCAAATGGAAAGTGTCTTTTTATGCCATATTCTCCCAAAGATAAAAGAGATAGAAAAAATTACAAATATGCTCATATTGTTTATTTAACCAATGCACTAGATTTAATTTTAAAGGAATTAAACATTGACAAAAAGAATTTCATTCAACAAAAAATTAAAAGATTTGATAATGATGCAATAACTTCTGCAATTTTGAATTTACAAATTCCTTTTTTTTATGATACAGGAAATATAGATATTGATGGCAAGGTCATAGATGATTATTATAGATATACAGTTTTTGAAAAATCACCTAGTTTTACTGAAAAACAAGAAAAGACGCTTACTCTATTAAAGAAAACATTAGAAAACGAACATTATAAAATAGCAATTCAAGCTTTAATATCAGACAATAATATAAATACAAATTTAGATAATGTAGAAGAATTTATAGTAGACCAAGATGCATTATTAAAGTGGATATCTATGCTAGAAGACGATATAGACATAGAAAATTTTTATAAAATAATAAAAGTTGAAACAGAACAAACAAGGTAAAAAAGTTCTAATCAAAACAAAAGGAGGAAAAAATGTATAGAACAAAAAATTTAGGAGAATTAAGAATTCAAAATGTAGGAGAAATAGTGGAGCTTGCAGGATGGGTGCAAACTATAAGAAATTTAGGTGGAATGATTTTTATAGATTTAAGAGATGAAGATGGAATTACACAAATTGTAGTAAATGATGAAAAATTACAAGAACAAGCCAAAAACTTAAATACAGAAAGTTGTATCCACATAAATGGAAAAGTTGTGGAAAGAGCAAGTAAAAATCCTAAAATGCCAACAGGAGATATTGAAGTAATTGCAGAAGAAATAGAAGTTTTGGGTGAATGCAAAAGTGTTCTTCCATTTGAAATAAACTCTGAAATTGATGCAAGAGAAGACTTAAGACTTGAATATAGATTTTTAGATTTAAGAAATGAAAAAATACATAACAATATTTTACTTCGTTCTAAAATTTTAAAATTTATAAGAGATAAGATGGATGAATTAGGTTTTCCTGAAATACAAACACCAATTTTGGCAAATTCTTCACCTGAAGGAGCAAGAGACTACATTGTACCAAGCAGACTAAATCCAGGAGAGTTCTATGCTTTGCCACAAGCTCCACAACAATTTAAGCAATTGCTTATGGTCTCTGGATTTAATAAATATTTTCAAATAGCACCATGTTTTAGAGATGAAGATCCAAGAGCAGACAGAGCACCTGGGGAGTTTTATCAACTAGACTTCGAAATGGCATTTGCTACTCAAGAAGATGTATTTAAAGTAATAGAAACAGTCGTACCATCTATATATGAGCACTTTACAGATTGGAAAGTAGATAAAGGTCCATTTATAAGAATTCCATATAGAGAAGCAATGGAAAAATACGGAATAGATAAACCAGACTTAAGAAATCCATTAATTATTCAAGATGCAACAGAAACTTTCAAAAATACGGAATTCAATGCATTTAAAGATAAAACAATAAAAATAATTGTTGTTCCAAATGGAGCTGAGCAAGGAAGAAAATTCTTCGATAAAATGGGAGAATTCGCAACATCTGATGAAGTTGGAGCTAAAGGATTAGCTTGGACAAAAATAAATGCTGAAAATCAAGCAGAAGGTGGAATTGCAAAGTTTATTACAGATGAAATCAAAGAAGAATTAATAAATAAATTTGGAGCAAAAGAAAATTCAAGTATTTTCTTTATAGCAGACGAGTTTACAAAAGCTCAAAAGATTGCAGGTTTAGTTAGAATTGAACTAGGAAAAAGACTTGACTTAATAGAAAAAAATGTATACAAATTCTGCTTTATAGTAGATTTTCCAATGTATGAACTTACAGATGAAGGAAAAATAGATTTTGGACATAATCCATTTTCTATGCCACAAGGAGGATTAGAAGCTCTTGAAACAAAAGACCCACTTGATATTTTAGCATATCAATTTGACCTTGTAATTAATGGACTTGAGATGGCATCAGGTGCAGTTAGAAACCATGATCCAAAAATAATGATAAAAGCATTTGAGATTGCAGGTTACACAGAAGAAGATGTAAAAAATAGATTTGGAGCTTTATACAATGCGTTCCAATATGGAACACCTCCACATGCAGGAGCAGCGCCTGGAATAGATAGAATGGTAATGCTTATAGCAGATTCTCAAAATATTAGAGAAGTAATTGCATTCCCTAAAAACAAAAAAGCAAGAGACTTGCTAATGCGTGCTCCATCTGTTGTGAGCGAGGAACAATTAAAAGATGTTCATATTAAGTTGGATTTGGAATAGGAAAAAATCATTTTCGTGAGATTACGAAAATGATTTTTTGCTGATGTTAGCAAAATGGTCAAATTTACTCTTGACTTTTCCAAAAAAAGTATATATAATTTTAAAGAAAAATTATAGTAGAAGGAGAACACTATGGCAGATAAATTAATTATAGTGGAATCACCTGCAAAGGCGAATACAATAAAAAAATTTTTAGGAGGAAGCACAAAAGTAGTTGCTTCAATGGGACACATTAGAGACCTACCTAAATCTAAACTTGGAGTAGATGTTGAAAAAGATTTTGAACCAGAATATATAAATATAAGAGGAAAAGGAGATTTAATAAAATCTTTAAAAAAGGATGCGAAAGATGCAAAAAAAATATATCTTGCATCAGACCCTGATCGTGAAGGGGAAGCAATTGCATGGCATTTAGCTAAGATTTTAGAAGATGACAAAGAGAAAATTACTAGAGTTACATTTAACGAAATAACAAAAAATGCAGTAAAAAAAGCTTTAGATAACGCAAGAGATATAGATGTGAATTTAGTAGATGCTCAACAAGCAAGAAGAGTTTTAGATAGAATTGTTGGATATAAAATGAGTCCTGTACTTTGGAAAAAGGTTAAAAGAGGATTATCAGCAGGAAGAGTGCAATCTGTTGCAGTAAGGCTTATTTGTGAAAGAGAAGAAGAAATTGAAAACTTTGTTCCTGAAGAATATTGGAACATATATGCTACTTTACTAGATGATAATACAAATACAGAATTTGAAGCAAGACTTGCTAATATGAATGGAAAGAAAATTGAGATTCATTCTAAGGAAGAAGTAGACGGAATTTTAGAAGATTTAAAAGGTGCTAAATATATTGTTACAGAAGTTAAAAAAGGAGAAAAGAAAAGAAATCCTGCACCTCCATTTACAACAAGTACAATGCAACAAGAAGCATCAAGAAAAATTAATTTTACATTAAAAAAGACTATGAGTGTTGCTCAAACTTTATATGAAGGTGTAAAACTACCTGAAGGGCATACAGGTTTAATTACATATATGAGAACAGACTCTACAAGAATTTCAGAAGAAGCAAGAGTAGCAGCTAAAAAGCATATTACAGAAACTTATGGAGAAAATTATTACGAAAACAGATATTACAGAACAAGCAAAGATGCACAAGATGCACATGAGGCTATAAGACCTGCACATATAGAACTTAAACCTGAAGATATAAAGCAATATTTAAGTAATGACCAATATAAATTATATAGATTGATATATAACAGATTTATGGCAAGCCAAATGGCAGCAGCAGTTTTCGATACAATGGCAGTAAATATTAAAGCAAAGGATTATGATTTTAAAGCAAATGGTCAATCGATAAAATTTAAAGGATTTATGACATTATATATCGAAGGAACAGATGGTAAAGAAGAAGAACAAGAAGGAATGCTTCCACCTTTAGAAGAAAATCAAAAGGTTTCTAAGAAAAAGTTAAATCCTAAACAAAGCTTTACAGAGCCACCTGCAAGATACACAGAAGCAAGTTTAGTAAAAGCTTTGGAAGAAAAAGGAATAGGAAGACCAAGTACTTATTCACCAACAATTACAACTATTTTAGAAAGAAGATATATAGAAAAAGAGCAAAAACAACTAGTGCCAACTGAACTTGGAAAAATTGTAAATAAACTTTTAGTAGAGAATTTTAGTGATGTAGTAAATGTAGAATTTACAGCAGATGTAGAAACAAGGTTTGACAAAATTGCAGAAGGAAATGAAAAGTGGAAAGACGTAATAAGAGAATTTTATGGACCATTTATAAAAGAAGTAGAAAAAGTTGAAAAAGAACTTGAACATGTACAATTAGTAGATGAGGAATCTGATGTAGTATGTGAACTATGTGGAAGAAAAATGGTATATAAATATGGTCGATTTGGAAAATTCTTAGCATGTCCAGGTTACCCAGAATGTAAGAATGTAAAGTCAATTATTAACTATATTGATGTACCTTGTCCAGTGTGTGGGGCAAAAGTAATCGAGAAAAAGACAAAACGTGGAAAGAAATTCTATGTATGTGAAAATGGACCAGATAATTGTAACTACATTTCTTGGAATAAACCAAAAGTAGGTGAAAAATGGACTCCTGAATTGGAAAAAGAAAATAACAAAAAGAAAACTACAACAAGAAAGAAGAGGAAAACAACTAAAGCTAAAACGAAGAAGAAGTAATTACATTTAATGACTTTGCATAACAAATGAGCTATGTTATACAACAAAGTATTCTTTAGTAAACTAATAATCAGAATATACTTAAAAAGGAGCAAAATATGTACAAACTAATATTTATAGATCTTGATGGGACTTTATTAAATGATGCAAAAGAAATTTCTGAAGAAAACATTAAGTGGCTAAACAGAGCATATAAAGAAAGAGGGATAACAACTATAGTAACAACAGGAAGAGAACTTGGATTAGTTAAAGATTTATATAAAAAGTATAATTGTTCTTTTGGTGACTATGTTATTGCTTCAGATGGTGCGATTATAAAAAATATTAAAACTGAGGAATATATTAATAAAGAAATATTAACTATAGATGAAGCTAAAATATTAAGAGAAATATACTTGAATGAAGACCTAGATTTTATTATGATATATGGCGAAGAAAATGAATATATGGAAAGAAAAGAGCAAAAAAATAAAGTGCAAAAAGAGCAAATATATGTTGATAATATAATTGAATTACTTGAAAATAATAAAGATATAGAATCAACATTATGTATTATTGGTGGAGAAAAAGAAAAACTAAATAATGCAATAGAAAAAGTAAATAATATTAATACTTTAGACTATACTCCAATTTGTGAATATATAAGAAAAGGAAATGGAATTGATATTAAAGAGCATTATTTCGACATTATGAAAAAAGGAGTCAACAAGAAAAATGCCGTGAAAAAAGTAATGGATACATTGGGAGCAATTCATGATGAAATCATTGTTATAGGTGATGGTGGAAATGACCTGCCAATGTTTGAATATGCAAAACTTAAAATTGCAATGGAAAATGGAAGTGATTTATTAAAACAAAAGGCAGACTATATTACAGATAAAAACAATAATGATGGAGTTGCAAAAGCTATAAAAAAGTTTGTTTTTGAAGAATAGATAAAAAAGTGAAAGGAAAGTGATTAAAATGTTAAAAGAAAAATTACTAGAGGATTTAAAAGTATCTATGAGAGACAAAAATATTGTTAGAAAAAACACTGTTCAAATGATAAGAGCAGCAATTCTACAAATAGAAAAAGATACTGGAAATGTTGTAGATGATGCAAAAATAATAGATATAATTGCAAAAGAAATGAAAAAGAAAAAAGATGCAATGGCAGATTTTGAAAAAGCTCAAAGACAAGACTTAATAGACCAAACAAATGAAGAAATGAAAGTTTTGGAAGAATACTTGCCAAAACAATTATCAAAAGAAGAGATAAAAGAAATTGTTTCGAAAGTAATTTCTGACGTAGGTGCAACTTCTATTAAAGATATGGGAATTGTTATGAAAGAATCAAAAGCTAAAATAGGTGCAGGGGCTGATGGAAAAACAATTAATGAAGTTGTAAAAGAATTGCTAGGATAGATGTCAAGGGAACTTAGATTATTAGACTAAGATAAGTTTAATAATTTAGGTTCTTTTTTTGTGCGTTTTTTTTGTGAAAATAGTGAATATAGCCAATATAAAAAAGGGTGAAACACTAGTACTATTTTTTGAATCAAATTTAAATTAAGAAAAAAATAAAAAGAAAACTCTTGACAAAATCTTGAGATAGTACTATAATGTTAAAAACAAAAAGATAATAACAAAAGCAATGAAACAATATTCTACTATTTTGAGAGTTGTACATTGTTTACAAAAAAAGAAAAGGAGGAATTAAATTATGAATCAAACAACCGATTTATTAAGAGATGTAAATTTAATTATTAAAACATGTGAAAGAAAAGCTACTGAAGACAATATGATAGAACAACAAAAGAAAGATTATATAAATGAAATATTAATGAGGTATTTAGAAAAAACTACCAGGAATGCTCGTTTCCATAATTATGATAATATGGAAAAAATACTTCCTATATATGAAGAAGCATATTCTGATTTTTCAAGAGAAGAGTTTGTTAGATATGTACTGACTCATACCTCAAATGCAGATATAATATTTGAAGAAAAATTAAAAATTGAAAAGAGATTGAATGAGATATATGAAAGAATTGCTTGTATAGACGGTTCATTAAGAAGTGAAGAGAATTTAAGAAAGAGTTCTCCGGAAATATTTGAAAACATAGATACTGCGATAGGAAGTGAAATATATTTTGCTTTGAATAAACAAAGATTAGAAGAAGAAAAAAGAGCTTTGCAGGAATTAGAAAAGGGATTGCTTGATATATGCAAAAAATTTGATACAAGATTACCAATTTCTTTAAAAGGAACGAAGGAACAAAGAGATGAATTTGAACATATAGGTGATGAGAAGCGATATAATGATATTATTGAAACTCTAACAGAAATAAAGAATACAACAGCAGATGGAGAAAATATAGATGAAAAAGTTTTTGAATATTATAAAACATTTATAGGAATAGATACACGTTATTGGACAGCTTTTTGGAGTAAGCATACAGGAGTTGCTGAAGATATTTATAATATATTTGTTAGGTGTGTTCCATCATTTGAGAAATATTTAAAAAATAGAATAAACGATTTAAGAACAGAAATAGATCAAATAAATAGAAAAACAGGACAATTATACAGAATAAATCGTGAAATAAAAAAAAGAGTAATTGCTGTGAAAAAAAGTCCAATCAAAATTGAATACTATTATGTTGAAGATAAATTTTATATAACACCACAGCGCAAGAAACGAAAAATTGAAGGCGAACAAATTCCAAGCCCTAATTTAGCTGACATTGAACAAAATTTAGAACAAATGCTTAATGATGAATCAAAAGAAGATCCTATAAAACTAAATGAAGAATTAATGCAATTATATTTAGAACAAGTCAAAAAAGATGATGAAGGAAGATATATATTGCAAGATATGTATGAATTATTTGTAAGCAAATATCCACCTTTTAAAGAATATCTACAAGATTGGTCAAATATTGCTAACAAATTAACAACTGAAATAGATGAACTAGAACAAACTAAAAATGACTTAAGTGAACAAATTCATAGTTTTAATGTACATTATCAATCACATCCAGATGGATATTCTACCGAAGATCATGAAAGATTTTGAAGTATTTATCTATGATAAATATAAAATTATAGAGATTATTTTATAAAGATATAAGGTTTATCATAGGAATATTTTAGTATGATAAAGTAGGCATCAAAGAGAGGAGAAAGTTGAAAAGTTTTTTTCAACGAGATATATGGAAAAATTACATAGTTTTTACGAAAGGAGGAAATAGCATGTCAAGATTAGATTACTCTCATTTAAAACATAGTAATGAACAACCAGTTAAGAGGTATTCAAGAAAAGAATCATTTTATTTGCAAATAGGAGACATCGATGG
The DNA here is from genome assembly GCA_946529215.1 of uncultured Clostridia bacterium. Taxonomy (GTDB): domain Bacteria; phylum Bacillota; class Clostridia; order TANB77; family CAG-508; genus CAG-269. The sequence goes on from CAMMZC010000012.1 coordinate 24,436, forward strand.
TAACTTATCATTTATGAAAGAAGAAAATAATATGTCAAAATTAGATTACTCTCATTTAAAACATAGTAATGAACAACCAGTTAAGGGTTATTCAAGAAAAGAATCATTTTATTTGCAAAAAGGTAATGGTAAAGTAAGAAGATATAGTGAAGAATACAAGGGTGATGTTTCAGTATTTGAAGCTACAAGGGGAAAGTTTATTGAAGATTTAGTTGAGAAAGCAAGTAAATCAAATCAAGATGATAATAGAATATTAAGTAATGTAGAAAAAAATTATGATGAAACTGAGAATAGTGATGTAAGTAGATAAAACTAAAAAAACTTGACATACAAAAAAAATACAATTATAATGTTAATATCAAGTAGATAATAATAAGGAGTGTATTTTATAATGGAAAAGAAATATTCATCAGAAGAAGAATTTTTAAAAGATTATGATTCAAGTATGTTTGAAAAATTGTCAATGACAACAGATATACTAATAATGAGTGTATCTACTGAAGAAAGTGAAAACTATAGAAAACTAGAAGAAAAGAAATTTAGTATTTTACTAGTAAAAAGAGACGATTATCCATATAAAGACAAATGGTGTTTACCAGGTGGATTTATAAAAATGGATGAAACATTAGAAGAATCTGCAAATCGTGTTTTAGAAGCAGAAACAAATTTAAAAAATATTTATATTGAACAATTATACACATTTAGTGATGTTGATAGAGATCCAAGAATGAGGATTGTTTCGACTGCATATATGGCTTTGATTGACAAGAATAAAATAAAAGATGATTTAAAAGAAAATAGTTGTTGGTTTAATGTTTCTTTGGTAGAAGAAACTGAAAAAAAGTATAAAGTTGTACTAGAAAATGGAAAAGAGGAAATTAGTTTTATACTAAACAAAAAATTAAAAGAACAAACAACAGATAGGTATGAGTTTTCTGTTGCAAAAAATGATAAGTTAGCTTTCGATCATCCAATAGTAATAGTAAGTGGAATAGAAAGACTTAAGAATAAAATTGAATATACTGATATAGTATTTAATATGATGCCAAAATATTTTACTTTAAGTGAGTTGCAACAAGTATATGAGGTTATTTTAAATAAAAAACTATTGGCACCAGATTTTAGAAGGATTATTGCAAATAAAGTAGAAAAAACAGATCAAGTAAGAAAAGGAAAAGGACATAGACCATCTGCTTTGTTTAAATATAAAGGGAGTAAAGATTAGTTTAAAAACTAGTCTTTTTTTTCTTGATATTTCAGATTTTTTGTAGTAAAATATAGAAGTACTAGAGAGTCAAAGCGGCTGGGAAAAAAGAATTAAGAATAAATATTAAGTTGCGAGGTGATTTTTTTCCTCAGTCCCAAAAAGGAAACTAAAAAGGAGAAGATGAAATGCAAGAAATATTAAAAGGATTAAATGACAAACAATATGAAGCTGTAATAAATACAGAAGGACCATGCTTAGTAATAGCAGGTGCAGGGAGTGGAAAAACTAAAGTTTTAACACATAAAATAGCATATTTAATGCAAGAAAAAAATGTTGCTCCATGGAATATTTTAGCAATTACATTTACCAATAAAGCAGCAAATGAGATGAAAGAAAGAATTGCTTTTTTAGTTGGTGAGCAAGCAAAAGATTTGTGGATGGGAACATTTCACTCTATTTGTGTTAAAATTTTAAGAAGTCATATAGAAAAAATAGGATTTAGCTCTTCATTTATTATCTTTGATACATCAGATCAAAGAACTATGATTAAAAGATGTATTAAAGAGCTTGATTTAGATGATAAAATGTTTACAGAAAGAGCAGTGCAATCAGAAATAAGTAATGCAAAAAACGAAATGCTAGAGCCTGACCAATATGCTTTAAGGGCAAAAGGAGATTTTAGAAAAGAAAAAATTGCACAAGTTTTTGAGAAATATCAAAAAAATCTTAAAGAAAATAATGCAATAGATTTTGATGATATTATCAATTTTACAATAAAAATACTTAATGAAAATCCTGAAATAAAAGAGTATTATTCAAATAAATTTAAGTATGTATTAGTAGATGAGTATCAAGATACAAACAAGGCTCAATTTACATTAATTAAATTATTGGCAGAAAAAAATAAAAATATCACTGCAGTGGGTGACAATGATCAGTGTCTAATTGAAGGAACTAAGGTTATGACTACTGATGGAGAAAAAGAAATTGAAAAAATAAAAATTAACGATAATGTTATATGTGCATCAGGACATGGAAAAATAATTGAGGGAAAAGTATCTAATAATAAACGAAAAAAATATAAAGGAGAAATTATTGAGATTACTACATCAAACGGAAATATACTAAAAGGTACAATTAATCATGTTATTTTTGCAAAATTAGAACCTGACAAGAAAAGTTTTTATGTATATTTGATGTATAAACAAGGTCTTGGATATAGAATAGGACAAACAAGAGGCGTTAGAAGAGATGACAAAAGCGAGTTACAGAATGGCTTAACAGTTAGATTACGACAAGAAAAAGGAGACAAAATATGGCTATTAAAAACGTGTTCAACTGAAAAAGAAGCTACATGTTTTGAACATTATTATGCATTTAATTATGGAATACCAATGTTTGTTTTTCATACTATTGGAAGACAAATGAAGTTAGATCAAGAGCAAATAAAAAGTTTATTTGAAGAAATTAATACAGAGGATCGAGCAAGAAAATTATTAAAAGATTTAAATATGTATGAAGAGTATCCTTGTGTTGTTCCTCAGGCATCTATAAGAGGAGGAACTCAAAGAAAAATTGTTAATGTTAACTATTTTTCGGGTAAAGCAAATATGAAAGGATTACATAGTCATAGAGTTTATGTTAATTCATCTGATGAAGAACTTAAGGTAAAGTTAAAAGAAAAAAGCTTTAATGTTAGAAGAGGAAAGGCATCTACATGGAGAGTAGAAACAGAAAGAGCACGTTATGAAGATGCTTTTGACCTTATGTCAGAGTTAAAAGATGTTGACAATGATTTAATTATATCACAAAAGATTAGATTAACAGAACAAGATAGTTTTAAATTTATGCCATTATCACATATTAGAAAAAATATGGTAGTTGCAATTTTTAAAGATGGAAAGATTCAAGAGGATATTGTAAAAGAAGTAAAAAGTTATAAATATGAAGGCAATGTCTTTGATTTAGAAATTCCAGAATATCATCAATATTTTGCAAATGGAATTTGTGTGCATAATTGTATATATGGATTTAGAGGTTCTGATATTACTAACATTTTAAACTTTGAAAGAGATTTTAAAAATGCTAAAATTATTAAGCTTGAGCAAAACTACAGATGTACAGGAAATATTTTAAAAATTGCAAATTCAGTTATAAAAAATAATGAAACAAAATATGAAAAAAAGCTTTGGACAGAAAACGAAGTTGGAAATTTGCCTAAAATTTACTCAGCAGAAGATGAATATGATGAAGGAAACTATATAGTTGAACAAATTGAGCATCTAAGAAGACAAGAAGGAATGAAATATTCGAATTTTGCTGTTTTGTATAGAATGAATACACAATCAAGAGCAATAGAGCAGATTTTAGGAAGAGAACAAATTCCATATAAAGTTGTTGGAGGACTAAAATTCTTCGAAAGAAAAGAAATAAAAGATATTATTTCTTATTTAAGATTAATACAAAATCCTATGGATAACCTTAGTTTGATAAGAGTTATAAATGAACCAAAACGTGGAATTGGAAAAACAAGTTTAGACAAAATTCAAGATTTGGCTATAGAAAATGAAACTTCTATGTATGAAGTAATAAAAAATGCAGATCAATATGGATTAAATAGAGTTTTCTTGAATTCAAGAGAATTTGTAAATGTAATTGAGGAGTTAAGGGCTAAAAAAGACGATCTTTTAATTTCTGAGCTTGTTAAATTAACATTAAAGAAAACAGGATATACCAAGGCTTTAGAAGATGAAAAAACAATAGAAGCAGAAAACAGAATAGAAAATTTAGAAGAATTTTTAACAGTAGCAATGGAATTTGAAAAAGAAGAAGCAGATAATTCTTTAGAGAATTTCTTGCAAGGAATGACACTTTCTTCAGATATAGATAATGTAGATGATGAAGAAGAATCTGTAACACTTATGACATTACATAGTGCAAAAGGGCTTGAATTCCCTGTAGTATTTTTAGTAGGAATGGAAGAAGGAATATTCCCAGGATACAAATCTATAGGTGAAGAATCAGCATTAGAAGAAGAGAGAAGATTATGCTATGTTGGAATAACTAGAGCAAAACAACATCTATATTTAACATGTAGCAAAAGACGTACAATGTTTGGATCTACAAGTTGTAATCAGGTTTCAAGATTTGTTAAAGAAATACCAGAAGAACTATTAGATGGAGCAGAAGATGTATTTGGCTCAAATAGTAATAAGTCATCATTTAGAGATAGTGGATATTCGTGGAGTTATGGAAATAGTTATAGAGAAGCTTCTGTAAATTCGAGTTCTAGTTCGAATTCAAGTTTTGGGGCGGGTTCTACAAAATTTGGAGCTGTTGCTTCTTCAATCGGCAAATCTGCTACAAATGGAATTGCATCATTTGGCAGAACTGCAGAAAGTTTCTTAAATGGATTGGCCAACAAATCTGCAAAAAAACAAGTTGATTTATCTGAGTATGGTGCAGGAGTTAAAGTATTCCACAAAAAGTTTGGAGAAGGCATTATTACAGGAACTGAGCCAGAAGGTGATGACTTAAAAGTAGATATAGATTTTGAAAAATTTGGACACAAGAGATTGATGGCAAAATTTTCAAATTTGGAAATTATTTGAAATTAATTGATTTTTATGATATCATTTATAATGATGAAGTTATTTAATAAAATTCATTATAATTATAGGAGGTTGATTTTATGCCTAGGGAAAAATTTGTAAGAAGACATCTAACAGATGAAGAAAAACATAAATTCTTACGTATGGATAGGAAACTTACTGACGATGAAAAAGAAAAAGTAAAAAGATATAAAAAAATGATAGCAGAAATACACGGAATGTCTATGGAAGAAGTATTAGCAAGAGGTGGACAGGTAACAAATGGAAAAGATTATGAAAACATAGATCGTGCGCCAGAGACACGTGAAGATAGATAATACTATGTAAAATTATTTGATTTTAATTGAAATAATATACGATTTGCAAAATATAATTATATGTGCTATAATATAAATGAATCATATATAATAAACATATTGATGTAACGCAAGAAGGAATAATTCTATAGGTGTTATGTGATTAATTTATAAGTAAGAAAATTGTACAAATTAATGAAAGTGAGTGTGATAAAATATGAATGGAATACAAGATCCTATATATACAGGTAGAGAAAACAGGCCTACAAAAAAACCTATATATGGATATGGAGAAGAAAGAGAAGATGGACAATTAAGAAAAAGACAAGAAAAAAGAAAACCAAAAAAGACAAGTAGTCATCAAAAAAAAGAAAATACAGCAATGATAGAGAAAAAAAAATCCAAATTTAGGGCTCTATTAGCTGCATTAGTTGCAGCTTTTGGTATAGGGAGTTTTTTCGGTGGAAACATAGGTTATAAAATTGGTAAAAAGAAAGGCGAGAAAGATGCTATAGTCAAAATAGAAGAAAAAAAAGATATAAATAATATAAACGATGATAATATGCCAAAACAATTAAAAAATTTAATTAAAGAATATGATGAAGAAATGTTATTGTTTAATTCTATATTAAATGGCTCAAAATCATATAAAGATTTAGAAGATTATGAAATTATTAAAATTGCGAATATGATACTTACTCTATTAAAGACTGATGAATATGCAAAAAGATCAGATAAAGATTTTGATCCACGCTCATTAGTTGCAAGGCAATTTGAAGATCCTACACTTTATTATAAAATATATGAAAAAAATGAAGATGGTGAAAAAAATGAAGATGGTGAAAAAGATGAAGGTAGCGTTAAAGTAGAAGGTAAAGATTATAGAAATTTTGATAGATTTGTAACTTCTATAATGGGAATGAAAAATTTGAATATTCCTACACGAACAAAACAAGAACTTACAAAGCTTACCGTTGTTGATTTTTATGTATATATGGCGCAAGAATTTGGTGAAAAGGAAAAGAGTGAATATGATGAAAATGAAAATGGTGTTTTAGTACCATACTTATATACTGGTAAGGATGGCACAAAGAAGGCTTTTAAAGTTTCATTAAAGCCAACACAAACAATAGCAGAAGGCACAGGAATTAATAAAGAAGAAGTAATTAGGGAAAATACAGATGATGGAACAATAAGTAAAGATAAGAATATTAATGATGAAGTAAGGTAAAAAATAGATGAAAAAAGATGATTTAATTTAAAACTAATCATCTTTTTTTGTTTGTATAAAATTAAAAAAATTTGGAAATAATAAATCAAGAATTTAAATGAAAGGAAGGATTTATTATGGCAGATTTAACAGAAGCGGAATTACAAAATTTAAGACATTTAATAGGTTCACACGAGACAAATTATCAAAAATTAAATACTTATTCATCTCAAGCAGTAGACCCACAAATTAAGCAAATTTTTAGCAAAGCAGCACAAGATTCGTTAAATACAAAACAAAAATTAATGGGATTTTTAAATTAGAAAAAATTATAAATAAGTAAAATTTATGCATCTTAAAAGAAAGGAGAGAGAATAAGTATGGATGAAAAAACAATGGTTAATGATATTTTAGAAGGTGTAAAAGCAGGGCTTACAGCTTATCAGACAGCAATCACAGAAACAGAAAATACAACACTTAGACAAACATTTCAACAAATAAGAAATAATGATGAAAGCTTTCAATTTGAGCTTTTTAAAGTAGCTCAATCAAAAGGATATTATAAATCAGCTCAAAAAGCTACACCAGCTGAAATTGGAAACTTAAAAAGTGATTTACAATAGGAAATAAAGACATAGAAAATTCAATAGGATTAAGATGTTTTGCTTTATATGATTGCAAAGCAAACAGGTCCTATATGGTTTATATATTTTCTATAAAAAAAATTAAATTGTGCGCGATTAAATCGCGCGCGATTTAATTTTTTTTCCATTTAAATAATATAATATTCCACTATCTGTTGTAAAATTAAATTTTAAAATATAGCTTCTAAGTTGTTGAACTTTATATCCTAATTTTTTGTTTATTTCATAGTTGCCATATTTTCCATCACCAACAATTGGAAGACCAATGTGTGCAAGATGAGCTCTTATCTGATGAGTTTTACCTGTTTTAATTTCAACATCAAGTAAACAGGTGCCATTTGTATTTTTAGCTAGAACAGAATATGAAGTTATAATCTTCGAATAGCCTTTTTTAGGTTCATCAGAGATATATGCTATGGATTTTTTACTGTCTTTAAATAAATATGCAGTTAAAGTTTGGGAGTTTTCCGTTGGCACACCATAAACCAATGCTAGATAATGTTTTTCTATTTCGTGATTTTTAAATTTATCAAGTAAAATATCTAAAGCTTCTTGATTTTTCGCATACAAAACTAAACCTGTTGTATTTCTATCTAATCTGTGACAAGGCATTGGCAAATATCCACAATTTGCGTATTGTTTGTGGATAAGTGTAGTCAAACTTTGTGAACCTGTAACTTCAATACCTGCAGGTTTATCTATAACTAATATATTTTCATCTTCAAAAACAATATCAAAACTAATTTTAGTTTCTAATAAAGAATCTGCAATATATACTTCAATTATATCATTTTCAAAGATTAGAATGTTTTCATTTACCCTTTTGCCATTTACTTTAATATCTTTTTTGCGCAATGTTTTATAAAACAAATTGTTAGAAAGATTTGGAATTTTATCTTGCAAAAATTTATTCAATTTTTTACTATTATATTTTTTATCAACGATTAATTTTTTCATAGTATTATTATAGTAGAAAAATAGAATAATTTCAACTTTTTTTTGGATTTTATTGAAATCTAACTAAAAATATGATATAATACAAACATGAGTTCAAGAGATGTATCGCAATGAGTTACAGAAATTATATTAAAAAAATGAGGATGTGATAATTATGAGTAATGAAAATAATATCGCACCAATAAACGAAAATTTAAATGTAGTGAAAATATATTAATAAAAGAAAGGAAAATTGTTATGCCTAACTTAAAAGATTTATGTTTTGAAGTAATACAAACATGTCCAAATAGATGCGAATTTTGTTCTTCAAATTCATCAATAGAAAAAAGTACAATTATTACTTTTGAGCAATTTAAAAAGACAATAGACTATTTTTTAAGTCAAGGTGGCATAGGAGAAATTTCAATTTCAGGTGGTGAGCCATTTCTTCACCCAGATATTTTAAATATGGTTAAATATTGTAAAGATAAGGGCATTAGAACAGTTGTGTTTACTAGTGGAATAAAGAGAGCAAGTGATATGACAAGTGCAATGATAGAAGATATGAAAAAAAAGTGTGACGAACAGATTAAAGAAATAAATGAAAATGAGCCATGGAATGAACGTTTAAAGCAAAATGTACAAAAATTTTATGATAGAGTTACTAAGCCAAATGAATTTTCAGCAATAACAATAGAAGAACTATATAAATTAGAGTACTTAGGCTTAGACAAAATTGTATTTGATTGGCAAGCTGTAACCGAAAAAATAGATAATAAATTAATGGGGAGAGATTCTTATATATGGTATCTAATGCAATCTATAATAAGAGCAAAAAAAGCAGGATTAAATATTGATGTGCACTTTATTCCTATGAAACCAAATTATAAAGAATTTCAGGATTTAATGGAATGTTTGAAAATAGCTGAGATAAAAAACATAAGTATTTTAAATTTTGTTCCACAAGCAAGAGGAAGAGAAAATAAAGAAGAGTTAATGTTAAGCCAAGAAGAATTAAAAGAATTTGCTGAAACTATAAATAAGGAAAGGGAATGGTTTAGCGGAAGAATTAGAATAGGGATACCATTAAATGGGAAAATATCACATTTATGTACAGCAGGAACTGAAAAATTAGATATTAGATATGATGGAACTATATTGCCATGTCCAGCTTTCAAAGAAATAAGTGTAGAAACTATGGAAAAGTATGGGATAAAATTACATAGTATATATGAAGATTTAGAAAAAGTTGTTGTGCCTGGGGGGAAACGTTCAGAACCATTGTGCAGAAAAGTTTATGGATTTGAAGGAGATTTGACAGAAGCGGTTAGATAAAAATATATAAATATAAAGCAAAATTAAATCTTTATGGGTAATAAAAAATGAAGAAAGGATATAAAATAGGAAACTATGAAACAACCTGTTGAAAAAAATAAAGAATATATTGTAAATATTGTAGACAATGGCTTTGAAGGAGAGGGGATAGCCAAAATAGAAGGGTTTACAATATTTATTCCAAATGCCATTAAAGGTGAAAAAATAAGAATTTTAATTGTAAAGGTTTTAACTTCACATGCATTTGGAAAAATTTTGGAGATCTTAGAAAAATCTGAACACAGAGTAGAGGAAGATTGCACAACTTACAAGAGATGCGGAGGGTGCAATTTAAGACATATAGATTATGAAGAAACTTTAAATATGAAGCAAAAGGTAGTTCAGAATTTAGTTAATAAGAATTTAAAAAACAAAATAGAAGTAAAGCCGACTTGGGGAATGGGAAATCCATATCATTATAGAAATAAACTGCAATACCCTATAGGTGTGGATAAAGCAGGAGAGCCGGTAATAGGAGTTTTTGCCAATAGAACACATGACATTATTCCTGTAGAAGATTGTTTAATACAAGATAAAAAGTCAAATCAAGTTGCAAAATATGTGTTAGATGTTATAAAAAAATATAAGCTTTCTGTGTATAATGAAAAAACGCAAGAGGGATTAATGAGGCATGTAGTTATAAAAAGAGGATTTAGAACAGGGCAAATGATGGTAATTCTAGTTATAAATGGAGATTTTTTACCTTATGCAAAAGATATAGCACAAGATTTGCAAGGTTCATGCCATGATATTACTAGTGTTGTAGTTAATATAAACAAAAAAAATACAAATGTTATTTTAGAAAGCAAAAATATAAATATAGCAGGAAAAGGCTATATTGAAGATATTTTGGGAGATTATTATTTTAAAATTTCTCCACTTTCATTTTATCAAGTAAACCCTGTACAAGCAGAAGCTTTATATAATATTACAATAGAAAACTTAGAGATTAGTAATAAAGATGTAGTATTTGACCTATATTGTGGAATAGGAACAATTTCACTATTTGCAGCAAAATATGCAAAAAAGGTTTATGGAATTGAGATAGTAGAGCAAGCTATAGAAAATGCGAAAGAAAATGCAAAAATAAATGATGTTCAAAACACAGAATTTATTTGTGGAGATGCAGAGATTTTACTTTCAGATTTAATCGAAAACAAAAAGATAATTCCAGATGTTGTTATTGTTGACCCACCAAGAAAAGGATTGGATAATACCACTATAAACAATATTTTAAAAATTCATCCAAAAAGAGTTGGATATATTAGTTGCAACCCTGCAACTTTTGTTAGAGATTTGAATAAGCTAGAAGAAAAATATGAAATTAAAATGATTCAACCTGTAGATATGTTTCCATTTACTAGTTCAATAGAAAATGTGGGGATTTTGGAATTAAGATAAGTAGAGGAATAGAGTAAAAAAATAAACGAGGATGTGATAATTATGAGTAATAAAAATAATATCGCACCAATAAACGAAGATTTAAATGTAGTAAAATATGAAATAGAAGATATTAAACAAAAAATATACACAATTAGGGGAAAACAAGTAATATTAGATAGTGATATTGCAAAATTATACGAAGTAGAAACTCGAATTGTAAATCAGGCAGTAAAAAGAAATATTCTAAGGTTTCCAGAAGAGTTTTGTTTTCAACTAAATGAGAAAGAATATAATTCTTTGAAATCACAATTTGTGATTTCAAAAGGTGGAAGAAGAAAAATTCCATATGCATTCACAGAACAAGGCGTAGCAATGCTTTCCACTGTTTTACATAGTGATAAAGCAATTAGAGTTAGTATAAGCATTATGAAGGCATTTACAGAAATGAGAAACTTTATGTTCAATAATGCATTTATATTTGAAAGATTAACTAATGTAGAATATAAACTATTAGAGCATGATAAAAAATTAGAAGAAATATTCAAGCAATTTAAAAATAAAGAAAATGTTAAGCAAAAAATATTTTTTGATGGACAAGTATATGACGCGTTTAGTATGATTATTGATTTAATAAAAAAAGCAAAAAATGAAATTATATTAATAGATAACTACGTTGATATAGATACATTAAATATATTATCTAGGAAAAATGATAAAGTAAATGTAGAAATATATACAAAAAGTAATACAAAGTTAAATGCCAATGATATTAATAAATTCAATAATCAGTATCCTAAATTAGAAGTTAAATATACTGAAGTTTTTCATGATAGATTTTTAATACTAGATAAAAAGTGTATTTATCATATAGGAGCTTCTATTAAAGATGTAGGAAAAAAATGTTTTGGTATTACACTTATAAAATACGAGGCGATAATAAAAGATATATTGGCAAGATTGTAAAATAATTTGCGGTCACAATTTGGGACCGCATATAGTAGAGTACTAGTAAATTATGAAAAAAAATAATAAGGCAAATTAAAAAAGTATAATGTAGATATTTGGAGAAATTATATGAATATAAAATATGTAATAAATGAATTTTTAAAAGACCAAGGATATTTAAATGATCCCAATGTTGAAGGTGTAATATTTTATGGTAGTTACCAGACAAATACTAATACTGATTCATCAGATATAGACTTAATGATTATATATAGTGATGAGTCGAATTGAAGATACTTTATATTCTAGTGTGGGTTATGCCGAATTGCTAATTGACAAAAATCAAAAAATAAAAAAATTACAAGATTATGTTTTAACAAAGTTTAAAGAGGGATTACCACAATTGGAAGATGACGAAAAAATGAACTTAGCTAAGTCATTACATAAGTCCATGGAAAGATTAGGTAAAATGATAGAATGTAATAATCCATATTTTAATATTTTTTATGGAATAACACTAGAGCAAATAAGAAATTATTACCATAAATTAAATGGTTTTTCAAATATATCAACTGCAAATGTGTGCAAGTTATATAGGAAATAGACAACATTAATTTTCAGTTTATATGGAATAAATTATATAAAAGATAGTACTGGGATTGAAATATATAATTATTTAAGTATTGCTAAAAAATATATGGGAGGTAAAGAAAATGAAAGTATTAATTGGAACAAAAAATCCAGGAAAAATAGAAGGAGCAAGACAAGCTTTTGAAAGATATTTCGAAAACGTTGAGATAGAGGGAATACCTGTGAATTCTGATGTTGGAAATCAACCTATAAATGAGGAAATACTTCAAGGAGCTAAAAATAGAGTTAAGAATTTAAAAGAATACGCAAAGGAAAATAAAAAAGAAGCAGATTTTTTTGTATCAAGTGAAGCTGGAATTACTGATTTATTAGGAGAATGGATAGATATAAATTGTGTAGTAATAGAAGATAAAGAAGAAGTGCAAAGTGTAGGAACCAGTCAAGGATTCCCTATACCAGATAAATATATAAAAGAAATAAAGGAAACTGAGCTTGGAAAGGTTATGGATAAAATATTTAGTGGAAAAGAATTAGGAAAAGGAAAAGGCGGAATAAGCTTTTTGACAAGAGATGAAGTATCGAGAATTGATTTAACAAAAAATGCTTTTATAATGGCACTGACCAAACATATTAATGGAGATGTATGGAGATAATACTGCATAAATTTGTTACATCAAATTGTATGTAAATAAAAAATTATAATAACATTAAAACCTTAAGAATATAATAGTTATAAGAATAATAAGAGGCTGATAAGAAATGATTTTAAGTAAAGAGATTTTATTAATTATTATTGCAATAGCTATTGTATAAAGATGCACTAAATTATGCCTATGTTATATCTTGCATTATTTTAATTTGTTATGGTTTTAGATTAGGTGGATTTTTAGCTTTAAGAGAACTAAATAATAAAACATATATCAAGAAAATGAAAAATGAGATAAAAGATGGAAGTAATATGAATTTTGGTACAGCACTTGAAGGTGTGGGACAATGGGTAATTGCAATCTAGTGTGAAAAAATATTGGTGGTTTGTAGCATAAAATGTAATCAAAACACTATATTTAAAACCAAAGTTAATATTGTAAAATTTAATAATATGTGATATATTAAAAATCAAAGTTAATAAAGAATAAAGGTGATAAAAATGAGATTGATTTTAGCATCTGGTTCAAAACAAAGACAAGCTATTTTTGATATGATAGGATTAAAATATGATGTTATAGCAAGTAATGAAGAAGAGATCAGCAATGAAAAAAATCCGAGTGACTATGTAAAAGATTTATCCTTAATTAAAGCAAATTCTGTAGCTAAAAAGGTAACAAAAAATGCAATAATAATATCGGCAGATACAATTATTTATATGAATGGAAAAATATATGAGAAGCCAAAAACAAAAGAAGAAGCTTTTTTAAATATTAAAGAAATGTCTGGAAAACTTACTTACGCATACACTGGAGTTACTATTAAAGATTTGTATAAAAATAAGGAAGTAACTTTTTCTGATGTATGTAAGGTTTATTTGAAAAAAGTAAATGATGACGATATAAAGTGGTATGTAGAAAATGAAAAGACTATATTAGAAAGAGGTATATATACAATTCCAGGAAAAGCTTCTTTATTTTTAGATAGAGTGGAAGGTGATTTTTATACTTTAGTTGGAATTTCACCAAGCAAAATTTATGATGAATTAAAGAAAATGGGATATAAGCTAACAGATTTTGAATTAAGATAAGAAATTTTTAGTAAAAAACATATGAGAAATAATTTAGATATTTAGTAGATAAATAATTAAAAAATGATATAAATTTTGTGTTTGGGAGGAAAGTGAGTAAAAATGGAAGGCGTTTTAATATATTTAGCAATAGGTCATCCTAATAAAATGGGGGATCCCAATAATATGACTAGCGAAAATTATGCATATATACTAGGAATATTATTACCGGAGATAGTAAAATTGGGGGTTATAAAAACAAAAGAAGATTTTGATAAATTATTTGAAAGATGTGATGAAAAAGATATATTAACATATGAACAATTCTTGGAATACTCTAAAGATCCACAGTTTACAGAAGATATAAATAGTACTGCTAATCTACAGTCTACAAAAGATATAAATTGTACTATTAATCCAAATTTAAGAAGATTTATTAAAAGTAAATATGTAAATTTGAGAAATCCTCTTTGGCAGGGAGTTTTTTGCCATCTTATTGGAGACAAAATATTTTATTTAGATGATTTTAATGTTGAAAAGTTAAATGATGAACAATTGAAAAATGGCAATATGGCGAATGATATTAGTAGAGGCTATAATTTGCTAGATAAATTTATACAAAAAAAATTTCATATATTGAAATACTTAACACCAGAACTTAAAAAAATATTTAAAATTGATTTTTCGGATTTAGAAGAAAATTCAGAATTAAAAGAGAGTCTAGAATATTTTAATGCCATAAGACCAGATATTACTCGAAGTAGATTACTGGCTGGAGTTGTAGATATTAAAAATGAAAAAGAGCTGGTAGATTATTTTGAAAGAATGGAAGCGAGTATTGCTTTAAGAAAAAGACAACGCCAACTCAAACGCCAACCCCAAGAGCCAATGGGGAGAGATTAATTTATGAGTAAAAGAGAAGACTATTATTTTAGGCTATTTAATAATTTGGGGCTAAGAAATTTAAAAATATGTGATATACAAATGATATAAAAAATAAAAGTAGTGGTGATGCAAAGAATGATTTATCTGAAAACTTTTAAATTGGTCGGTTCAAATATAAAAAACAACAATATATATCCTTTTAATGTAATTAACAGCAAAGAGCCAGACATATTTATATTTGACCATATAACAGTTTTATATGGAAACAATGGGTCAGGAAAGTCAACAATTCTAAATATTATTGCACATAAATTAAATTTAAAAGGAAAAGAAAGAAATAATCCTGAAATTACTGGAATGATAGATTACTTTGGAGATTATGTTTCAAAATGTGAATATGAATTAGGAGAAAATGAAAATGGCAAAATAATAAGTGGAATTCCAGAAAAAAGCAGATATATAAAAAGTGAAGAAATATTATATGAAATAAGAAAAATACAGCAAGATGCAGTATTACAAGAAAGTATAGAGGCAAATTTGGCAAGGGAAAGAGGATTAAAAAATGTTAAAGAGTTTTTGAATACAAAAGAAGGAGGAAAGCAGTTTTCAAGGTTTGAATTTTCACAAGAGAAATATTCTAATGGAGAAACAACATTGCAGATTTTGGAAGATACGATTGAGCCAGATAGACTTTATTTGCTAGACGAACCAGAAGTTTCACTTTCACCACAAAATCAAGTTAAACTTGCTGAAAATTTGAATAAGATGGCAAGATATTTAGGAATTCAATTTATAATAGCAACTCATTCACCATTTATGTTAGGGATTTTAAATGCAAAAATATATAATTTAGATACAAAAAATTATAAAGTTCAAAAATGGAGTGAACTTGAAAATGTAAGGTATTTTTATGAGTTTTTTAAAGAAAGAATGGGAGAGTTTGAAAAATAAATATTACAAAAATCGATTATCTATATTTATGATAATCGATTTTTAGTTGTATAAATTAACTTCCGGCTATGCCGGTAGGAGTGTAAGCTTTAGCGTTGTAGTAGACAAAACTCCCTTCATGATATAAAATCAATATGATTCGACACATAAAGATAATATAAAATGAAGGGAGTTTTGGAATATGAATAGTATATTTTCAAAGAAAACTAAAGATGAGAAAAATACTATTGATACTATAGAAAGTTTATCACATACAAAGTGGAATTGCAAGTATCACATAGTGTTTGCTCCAAAATATAGGAGAAAAATTTTCTATGGGCAGAAAAGGATAGAAATAGGAAAAATATTGCGAGATATTTCAGAGTGGCAGGAAGTGAAAATTATAGAGGCGGAAGTTTGCCCAGACCACGTTCATATGTTTGTTGCAATACCACCGAAATTATCAGTATCAAAATTTATGGGAATATTAAAGGGCAAAAGTAGCCTCATAATTTTCCAGAGGTGGTCAAATTTGAAATACAAATTTGGGCAACGAAGTTTTTGGTGCCGTGGATACTACGTAGACACGGTAGGTAAAAATGAAAAAAGAATAGCAGAATATGTAAGAAATCAATTGCAAGAAGATATGATGTATGACCAAATATCAATAAAAGAATATAAAGACCCATTCAATGGGTCATAAGAGATGCGTGTGTCGGATCAGCTATGAGCCTTGAGGCTCTGCTTGTAATATAGCCTTTTAGGCGCTATTAGTAAAAAACCTCCGGCTTAGCCGGAGGATATTTATTAGATTATATAATTTAGTATTATTCATATTTTGAAATATTAGAAATTGTAATAACAATTGCACCTTTTGGCTTGGTAGCACCAAATGGAGTTACTTCTCCATTACTAAAAAATGTTTTTTGGCAAAAATCAAAATATTCACCATTTGTATAATATTCAGCTGTACCAAACATTCTTAAGCCTTTATATTCTGAATTAAAGACTGTTAAAACAACATTTGGATTATATTGAATATTATTTTGAGTGTTTATCATTTAATTTACAGAAATAATTATTTTATTTTCTTCAATAACTCTAACATCCGAAGCAACAGCTAAATTAGGATTATTATCACTATTAACTGTTGCAATATGAATAGGTTTACCATCTATTAAATTCTTGTAATCAAGTAAGTTCATTTTAAATCTTCCTCCTTACTTTATATTTAATATATGTGTATTTTATCATTAAATTTCGTTTATTTCAATTAATTTTTAGAATTACTTTCTTTTTTTTAGAGTTTATGGTAAAATTGAATAAAGAATAAAGGAGAAATCGATGATATAAAATAGCAAAGAATATTGGGATTATGGATATTGGGAAGATATTATAAAAAATAATAAAATTGACTTCCTAAAAGATAATTGGATGGAAAAGTATGTAAAAGAAATAATGAATGTAGAAGATAAAAATGCAATTGATTTAGGGTGTGGAATAGGTCAAGATACTTTAGACTCTTTAATAAGGCGCAATTTGATGTTTTAACAAAAGATTGGAATGTAATTGTTTTAAATGAAAATATTACAACAAGATTAAATAGGACTAAAACTTTATGGGAATTTATTTTAAGGAAGTGAAAAAATGCAAAATTCAGATATTTTAGAACAAATAAAAAATCTTTCTAATGAAGAAAAAAGAAATATAAAACAAGAAGAATTAATTAGAATAATGCAAAATATGACTACAGAGGAAATAATTGAACTAAGTAAAATAATAGGATATCCAGTTTTTACAAGGCTATGTATGGGAGAGTTGAATCATAAATTTGTATTATTGCAAGATGGAGCGGTTGGAATAATACAAAATGAGAAGGGAGAAATTTTACTTCAAAGAAGATCAGACAATGATTTATGGGGATTACCTGGCGGATGCCAAGAATTAGGGGAAAGCTTTGAAGAGACAATTATTAGAGAGATAAAAGAAGAAACGAATTTAGATGTAGATGAAAAAGATTTGAAATTAATAAGTTTAGTATCTGGAAAATCTCGAATGAGAAAATATCCCAATGGAGATGTAGTTATAAACAATACTCCTTTATATTATATAGAAAAATATTCAGGAGAATTAAAATGTGATGAAGAGAGTAAAGAATTGAAATTTTTTGACTTAAATAATTTACCACAAAATCAACATGATCCAGATTTGATAGAGGTTTATAAAAAATATAAAACTGAAAGGAATTAAAAAATGAAATTAGTAGTACAGAGAGTAAAAAATGCAAGTGTAGAAGTAGAACACAAAATAGTAGGAAGTATTGAAAAAGGCTATTTAGTTCTACTTGGAGTAACACATACAGATACAAAAGAAACCGCAGATTATTTAGTAAAAAAGCTATGTAACCTAAGAGTATTTGAAGATGAAAATGGCAAAATGAATTTAAATATAAAGCAAGTAGGTGGAAGTTTACTTATTGTATCTCAATTTACTTTATATGGGGATTGCTCAGAAGGGAATAGACCATCATTTATAAATGCTGCCAAACCTGAGATGGCAAATGAATTATATGAATATTTTTGTGACAAATGCCTTGAAAATAATATTAAGGTTGAAAGAGGAATTTTTGGAGCAGATATGAAAGTAAGTTTATTAAATGATGGACCTGTTACAATAATTTTGGAAAGAGAATAGTTTAAGAAGAAAGTGTTTATAATATGCACTTTCTTTTTTTAAAAAACAACTTATTATATTTTTTATAAAAAGTATTGACAAAAATTATAATAGTATGTATAATAACGATGTAGCTACTTAATATTAAAAATATAATAAGTAAAGGAGAGATTTTTATGAACAAAGTTGATGTTGTTTTAGGAACTTTCTATGGAGATGAGGGGAAGGGAAAAATAATTGATTACTTATCTCAAAAAGCAGACATTTCTGTAAGATGTACAGGAGGAAATAATGCAGGACATTCTATTGAAATAGATGGAAAAAAATTTGCATTCCATTTAATTCCATCAGGTATATTAAACAAAGGAACAATTGCTGTAATTGGAAATGGAGTTGTAATTGACCCAAAAGTTTTAATTCAAGAGATTGAAAATGTTAAGGCAAATGGATATAGTGTAGAAGGCTTAAGGATAAGTGAGAAGGCACATGTTATATTTCCATATCATATACAAATGGACAAATTACAAGAAGAACTACGAAAAGACAAAAAAATAGGAACAACTGCTAGAGGAATAGGACCTGTATATTGTGATAAATATGAGAGATGTGGCATTAGAATGGAAGACTTAGTAAATAAAAGATTTGAAAATCAATTAAGGAAAAATATAGAGAGCAAGAACAGAATTTTTCAGATGTATAATTATGAATTAATTAATGCAGATGAAGTTATAAATCAATATAATGAATATGCAGAATATCTTAAAAATTATGTCGTAGACACAATTTCATTAATTCATAATGCTATAGAA
Source organism: uncultured Clostridia bacterium (assembly GCA_946529215.1). GTDB lineage: Bacteria > Bacillota > Clostridia > TANB77 > CAG-508 > CAG-269. Next base: position 43,644 of record CAMMZC010000012.1, read on the forward strand.
CAAGATAAAAAAATTTTGTGTGAAGGTGCACAAGCAACACTTTTAGACATAGACTTTGGAAGTTACCCTTATGTTACATCTTCAAATCCAACAATTGGAGGAATATGTACAGGAGCAGGAATTGGAGCGAAATATATTGGAGAAGTGTATGGTGTTTTAAAAGCATATTCTTCAAGAGTAGGAGAAGGGCCTTATATAACAGAACAAGATAATGAAATTGGAAATACGATAAGAGAATTAGGCCATGAATATGGAACTACAACTAAAAGACCACGTAGATGTGGTTGGTTAGATTTAGTTGCACTAAAATATGCAGCAATAATAAATGGCTTAACAGGTCTTGCAATAAATCATGTAGATACAATTGGAAAGCTAGACAAAATAAAACTTTGTGTTGCTTATAAAATAAATGGTAAAACTACAAGGGATTTTTCAACTGATGAAAAATATCTAGAAAATTGTGAGCCTGTATATGAGGAATTTGAAGGAAACTTTGGAGATATTAGCCATTGTAAAACAAGAGAAGAACTACCAGATAATGCAAAAATTTATTTAAACAGAATTGAAGAATTAGTAAAAGTTCCAATAAGATTTATTGGAATAGGTGCAGGAAGAGATAGTATGATTGTTTGCTAAAAAAAGTTTGATTTAATTAGTATAATTTTGCTTTGAAATGATTGAAGGAAGAGAGGTATTTATGGAAGAATTATTAAATATTTCGCCAATAGATGGAAGATATAAAGAATTGACAAAAAAAGTAGGAGAGTATTTTAGTGAATATAATTTAATAAAAAATAGAGTAATTGTGGAGATTGAATGGCTAAAGAAATTATTTAGCATAAAGGAATTGGGGCTAGAGATAAATGAGGAAGAACTAAAGATACTAGAAAAAATTGTGGACAATTTTAATTTAAGTGAAGCAAAAAAAGTTAAAGAAATAGAGAAGATTACAAAACATGATGTAAAAGCAGTTGAATATTATATAGATAGTAAATTAGAAGATAAAAATCTTGCAAAATTTAAAAATTTAGTACATTTTGCATGTACATCAGAGGATATAAATAATATTGCTTATGGAATTATGGAAAAAGAATTAATAGAAAAAGTATATATTCCAAATGTTAGCAAATTGATTGAAATAATAAAAGAAAAGGCATATATGTATGCCAATATTCCTATGATTTCACATACACATGGACAAAATGCAACTCCTACGACCATAGGGAAAGAGTTTACTATATTTGCTTATAGAATAAACAAAATATTAGAAAGAATAAAAAAAGAAAAAATCTTTGGGAAATTTAATGGAACAGTAGGTAATTTTAATGCACATTTAATAGCATATCCTGGAACTGCTTGGATTAATGTAGCTCAAGAATTTGTAGGAAGCTTTGGACTAGAATATAATATGTTTACTACTCAAATAGAGTCACATGATAGTATTTCTTTAATTTTTTCTGAAATAAAACTATTAAATAACATTATTTTAGATTTTGATAATGACATGTGGATGTATATTAGCAGAAACTATTTCATGCAAAAAAAAGTTGAAGGTGAAGTAGGCTCTTCTGTAATGCCACATAAAATAAATCCTATCAATTTTGAAAATTCAATGGCAAATATAAAAATGTCAAATGGAATTATTGATGTATTTTTAAATAATTTACAAATATCAAGAATGCAAAGAGATTTAAGTGATTCTTCATTACAAAGAAATATAGGAATGGTATTTAGCTTTTGCTTGATTGCAATAAAGCAAACTATAATTGGAATAAATAAGCTAATAGTAAATGAAGAGAAATTAAGAACTGAATTGCAAAATACTCCAGAGGTATTAGCAGAAGCAGTTCAGACTATATTAAGAAAAAATGGTTATGAAAATGCGTATGAGATTTTGAAAGAAATGACAAGAGGAAAAAATATTTCACTGCAAGCTATAAGGGATTATGTAAGAGATTTAAAGATTGATGAATATGATAAAGAGGTTTTACTAAATTTAACACCAGAGAAATATGTAGGTTTAGCTGAAAAAATAGCTAGAATTAAAATTCAATAAATACTTGAAAAAATAAGAAATAAATGATATTATGTTAAGAAATAATGCTAAAAAAGAATTTTCACTTATTAATTGGTAGGAATAATGGAAATGGAGATAACAGAAAATGAAAGTTTATGGTAATTTAATAATATTTAGCACAGATAATGAAGAGAGAAAAGATGTTAGAAGATTAAAAGAAAAAAAATTGCAAGTGGTGTTAGACGAAAATAATAGTTTACCTATTTTTGAAATCAGCAACAAAGAATATATAAAGACATTAGCAGAAAATAGAATTGAGGAATTGTTCAAAACACCAAAATTTTATATAGAGCAGCTTTATACATGGGGAAATCCAAAATACTATAATAAGAATTCTGAACTTACGATTTCATATCTTGTAATTATAAATAAAAAAAATATTAAAGAAATGCCAAATAATTTATCATTTTATGATATTTTTATTGAAAATGAAGAAAAGGGAATGCACCAAAATATAATTTTAAAAAATGATAATAAAACAATACAATACAAGGTTGAAACAATCGTAAAAAGATATAGAGAAAATATAGATTATATCAATAAATTAGTTAATAAAGGTGAAGTAAGTGAATTAACAGCAATGATAATTCATTCAGGAATCAAAAGATTAAGAAATAGAATAGAGAACACTAATATAGCATTTAGTTTTTTAGACAAGGAATTTGCCATTTCAGAATTGCAACAAATTTATGAAATTATTTTGGATAAAAAATTAGTATCTGCAAATTTTAGAAAAAAAATAGAACCTATGATAAAAAAGACTGATAAAGTAGTAAAGGAATCAGCGTATAGACCTTCATATCAATATACTTTTAATGAAGAGTTTATAAGAAATTGGGTATAATCTGAAATATGTTTTAACTTAAAATATTTTTATGTATGAAATCATCATACGAGAAAGGAAGTTTAAAATGGCAGGAGCATTAATACATTTAGCAATGGGAAATCCAGAAAAAATGGGAAATCCTGAACATTTGACAAGTAAAAATTGTGCTTATGTAATAGGAATATTATTACCAGATATTGCAAAGTCAGATTTTATAAAAACAAAAGAAGATTTTGACCGATTATTTTTAAATTGTGATAAAGAAGATATATGTACATATGAGGAATATATGGAATATTGCAAGGAACCACATTTTACAGGAAATAAAAGATGGACAAATAATCCTAATTTAACAAAATTTTTTGAATGTAGTTTTGAAGATATAAAAAAGCCAATATGGCAGGGAGTTTTATGCCATATTACTGGAGATAAAAATTTTTATTATGGAGATTATTGTGTAAATGATAGTCAAATAAGAGAAGATTTTAAAAAAGAAGGACTAGAGGATGAACAATGGAGAGATAGTCAAACAGCTCAAACTTTATATGGAGAGGATGGAGATTACAATTTGCTTAATCAAAGCATTGAAGATGAATTTGATGTTTTAAGATTTTTGCCACCAGAGTTAAGAGAAAAATTTGGAATAGGTTTTTCTAAGTCAGGGAAAAAACCAAAATATATGAACTTGGAAAATATCAGAAAATGCATTTACAAAACCAGAGAATTATGTGAATTTGGTGAAAATGGAGATACGGCAAATTTTTTAGAATTTTATAATGAAAGCCTTGAAAAAGAATTTGTTGATCTAGCAAGGTAATAATTAATAAATTAATTTAAAGGAAGTGATTTTAATTGAAAGAAATAGTAATAGCCTCGGGAAATAAAGGAAAAATAAAAGAGGCACAGGAAATTTTAAATGAATATAAAATAGTTTCAATAGAAGAAATTGGAGTAAACGTAGATGTTGAAGAAGACCAAAAAACATTTGAAGGAAATGCAATAAAAAAAGCTGAAACAATAGCTAATATGATAGGTGGAAAGATGTGCCTTGCAGATGACTCAGGTATAGAAATAGAATATTTAGATGGATTCCCAGGAGTTTTTACAAAAAGATGGCATAGTGGGACAGATAGGCAAAGGAATTTGGCATTAATAGAAAAAATAAAGGGTGTTCCAAAAGAAAGCAGAAAAATAGTTTTTACAACTGCAATTGCATTATCAGATGGAGAAAAGACAATATGTGAAACAGGAAAAATAGAAGGATATGTTACAGAAGAGCCAAGAGGTGAAAATGGATTTGGATTTGATGAAATTTTTGAGCTAAAAAATGGTAAAACTCTAGCTGAAATTTCTAGTGAAGAAAAAAACAAAATAAGTGCAAGAAAAATTGCACTTGAAAAAATAAGACAGAAATTAAAAAAGTGAGAGCGAAAGTTCTAATTACAAAATAAACTTAATATAAATAGACTAGAGGTGAATTACATGAATAAAATAACTATTTATATTAAGTCAATTTTGTTGCCTGTCTTAATAGGTGCATTAGTAGGGCTTATTACATCAGGTTCTATGGATTACAATATGTTACAAAAGCCACCATTTGCACCACCAGGCACAGTATTCCCAATTGTTTGGACTATTCTTTATGTTTTAATGGGAGTATCTTATGGAATTTTAAAAACAAATAATCAGACAGATGAAGAAATAGATTGGATTTACTACATACAGCTTGCAATAAATGCATTATGGTCAATTATTTTCTTTACATTTAAATGGAGATTATTTGCATTTATTTGGATAATTTTACTTGCTGTAGCTGTAATATCTATGATAAGGAAGTTTTACAATAAAAATAAAATCGCTGGACTTCTTCAAATTCCATATATTTTATGGGTGGTATTTGCAGCATATTTAAATTTTGGATTTTATATTTTGAATAGATAAATAATAAAGTATCAGTGTAAAAACTGGTACTTATTTTTTGCGAAAATAATTGCTTATTTAATACTCTTGTGATATATTATAAGCATAGGAAATTTTAGTTTAAAAAATATGATTGTCTTTAAATAAAACTAGAAAGGAATAAAGTTAAAAATGAAAGTATTATTTGCAACAACAAATCCAGCAAAAATAAGAAAATATGCGGAAAAGCTAAAAGAAAAGAATATAGAAGTATTAACAATTAAAGATCTAAATATAAATATAAAAGTTGAAGAAAACGGGAAAAATTCATTAGAAAATGCTAAAATAAAGGCTGAGGCATATTATAATGCCTCAAGTATTACCACAATAAGTATGGATTGTAGTTTATTTATAGAAGGAGTGCCAGAAGAAAAGCAACCAGGAACACATGTAAGAAGAGTAAATGGAAGAGAGTTAACAGATGATGAGGCACTTGAACACTATATAAAACTTGTAAAAGAATATGGTGGTAAATTAAAAGCTAAATGGGTATATGGAATGGCTATATGTAACGGAAAAGAAGTAAAACAAATTACTTGGGATAAGAGTGAATTCTATTTTGTAGATAAGCCATCAGAGAAGATAAATCCAGGCTATCCATTAGATTCAATATCTATTATGCCTGATAGTAACAAATATTTTGTAGATTTAACAAGAGAAGAAAAAGATAAGAATAATAGTAATGAACAAAAAGTAATAGATTTTATTGTAAACAATATTTAGGAGGAAAAAATGGCTACACAAAAAGCAGGAACAATATTAGTAAATTTAAAAACTAAAAAAATAGCATTAGTTTATAGAAGAGATGAGTTAGGATATGAATTTCCTAAGGGGCATTTAGAAGCGGAAGAAACACTTGAAGAATGTGCAGCAAGAGAAACTGAAGAAGAAACTGAAAGAAAAAATCACATTTTAGAAAAGTTAGGAGTTGTAAACTACATCACTGGAAAAGGTGAAGAAGTAGAACTTAATATGTATTTGGCAATTGATGATGGAAGAACTCATAAAAATATTGAAGAAGATCTTAAAGAAGAGCTTTATTGGTTTTCAGTAGAAGATGTAGACTCAAAATTGAAATATGACGATCTTAAAAGATTTTGGGAAAAGTCAAAACAAAAAGTGATTGATTTGTTAAATAAGAATTAAGATTTTTGTATAAATTTAATTAAAAAGTGAGCTGAGCAATACATAAATTGTCAAAATAAAAAACGAATGCTTAATGCAATAAAGAAAAGGAAATAAAAAATGAGAAAAAATGTATGGAAAACAAGAGATGTAAAAAAATCTGGAAGAAAGATTTTAAAAAATAATTTTGCAACTTTATTAATGGTATCTTTATTTATAACACTTATATTTGGAGGAAGTATTGGAAATCGTACAGGTTATTCTGTTTTTAAAAATACTTTTGACCAAATTCAAAATGTGCAAAATTATAGAGAAACAAGAAGCGAAAGCCAAATTGTAAAAGAAGAATTAGATAAGATTTTATCACAATATTTATCTGGAAATATGAATGGATTTATAAAAGAATATAATGAGAAAAACAATGTATATTCAGGATTTATATTTTCAGCATTCAACTTTATTTCAAATAGTGAAACAGAAATACAAAACTTTGTAAAATCTATTTCAGAAGATGAATCAAAAATACATTCAGCAAGAGTTGTTTTGCTAATATTTACATCAATAGGAATTTTTATAAGAATTTTATTTATAAATCCAATAATAGTTGGAGAAAAAAGACTTTTTTTAGAGAGTATAAATTACAAAAAGACTAAATTATGGACAATTATTTATCCATTTAAATTAAAGAAAAAAAGATATAAAAATACTGCAGAAACAATGCTTACAGTGAGGATTTATCAATTGTTGTGGAATATTACAATTATTGGTGGAGTGATAAAACACTATTCTTATTTAATGGTTCCATATATTTTAGCAGAAAACCCTCATATAGAGACAAAAGATGTTATAAAAATGTCACAAACAATGATGAATGGAAATAAATGGAAAACATTTTTAACAGATATAACATTTTTAGGTTGGGAAGTACTAAATATTTTAACTTTAGGACTAGTAGGTTTATACTATAGCCCATATTATATTGCAACACAAACTTCACTTTACAAAGAATTAAGAGAAGAATATAAAAAAGAAGAATTATATAAATTCGAATTATTAAATGATGAAGAGCTATTTGCTAATCCAGAAAAATTAGAAGCATATCCTGAAGAAGCAGAGAAAAAAAGACACTATTCACTATTTAGAATATATGATTTTGTAGATATAGTCTTAATGTTTTTTGTATTTTCAGTTGCGGGATGGCTTATGGAAATGAACTTATTCTATTTTTTAGATGGAACAATAGTAAATAGAGGAGCTCTATATGGCCCATGGCTTCCAATTTACGGATTTGGTTGTGGCTCAATAGTACTACTTTTAAATATAATAAACAGATATAACAAAAGCAAAGTTATTACAAAAATTGAAGAAAATCCATTCATAGTTTTTATAATAGTAATGGTTTTATGCTCTATTTTAGAATTTATGACCTCTTACGTAATGGAAGTAAAAACAGGATTGAAGTATTGGGATTATTCAGGCCATTTTATGAACATACAAGGCAGAATATGTTTGGAAAATTCTTTGTTTTTCGGTGTAGGAGGATGTTTATGCATATATATTATAGCACCATTTTTGCAACGAATGTTTTCAAAAATACCTTACAAAACAAAAATCATCTTTGCTTCATTTTTAGCATTTGTAATGTTTGGCGATGCAACATATTCACATTTCGTGCCACACACAGGAGATTTTATTACCTTTGAGTGAGATTCCTTTTTGGGGACGGAGGAAAAAAGAAACTTCAATTTGGGGACTGAGGAAAAAGAAAACAAGTTTCGAAAACGAGCAAAAAGTTACTTTGGAAGATTTATAGTAAAAGAGAAAAAAGCAGACATATAAAAAGTATAAATACGGAGGAACAATGGAAGAACTATTTAATATAGAGAATTTTAATATAATAGAAGATGAAGAAAACTACTATTTTTTTCGTGCATTAAATAGAGCAGATAGTAAAGATTTACAAGATGGAACTATTTTAGACGAAAATGGAAGTTTTATACGAATACGTACAGATAGAGAAAGATATGAAGAAGATCAAGAAAATGGTGCTGCAAAGTATAAAGAAGATGATGAAATAAGTTTAGAACAAGCTCATGACCATATAAAAATGCACTATAGAAAAGATACAAATTGCATATCACTTTCAAGTAACGCAAATGTTTTACTAGATTATGGAAGAAGAAACTATAATGATGAATATGTAATGATAAAAGTGTCTAAAAAAGAAATGGGACAAAGAGTAAAATTTGCTGGGCAATATATGCTTGAGGAGATAGAAAAGAAAGTAAATGAATTTATTTCTTCATTAGATGAAAATGACGAAAAAAATAAGAAAATACTTGAAGATCTCAAAAAAATAGAAAATGCTACAGATGAATCTGAAATAAAAGAAATAATAAAAACAACATTTAAGTCAACTAACCCCATAAATAAATCTAAAAGTATGTTAAAGCCAGGCATAAAATACAGAGCACCACATTCAAGAATAAGTAGCTATAAAGCATTAAGTAAAGAACAAAATCTATTAAAAAACAAAATAATTGCAAAACTAACATTATTAGAAAGAAAAGCAAATATGGAAAGTATGATTCCTTATGTAAGCAATAATAATGTAGTACAAAGTATAGGAAATGCGTTTTCTTCAATGGAACAAATTCATTATGGAGATATAGAAGGAGAACAAATACAAAATGTAGCAAGTATTGTAATGGATATGTTTGCATTATTACAACAAATAGAAGATAAAAGTATAGAAAATGTAGAAGAAATAAAAAGAGAATTAATTACGTTTGTAGAAAATGGAATGCAATTCGATATTCCAGAAGATAGCATATTTTTTAGAAATGATAAAGTAAAAGATAATATAACAATAGAAGAAATGTATGAATTAACAGATGGAAAAGTAGAATTTGGAATGGCAAATTCTATTGTTAAAAATATGTTTTATTTGTCAAAATCACAAGCAAGAGCAAGAGAAGTTGCAAAATATTTAAACCAAATAACAGGAAATAATCCTAAGTATAGAAAGATTATAGAGTATATTGCAAAAAATGGATTTAGGATAGAGCCAGAGGCAATTACAAGACAAAGTAATAAAGGTTATGGATTAAGTGAAAGTGTAAGTTTAGATTTAAAAGAAAATGAAATGCAACTTGTAGAAGCAATAAGAAGTTTATCAACAGAAGAACAAATAGAAATATTAGAAAAAGGCGGATTATCAAATACAAGAGATATTATAACAGAAACATTTTCAAGAGCACAAAGAAATGAAAAAATAAGCAAAGAAGAATATTATGCAGGAGCAATCATAGACTTATATAATTGGAAAAATATTGGAATAGAAGAATTTACAATAGAGCAAAGAAATGATTTATTAAAAAAGTTAAAAGAAAAAGATTGTGTGCAGATTTATAAAAAGCTTCAAGATGCAGGAATATCACCAAATGACATTCCGCTATATTTAATAAATATAGCTTCAAAAGAACAATTTAGCAAAATATTAACAGAAGATAATTACATAGAGTTAATAAGGCAAAATAAAGAAGAATTAAGCAAAGAATTATCTATTCCACAAATAGAAACATTTTTGGGATATTATAACATTGAAGGAACAGAAATAGTTTTAAGAGATTATCAAAGAAATGCAGTAGAAAAAACAGATGAAATATTTGAAGAAAAGAGATTTGCATCAGTTGTATTACCAACAGGAGCTGGAAAGACTTTTGTTGCATTAACAGAGCTTTTAGAACATAAAGATGAGAAAATATTATATTTAGCACCACAAAATGAAATATTAGAGCAAACAAAAGACAGAATTATAGAATATATACATGGTAAACAAGGAACATTAGGAAAAACAAAAGATGAAATAATTGCAGAAGTGTTTCCAAATATTAAATTTGAAACCTATCCAGGATTATTAGCACATAGAGGAAAAGAAGTAATAAAAGATAAATATGACTTTATCGTTTTAGATGAACTACATAGAACAGGCGCAAAAGAATGGGAAGGAAAGCTTGATGAATTACTAGAAAATCAAGAAGAAAGTACTAAAGTGTTAGGAATAACTGCAACACCAACAAGAGATATGGACGACAGAAATATGGCAGATGAGATGGCATTAAAACTAGGATATACAAAAGAAGAAGTGCAAAGAAGAGAACATATTGCAATGGATATGGATTTATTAGATGCTATAAGATTAGGTTTAGTAGTAAATCCAAAAATTGTAACTTGTGAATATACACTAAAGACAGATGGAAGTATGGAGAATTTATTAGAAAAAATAAATTCTATAGAAGATGAAGAAATAAAAAAAGAAAAAATAGAGCAATATGAAAAATTAAGAAGAAGTCTTGATAAAGCAAAAGGAATACCAGAAATATTAAAACAAAATATAAAACCAGGTGGAAAATATATAGTATTTATACCTATTACAGATAAAGGTGAAATACTATAAGACGAAGATGGAAATAAAATAGGTAAAAAAACAGGAAGAGATAAAATACAAGAATATGAGCAAAAGTTAAGAGAATATTTAAAAGATTCAGGAATAAATCCAAAATGCTATTCTATGCTTGGAGCATATTCTAACAAAGAAAATGAAAATCAACTAAAATCTTTTGAAAATAATAATTCAGAAGATACTAAGTTTATGATTGTAATGAATAAAGCAAATGAAGGATTACACATAAAAGGCATAGATGGAATTGTTTGGTTTAGAGCATTAGATGAAAATTCAAAAATATTATATCTTCAACAACTAGGAAGAGCAATATATTCAGAAGATCCAAACAATCCAACACCAGATGAAAAAAGACCTTTAGTAATAGATTTAGCAAACAACACCTTAAATGTAAACATAGATAAAGATATTAAAAATAACACTAGAAGAAGTGATTTAGAATTATTATCACTTGTAGTAGATTGGGTAAAATTACACAATGGTTTACCAAATATAGATAGTACAAATAAAATAGAACAAAGATATGCAGCAACACTTTATAGAATTCAAAATGAATATATGAAATATACAAACGGATTTGAAAAATTTCCAAACTTAGATAAAGAAAAGAAAGAAGAAATTAGAGATATTTTAGAAAAAGGAGCAGAGATTGATTTATGGGATTTAGAATTACCACCAAAAACTATTCAATATGCTGAAAAAATTTTAGAAGTAAATGATTTTGAAGTTACTGGGGTAATGAGAGATTTTGTTGAGCTTGAAAACGAAACGAATGGAATATCAAACAGAAATACAGCATTAGAAAATGCGCTAGAAATAGAAGAATGGTGTAAGGAAAACTACGGAGAAAAGAAAATATGGGAAAAAAAATTGCCAAGTAGGACATCAAAAGATAAATATGAAAAAGAATTAGCAATTAAACTTAAAACTTTAAGAAAAAAAATAAAGAAATATGAAGGAATAGAATTAGGAAAAATACAAAACGAAGAAGATAGGCAAATAGTAGAGATAATAAGAAAACTAGATAAAGGATATGGATTAGGAGACACTTTAAAAAATGCATTAGAAATAGAAGAATGGTGTAAGAAAATATATGGAGAAAAGAAGATATGGAAAAAATATTTACCAAGTAGGACATCAAAAGATAGATATGAAAAAGAATTAGCAATTAAGTTAAATTATATAAGATCAAAGATAAAACAATATGAAAGAATAGAGTTAGAGCAAATAGAAAATGAAGAAGATAGGCAAATAGTAGAAATAATAAGAAGAATGGATAAAGAGTATGGACTAGGAGATTCTTTAAAAAATGCACTGGAAATAGAAGAATGGTGTAAAGAAAAATATGGAGAAGAGAAAATATGGGAAAGAAAGCTACCAAGTGCTGTTAGTAAAGAGAACCACGAAAAAACGCTAGGTATCAAGCTGAGAAACCTACGAAGAAAAATAAAACAATATGAAGGAGTTAATTTAGAAATAATACAAAACGAAGAAGATAGACAAATAGTAGAGATAATAAGAAGACTAGATGAAAAGTATGGATTAGGAGATTCTTTAAAAAATGCATTAGAAATAGAAGAATGGTGTAAGAAAAATTATGAAGAAAAAAAAATATGGGAAAGGAAGTTACCAAGCAAAACATCAAAAGAAAAATATGAAAAAAAATTATCAATTAAACTTGAGAGTATAAGAAAAAATATAATAAAAAAATATGATGGAATAGAATTAGAACAAATAGAAAATGAAGAAGATAGACAAATAGTAGAAGTAATAAGAGAACTAGATAGAAAGTATGGAGTAAGGGGTGCTTTAAAAAATGCACTAGAAATAGAAGAATGGTGCAAGGAAAAGAATGAAGAAAAAAAGAAATGTGAAATGAAATTGCCAAGTTCAAGAGCAAAAGATAAATATGAAAATGTATTAGGAAAAAAGCTGGTCAGAATAAGACAAAAAATAATGAAAAAATATGAAGGAATAGAATTAGAACAAATAGAAGATGAAGAAGATAGACAAATAGTAGAAATAATAAGAAGATTAGATAGAGAATATAATTATAGAAAACTTAAGGGAAAAGATTTAGCAAAAGCAGGTTTTAAAACAGGGATTACAGATGTCAAATTATGTGATGAAGAAGATAAAGCTTTACAACAATTAGTCGAACAAACAAAAGAAGGAGAAATAAATGTTGATGAGCAATCGTAGAAATGCATATACAGAAGTATATACAATATTGCAAGAATTAAATGAAGAAGAATATAATAAAATTCCAACTGAGGTTATAAATGCAATAGAAGAAAATAGAAATTTAGAGTATAATTTTGAACTAGATGAAGATTTAGAATTAAAAGAACAAACTTTATTACCTCAAACAAAAGCTATATTATTTAATTTGTTTAGAGATTATTTAGCAACTTCTGAACAAAAAGAAAAAATTATAAAAATGCAAAATGAAGAAAGAGCAAAAATAGAGTTAAAAAAGAAACAAGAATATAGCACAGATATATTCCATAATAATAATTCAAATAATAATGATTATTATAATGAAGAAATTGAAGATAATGTTACAGATTTGGTTGAATATAAAAATAATCTTTTTAAAAGGATATTGAATTATATTAAAGCAAAATTTGAAGGGAAAAAGTAAGAAAGTGAATTTGGGGACGGAGGAAAAATTCACACTATCCCCAATAAAAAATTCACAAATAGTCTTTTTATTACTATTTAAATGATTTCAAAAATCCAATTGACTATTAACTTTAACTATGATATAAATAGAATTATAAGAAAAGTGGCTTCGCCACTGCGCAGATTGCAAAGCAATCGCGCAAATATAGGAAACTTTGTCTTTTTATACACGTAAAAATCTGACGATTTTTCCTATATAATAAGAAAAGTGGAAATAATTAAAAGCTTCAAAATAACAAACAAAAGCCACAATAAAAAGAGTAGGAGGAATGTATTATGATCAAAGAAAGTTACGAAGAAATAATTGAACTAGAAAGACAAAGACAAGAACACAATGTGGAGCTAATTGCTTCAGAAAATTTCCCAAGCCAAAGGGTACTAAATGCTTGTGGAAGTATTTTAACAAATAAATATGCAGAAGGATACTCAGGAAAAAGATATTATGGTGGATGTAAGTATATAGATATGATTGAGACAAAAGCCATAGAAGATGTTTGTAAATTATTTAATTGCAATTTTGCAAATGTACAACCTCATTGTGGAAGTTCAGCAAACCAAGCTGTATATAGAGCTTTAATAAATACAGGAGATACTGTAATGGGAATGGATTTAGGTGCTGGAGGACATTTAACACATGGACACAAAATGAGTTTTTCTGGACAAGATTATAATATAATCCCTTATGGAATAGATGAAAATGGAATTATAGATTATGAAGAATTTGAAAAATTGATGTATGAACATAACCCAAAAATGGTTATAGTTGGAGCAAGTTCATATTCAAGAACAATTGATTACAAAAGATTTAGAGATATTATAGAAAAATATGCAGAATCGCATGATGGAGAAAGACCATATTATATGGTAGATATGGCACATGTTGCAGGATTAATTGCAGGTGGCGCACATCCAAGCCCATTCCCTTATGCAGATGTAGTAACATCTACTACACATAAAACTTTAAGAGGACCAAGAGGTGGATTAATTCTTACAAATTCAGAAGAAATTATAAAGAAAATAAATAGAGCAGTATTCCCAGGAATACAAGGTGGACCACTTGAACACATAATTGCTGCAAAGGGAATATGTTTTGAAGAAGACGCAACAGAAGAATTCAAAGTTTATGCACATCAAGTTGTTAAAAATGCAAAAGCATTTGCAGAAAGTTTCTTAAAAGAAGGATGGAAAATAATTTCTGGAGGAACAGATAATCACATGTTTGTTTTAGATGTTTATGATTCTATTGGTATTACTGGAAAAGAAGCTGAAGAAGAACTTGATAGAATTCACATTACTCTAAACAAAAATCAAATACCAAATGACCAGTTACCACCACTTAAATCTTCAGGTGTTAGAATTGGAACTCCTGCAATGACTACAAAAGGTTGGAAAGAAGCAGACTTCGAAAAACTTGCAAGAATTATTATGGATTATTTAAAAATCTGTAAAGATGGAAAACAAGAAGAAAATAGAGAAGAATATGTAGAAAAAGTTGTGAGATTAATTGAGAGTGTAAAAGCTGAACAATAAAATAAAAAATCATAATTCATAGTTGCAGAGTGGAGCGGAGGTTCTGCTCTGTTTTTGTGGTCCATAAAAAGTATATATAATTTAATTATAGGCTATTATATTAAACATAAACACACAAATTTAAGAAACGAATGCAAGATAATTTATATAATAATACATATTTTTTTGTGGATGAATCTGGGGATACTACATTTTATAATAGAAAAGGTGAATGGATTGTTGGAAAAGAAGAAGGAGCTTCAAAAATATTACTTATGGGTTTTATAAGAACAACCGAACCTGAATTTTTAAGAAAAAAACTTAATAATTTAAAAAATGAAATATTAAATGATGAATACTTAAAAGATATTCCTTCAATGAAAAAGACAAAGATGGCTTTTCATGCCAAAGATGATTGTCCAGAAGTAAGATATAAAGTTTTCAAATTAATTAAAGAGCTTCCATTTTCTTGCAATATAGTAGTTGCAAGAAAAACGGAACATGTATTTAAGAAGTTTGATGGTGATACACAAAAATTATATGATTCATTAATTACCAATCTTTTCAAAAATGTTTTACATCTATCAACAAATAATTACATTTATATAGCAACAAGAGGGAATAAGAAAAGACAAGAACCATTAGAAAATGCTATACAGGATTCTTTACTATATACAGAAGAAAAGCTTAATACAACTATTGATTCTATACAAAAAGTTTTACCTCAAACACCATCAGGTGAAGCATGTTTGCAAATTGTAGATTATTGTAATTGGGCTATTCAAAGAGCTTTTTTGCAAAATGATATGAGATACTATAATTTTTTAAAAGAAAAATTTGGATTAATAGTAGATTTATATGATTACAAAAAAGGCTGGAAAAATTTTTATCACAAAAAAAATCCTTTTGATATAAAAAAGATAAGCCCTTTACGGCTAGATATTTTGGTTCTATAATAAATGTTGGGGTGGTTAAGACTACTTCAACATTTTTTTGATAAA
>CAMMZC010000013.1 GCA_946529215.1 uncultured Clostridia bacterium
TACTACAAAATTTATATATATATTTTTGTTTCACATCATTGACAAACTTACAAAAAAATAAGGAAAATCAAATATTTCTCTTTACTTTTTGAAAAAAATTGTATATAATAGAACGAAAGTAAGAAAGAAAGGATAGTGTTTTATGCAAAAAAGAAGTATTGATTATGTAATAGATGAATTTAACGGAATTAAAGAAGATGTTAAAAATGGTATGAGTCTTGAAGTTCGTTTAAAAGAAGCTATATATGGAATTGAACAAAAAATGATGCATAATATGGGCGAGGTAAATTCATCTAATGCAGAAGAAATATTAAAAAAATTAAAGTCATTGTGTATATATGAATATTACAAATATCCCAATTTAGAAGTTAAAGATATGATAGAATCTTTATTTGATGAAGAATTAAAAAAATTAGAGGAATTTCATAATAGTGATATGAGAAAATATTCTGATTTAGGTGATAGATAAATAATTATATGAAAGGAAGTATTATTATGGAAAATATATTAATTTTTGGACACAAAAATCCAGACACAGACACAATAATGTCAGCAATAGCAATGGAAAATTTAGAAAGCAAAAAAGGAAAAAATGCAAAAGCTTGTAGATTAGGAAATGTGAATAAAGAAACAAAATTTGCATTAGAATATTTTAAACAAGAAGAACCCGAATTAATAGAAAATGTTGCAGAAGGACAAGAAGTTATACTTGTTGACCACAACGAATTTGGTCAAAGCGTAGATGGAATAGAAAATGCAAAAATATTAAGAGTAGTAGATCATCACAAAATTGGAGACTTCAAAACATCTGAGCCTTTATATTACACTGCAATGCCAGTTGGATGTACTGCAACAATTATTTTTGGAATGTATGAGCAAGAAAAAATTGATATAGAACCAAAAATTGCAGGTTTAATGCTTAGTAGCATAATATCAGATACATTATTATTCAAATCTCCTACATGCACAGAATTAGATGTAGAAGTAGCAACAAAATTAGCAGAAATTGCAAATGTTGATATTAACGAATATGGACTAAATATGTTAAAAGCTGGAACAGATTTAAGCGATTTTTCACCAGCTGAGTTAATTAATATAGATTCAAAACCTTTTACAACAAATGGTGTTAAATATCAAGTTGCACAAGTAAATACAGCAAGTATTGAAGATGTATTAAAAGGAAAATCTGAGTTACAAAATGCAATGCAAGAATTTATCAAGGAAAATTCTGAAGATTTATTTGTACTTTTGATTACAGATATTTTAGAAAATAATTCTCAAATCTTAGTTGTAGGTTCAAGAATAGACATAGTAGAAAAAGCATTTGGAGTTGAATTAGAAGATAATATGGCTTTTTTACCAGGTGTTGTATCTCGTAAAAAACAAGTAGTACCTGTAATTGATAAGAATATATAAAAGGCTAGGTTATAAAAAAGTATTAATGATACATAAAGATTCTGTTTTCAAATGAAAGGAAGTAAATAAATTGAAAGAAGAGACAAAAGCAAGAATAAAAGATATTATAGAATGGATAATATGTATAATAATTGCATTAATAATTGCAATAGCATTTAGATTTTTTGTAGGAACTCCAACTATAGTTCAACAACCATCAATGGTTCCAACATTACAGCCAAATCAAAGATTATGGCTTAATAGATGGGTAAGAACTATTAAAAAAATGCCATCAAGAGGTGATATAATTACATTTGAAGCTCCATCTAAGCTAGATTTAACATCTGCAGATATTGCCCAAAGCGCTGTTGCAAGATACGAAAATGAGCCAACTTCTATATGGAAGAGATTTTCATATTATGTTTTAGAAGTTAATAAGACAAGCTACATAAAAAGAGTAATAGGTTTGCCAGGAGATCATGTGGAAATTAAAGATGGGAAAGTATATATTAATAGTCAAGAACTACAAGAAACTTACTTACCATCAGGAATTGTTACAGATAATGGACACGGAAATTGCACAGATATAATTGTTCCTGAAAATAGCGTGTTTGCAATGGGAGACAATAGAGCTCAAAGTAGTGATTGTAGAAGATTTGGATGTATTCCATTAGAAAAAATTGAAAGTAAAGTTTGGATAAGAATTTGGCCATTAAACTTATTTGGGAAAATTGATAAATAAAAGATTAAAATTTATATATTACTACACAAGCATATTAAATTATGAATAAAAAAATAAGGTGTAAATTATGTTTGACAAAATTTTAGGTAATGAAAAAATAAAACAACAACTTAAACAAGCAGTTGATTTAAATAAAACATCACATAGTTACTTATTTCTTGGAACTTCAGGAATAGGAAAAAAAATGATTGCAAAGGAATTTGCAAAAATGATTTTGTGTGAGGCAGAAGAAAAATATTGCAATTATTGTAAATCATGTATAGAGTTTGACTCGAACAATAATCCTGATTTTCAACTTATTGTACCTGATGGTACAAGTCTTAAAATTGACCAAATTAGACAAATACAAAAGAAGATTTTAGAAGCACCTATTATTTCAAATAACAAAGTATATATAATAGATGATGCAGATTTAATGACAACTGAGGCCCAAAATTGTCTGTTAAAAACATTAGAAGAGCCACCTGAGTTTGTTACCATTATTTTAGTAGGTTCAAAAGAAAGCAATTTTTTAAGTACAATAAAATCAAGATGTACAATTATTAAGTTTCAACCAATAGATGATGAACAAATAAAAGATTATTTGAACCAAAATTACGAAAGTCAAGATATTTCTGAAGATATGCTTGCAATTTTTGGAGGAAGTATAGGAAAGGCAGAAGATTTAAAAGATAAACAAGAACTTTTTTCAAATATTATAGAAATAATTAAAAAAATAAAAATTTTAGATTTACCAGATGTATTGAAAAAGGCAGATATTATATACAAATCACAAGAAGATAAAAATGACATTTTAGAAGCTATGAATGTAATTTTATATAAAATGTCAAAACAAGATATAAGATTTTTAAATTGTATAGATATTGTTGAAGACACAAAAAAAAGGCTTAATGCAAATGCAAATTACAACATGAGTATTGACAATATGTTATTCAAAATATGGGAGGAAATGCATTGAAAAATATAGTAGGAGTAAGATTCAGAAGGCTTGGAAAGATATATTTCTTTGATCCACAATACTTAATTTTAAGAAAAGGAAATATGGTTATTGTAGATACTACAGATGGTGAAGATATTGCTGAAGTAATGATTCCAAATAGAAAAATAGATGAAGAAAAAATAGTAGAGCCATTAAAAAGAGTTTTAAGAATTGCTAATCCAAGAGATATGATGCATTATGAAGAATGCAAGAAAAAAGAAAAAGATGCATTTGAATATTGCAATAAAAAAATAAAAGAGTTAAATTTAAAAATGAAGCTAACAGATGTTGAATATAAGTTTAACAATACAAAGTTATTGTTTTTCTTTACAGCAGATGGCAGAATAGATTTCAGAGATTTAGTAAAAGAGCTCGCTGCAAATTACAAAATAAGGATTGAGCTTAGACAAATAGGAGTTAGGGACGAAATAAAAAGAATAGGTGGATGTGGAGTTTGTGGTAGAGAACTTTGTTGTTGTTCTTATTTAAGCAATTTCGAAACAGTTTCTATTAAAATGGCAAAAGAGCAAAACTTATCTTTAAATCTTTCGAAAATATCAGGAAATTGTGGACGACTTATGTGTTGCCTAAAATATGAAAATGATGTTTATGAAGAAAAATTAAGTAGACTGCCACATGTTGGAGCAATTGTAAAAACAGAAGATGGAACAGGCGAAATTGAAAATGTAGAAACTTTGGCAGAAAGAGTTAGAGTAAAAATTACAAGTGGTGATAATTTTACATACAAAAAATATAATGTTAAAGATATAACAGTTATAAAAGATGCAGTTCAAGAACAAATTGATGCAGAAAATGATGATGAAGGTAACGAAGAACTAAAAGAGCTTGAAAGACTAGAAGAATTAGATAAAGAAGATTTAAGAAAGGAGAGTGAAGAAGATGGCATATAAAATAAGTGAAGATTGTATAGCATGCGGAGCATGTGCAGCAAATTGCCCAGTAGAATGCATCCAAGCAGGAGATTCAAAATATGAAATAAATCCTGAAATTTGCATCGAATGTGGAACTTGCTCAAGTGTTTGCCCAGTTGGTGCACCAAAATTAGATGACTAATTTGGGGACGGGGCAAAAATTCACTTTGAAGGTGAAATGGACAAAGGGACGATTCCTTTGTCCAAAAATATAATTATTAGAGTAGGAAATAATTAGTTAAGACTTAGTAGACGGGAATTTGCTACTAAGGCAAGAAGAAATTCGCTTATTTATTTCCGCCTTCCGCTAATAAGAACAATAGGAAAATTTTAATAAGCTATTTTTGCGTAGCTATAAACAAAAACTCTCCTTTTTCTTTTGATGCGGAATTAAAAGAAAAGGAGGTTTTTTATTGAATTATTATTTTAAACAAATAATAGAGGAAATATGTAATGAAGAAAAAATAAAATATAAGATTTTATCAAAAGATTATGTTATAATGCTAGAAAAAAATGGAAAAACTAGATTTATTTCTGGATATAAGTTTGATTTAAATTCTCATGGAGTAGGACTTGTTGCGGATGATAAATTTGCTTTATATGAAGTCTTATCAGAGAAAAATGTACCTATAATTGAGCATAAAATTGTGTATAATAAAACTAATAAACATGATTATGCAATTGGCTGTAATACTTACGAATATGTAAAAGATTATTTCCTAAATAACAACAAGCATATTGTAATTAAACCAAATGATGGAACCTGTGGACACAATGTATTTAATGTAACTGATATAAATGAAATTGATAATATATTAGACAAAATTTTTGCAAGAAATTATTCAATTAGTATATGTCCATTTTATAATATAAAACATGAATATAGAGTAATTATGTTAGATAAAGAATCCAAGCTTTTATATGCAAAATATCTTCCTAGTGTTAAAGGAGATGGCAAAAAGACTATAAGAGAATTATTAATTGAATTTAACTATGATTATTTTACAGATAAATTAGATGACACAAAATATGATGAAATTCTTGAGAAAAATAAAGAGTTTCAATATAATTGGAAATTTAATTTATCACAAGGATCGATAGCAAAAAAAGTAAATGATAGTGTTTTAGCAGAAAAGATTATAAAACTTGCAAGAAAAGTTTGTGGTGAAATTAATCTGAGATTTGGAAGTATTGATATTATTCAAACTACAGATAATGATTTTTTTGTAATGGAAGTTAATAGTGGCGTAATGATGGATAATTATATTAGATTAATAAAAGATGGTTATATAACTGCAAAAAAAATATATAAAGATGCAATAGAGAAATTGTTTTAGAAATGATAGTATAATTTGTTGACATTAATATATAAATTATATATAATTCAAATAAAAATTTTAATAAAAGAAAGGATAATTAAGAATTATGGGGTTAAAAGAACAAATAGAAAACTATATACCATATAATGAGCAAGAAGTTAGTGACAAAGAATTGATGCTAGAATACATAAATACATTTAATGATGTATTAACAAGAGAAAATAAAATGTGTCATTTTACTGCTTCAAATTGGATAGTGAATAAAAATAGAACTAAAGTATTAATGATTTATCACAATATTTATAAATCATGGGCATGGACAGGTGGACATGCTGATGGAGATAGTGACTTATTGCATATAGCATTAAAAGAAGCACAAGAAAAAATTGGACTTAGCAATTTAAAGTTGTTAAGTGATGGAATATAATGAAACCAATATATGAAAAGTTAAATGATAAATTAAAAACTATATTAATGTGAATTTAAACGAGGAGATAATTAATGAGAGATTTTGAAAAAATCAGTTTTAAACAATTTGTAAAAGATATAAAAAATGATATTCAATTATATAATGAAATAAAAATTCCTCAAAGAGATTCTGATTATACAGCAGGATATGATATCTTTTTATTAGAAGATATAAAACTCGAAAAAAATGAAATCAAAAAAATTCCAACTGGATTAAAATGCTATTTTGGTAAAGATGAGGTTCTATTATTAGTTGTAAGAAGTAGTATGGGATTTAAGTACAATATTCGTCTTTGTAATCAAGTTGGAGTTATAGATGCTGATTATTACAATAATGAAGATAATGAAGGACATATTTGGTTAATGGTGAAAAATGAAGGAGATAAATCTGTTGAGTTTAAAAAAGGAGATGCAATTGCACAAGGTATTTTTATGAAATATTTAACTACAAATAGTGATGAGACATTAAAACTTAAGAGAAAAAGTACGTATTAATAAAAGAAAGGAGAGAATCCGATGCAAACAAAAATTATAACAATATGTGGAAGCTTGAGATTTATGAATGAAATAATGGACATAGCAGAAAAAATGGAATTAAAAGGAAATTGTATGATTTCACCTATTTATCCAACAAATTCTGATAAAGATGCATATACAGACGAGGAAGCAGAAATGCTTGATAAAATGCATAAGGAAAAAATAAAAATATCTGATGCAATATTGGTTGTTAATGTAAATGGATATGTTGGTGAAAGTACAAAAAGTGAAATTGAATATGCCAAATCGTTAAATAAGGAAATAATATATTATACAGATTTAAAATAATATATTTTTTAAAGAAATATGATTTTGGAAATAAATGTCAATATTTTCCGAAAACAAATTTACATAAAATTGAATATATGATATAATTATATAAATATTAAATTTTATGAAAGGAAGAATATAAGTGACAAAGAAATATCAAAAATCATTAGATATATTTAAAAGTGTTTTCTTTAAGAATGGAATTTTGGATTATGAAAATTGGGGAGTTGGTCCAAATGGATTAGATAAAAAAGAATATATGGAATTAGCATATAGAATATTTAATATAAGCAAGATTAAAGGAAGAAGCGCTTTTACCCCTAAAATTATTTTTCGACATGATAAACATTGTAGTGATGGGAGAGGTAGTTTTATTCTGACATTAGATCAAAATAGTCGTTTTGCTGAACGGTAGTTGCGATTTTTATAAAAAAAACACTATTACAGAAATAGATGTTACAAATTGGAATGAGTCAGAAATAATGGATGAAGTAGAAAAAATGTTAGAGATGTCTAATGAGGAAATAATAAAAAAATTTAATATTAAAGATACTGGTTCAGCATTTTTGACTATAGCATTGTTAACAGATGATATTGTTCAGGAGTATTTCGATTCGCAAAAATTGGAAGAATGTTCAAATTTCTATCATGGCAAGCAGATAACAAAAAAAGCTGGAAATGTTAAATTTGATTGTACTCCGTGGACAGGTAATGAATTATTTACAAAAATAAACATTGTTATAGAAAGATATAGCAATATGGAAGAAATTACTATAGATAGTGTTGAAAGAGAATACATTGTATGTAGAATAGTAACACCTGTCGAATCAGGGGAAATAAATACAGTAAGAGTTTATGTTGAAGAAATAGTAGGCCAATCCGAATTGATTAAGCGAATATTAGAAATGCTTGAAGAAAAGAAATTTATGGTATCAAGAGAAATATTAAAAAGAATATTTGATGAAGCAATAAATAAAATAATTTCTGATATGAGTAAAGATGATTTATTACATATTGTAGGCACTAAAAATATATATACTCAATTAAGAGATGAGATAAAGGAAAGAATGCTAAAAGAAGCTCAAAGAGAAAATATGATAAAAATAGAAACTACTTTAGAGTCTATTAATGATAGAAGCAGTGTACAATGTATAAGTGATAGATAATTATGGAAAAATGAGAGAAATTCACGATTCTAAAAAAATGGACAAAAGAAGCGATTTCTTTTCTAGAACAGAAAATTATTGAATAACTTAGATTATTCAAAAGTTTTCTGTTTTTTTTTGTCCATACTTATCGAATATTTCTAAAATTCTACACTACAAAGTGACAGACTTTTCAAAATAAACGTGCTACAATAGAAAGCAGGTGAGAAAATGACAATATATTTAGATGTGATTTTTTTAGAAAATATAGTCATAAACTACATCATGCTATATGTAACAGGAATAATTTCAAAAGCACAAATAAAGCAAAAAAGACTATTTTTAGGAGCACTAATTGGAGCAGTATATTCTATAATTTATTATTTATTTAGATTAAAAATTTATTCAAGTTTTATAATAAAAATTATTTTATCAATAGTAATAATATATGTAGCATTTAAATCAACAAATTTTAAAGATTTATTAAAAAAAATTTTATTATTCTATCTCTCATCATTTGTATTTGGAGGAGCAGCAATAGCAATAATTTATATGGTAAATTCACAAAATATTACAATTCAAAATGGAGTATTGGTTGGAAGCTATACATTAAGAACAGTTTTAATAGGCATAGTTGTAGCATATTTTACAATAATTTTCGCATTCAAAATTATAAAAATATCAAAAAAAGACCTGATTTGTGATATTGAGGTTACATTAAATAACAAAATAATAAAAACAAAAGCATTAATAGATACAGGAAATTTATTAAAAGAGCCAATTACTAATTTGCCTGTTATAGTAATGGAACATACTTTGCTTTATGATGTAATGCCCAAAGAAATTTTAAATAATGTTGAAGAAATATTAGGAGGTGATTTTTCAAAAATACCAGAAAATATAAAAGAAGAGTATTCTTCAAAACTAAAAGTTATTCCATTTTCATCACTTGGAAAGCAAAATGGAATGCTGCTTGGAATTAAAGCAGAAAATTTGATTATAAATTTAAATGAAGAAAAAAGAAAAATAGATAAAGTTGTAGTTGGAATTTATAATAAATCATTGACCAAAAATGGTGAATATAGGAGTTTGTTAGGAATAGAATTTGTTGAAAAATAATTACAAGCGTGTTGATAAAGAACCGGTCCATATCAATACAGAAGGAGGTAAATTATGAATTTTGTAGATATGTTAAAAAACAATTTAAATATCTTGTATGAAAAATATTTTAGAAGTGAAGAAAATCCGATTTTTTACATAGCTGGGAGTCAAACACTTCCACCACCACTTCCTGAAGAAGAGGAAATGGAGTACATAAAAAAATTGTCTGATGAAGACAATTTAGAAGCAAGGCAAGTTTTAATTGAAAGAAATTTAAGGCTTGTTGTGTATATTGCAAAAAAGTTTGAAAATACAGGAATTGGAATAGAGGATTTAATTTCTATTGGAACAATTGGTTTAGCAAAAGCTGTAAATACTTTTAATAGTGACAAAAACATAAAGCTTGCAACTTATGCATCAAGATGTATTGAAAATGAGATTCTTATGTATTTAAGAAGAAGCAACAAAATAAAAGGAGAGATTTCTATAGATGAACCTTTAAATAAAGACTGCGATGGAAATGAATTATTACTTTCTGATATTTTAGGAACTGACCCAGATGTTACTTCGAGAAATATAGAAGATGAGGTTGATAAAACATTACTTAGAGCTTCAATAAGCAAGCTTAAAGATAGAGAAAAAATTATTATGGAGATGAGGTTTGGTTTTAAAACAGGGAATGAAAAAACTCAAAAAGAAGTTGCAGATGAGCTTGGTATTTCTCAAAGTTATATTTCAAGGCTTGAGAAGAAAATTATTGGAAAAATGAAAAAAGAGATTTTGAGTAAAACAGGGTAGAGAAAAAAATTCTCTACTCTTAAATTTTGTTAAAATATTTACAAAAAATACACGATTTAATCTTGATATTTGCGAAAAAAAATAGTAGAATATAAGATGTAAAAAATAGGATATAAGGTGGTGAATTTTGTGGATAAAAAAAATATACTTCAATTTGAAGCTGATGATACTAGTAAAATGAGCATTAATGGTAAACAAGTATTTTTTGCTAAAAGAATTAATGGCAAAGTAACAAGAAATAAAGAAGTAGAAGCTCAAAGTCGACATATTCCTGAAAAGGAACAACATGAAGAAGATTTATTTATAGAATTTAAAAACATAAAAGTTAATCCTCAAAATAGCTCACCGAAAAAACAAGAATTAAAAAAGAACAAACAAAATAATAAAAAAATTAAAAAAAGAAATACAACAAGGAGAGTTATAATTTTATTATTACTGTTTGTGGGAACAACTATATTTGCTATGATTTCTCCGATTTTTAATATTGAAAAAATAGATGTAATTGGAAATGAGAAAATAGATGAATCTACAATTATTAGTCTTTCAGGAGAACTTGAAGGTAGAAATATATTCAAGATATCTAAGAAAAAAGTAATAAATAATATTAAAGATAACCCTTATATAGATAGTGTAACAATTAAAAGAATTCTACCAGGAAGATTACAAATAAATGTTTCTGAAAGAAAAACAGCATATCAAGTGAAAGTAATTAATAGTTATATTTATATAAATTATCAGGGATATATTTTAGAAGTATCTCCTAAAAGTGCTAATGTACCAATAATTGAAGGGCTTCAAACAGAACAAGATACATTATTAAACGGAAAAAAATTAGATAATAAAGATATAGAGGCATTAAAAATTATTTTAAGAATAATGGAAACTGCCAAAAATACTGAAATTTCATCTCTAATTAACAAAGTATTAATACAGAATAATGAATATGTACTAGAAATGAAAAAAGAAAATAAAATAGTATATTTAGGAAATGCTACAGATTTAACAAATAGAATGACATATGTAAAAATAATAATTGAAAAAGAAAAAGGAAAGTCAGGAAAAGCTTTTGTTAATGGAGAAATAAACAATGGATTTAAACCATATTTTAGAGAAGAAAAAATTACACTGTAGAAAGGAGAAGAGGCTATGCCTAAAAAAATGCAAGCAATAGTTTTAGGAGTAATGTGTCTAGTTTTATCAATTGGAATTTGTGTTCAAATTAAAACAACAAATAATAATGGTAAAACAAATGAAGATAAAGAATTAAATAATTTAAAAACACAGGTCCTAAAAATAAAAGAAAAATATAATGAATCTTATCATAAATTAACTAATGCACAAAATGAATTAGAAAAAGTAAGAGAAAACGTAGCAAATAGTGATGAACAATTAAAAAAAATAAAAGAAAAAATAGATAAATATAATACATTATTGGGAGTAACAGATATAAAAGGACAAGGGGTTAGAGTTACAGTTTCTGATGTAAGTGCAACAAATAAAATTGCTTCTTTTGTAAACTCTAAAGATATAGTGATGTCAGATGTAGATATATTAGAAATGGTAAATGAATTTAAAAATGCAGGTGCGGAAGCTATTGAGGTTAATGGTCAGAGAATAATACCTAATACTTCAATATGCTATAAAGATAACATTATTTTAATCAATGGAAAAAAGGTCACGTCACCTATTACAATAAGTGCTATAGGATTTTCTAAAGGGATGACCACAATAAACAGACCAGGAGGATATTTGGATTATTGGTTAAGAGATACTAAACATTTAAATACAACTTTTAAGGAAGAAAAAAATATAGAAATGAAAAAATATATTGAAATACCAGTTTTTAAATATGCAAAAACAGTTAATTAACTGAAAAAATTCAAGAATAAGGAGAAATGTATGATAAAACAAACAGAAGCATTAATTTTGGGGATAATGTGTTTGATTTTAACAATAGGAATTTGTGTACAAATAAAAACAGTAAATATTAGTGGTACAACGACAAATTCTAATAAAGAATTAAACAACCTAAAAACACAGGTTTTAAAAATGAAAGAAAAATGTGATGAGATATATGAAAAGATAGATGTATCTCAAAAGGAATTAGAAAAAATTAGAAAAAATGTGACAAGTAATGATGAAGCATTAAAAGTTTTAGAAGAAAAAATAAACAACTATAATATTTTGTCTGGATTTACAGATGTAAAAGGTCAGGGAGTAAGGATAACTTTAACAGATGCAGTTATGACTAATACACTTAGAAATTTGTATAAGGATAAAGATTTAATTATACATGATAGAGATTTATTTCTAATTGTAAATGAACTAAAAATCTCTGGTGCAGAAGCTATAGAGATTAATGGACAAAGAATACTTGAAAATACTGCAATTTCTTGCGATGGAAATGTTGTAGCTATAAATGGCGAAAAAGTTAGTTCACCTTTTATAATAAATGCTATAGGTTTTCCAGAAAGACTGGCAAGTATAAATGGTGCAGATGGATATTTAAGAGAGTTAGAAGAGTATGGTATAAAAACTACATTTAATGTCGAAAATGAAATAATTATTTCAAAATATATAAGAGGAAATAAATTCAAATATGCCAGAGCAATTAAATAAGTATATAAGGAGGAAAAAGATGAGAAAAGGAAAAATAACAATTACAATAACAATAGGAATGGCTTGTTTTGTATTAGTACTTATTATTTTTATGCAATTTAAAGTTATATACCAAACTGATATTGCATCTATAGATACGATGAAAGCAGAAGAGCTAAAAACAGAATTATCAAGCTGGAAATCTAAATATGAAGAGGCAGAAGAAAAATACAAAGAAATATCTGAAACATTAAAAAAATATAAAGAAGAATCATCATCAGGGGGAAAGACTAAGCAAAATTTACAAGAAGAACTGGCGAATTTAGAGCTATTATTAGGATTAACTGATGTTGAAGGAAAAGGAATTGAGATTACTTTAAAAGATCCCGAAAATATGGAGGAAATTGAAAAAGAAATAGAAAATACTGAACATACAGAACAAAGGATAAATACTAGTGAATTATTGAGAATAGTAAATTTCTTAAAAGATGCAGGAGCAGAAGCGATTTCTATTAATAATCAAAGAATTGTTAATAAAACAGATTTTGCACAAATCAATGATACCACATATATAAAAATAAATAGTCAAATGGTTTCAGCGCCTTTTACTATAAAAGCTATAGGTGACCCAGATTTTTTAAAAGCTTCTTTGATTGGAACTGGATATGTATCTAAAATAAAAGATTGGGGGCAATCAATTGATTTTAAAGAATTAAAGAATGTTAGAATTAATAAATACAATGGTAAAATAGATTATAAATATATAGAAAATTAATTTATTTAATAGCAATAGGTTTATAGGTAAATCCTAATTTAAAAACCTAAATATATTATACAAGGGTGAAAGATTATGATTTTAGTAGCAATAATTATAGGATGTGTTTTAGGAGCTGTAATAGGTATTAATTTGCCAATTATTTCATATACATATTCAACATATTTAGCAATTGCAATAATTGCAGCATTAGATTCAGTTTTTGGAGGAATAACTGGTGTATTAAAGGGAGAATTTGATTTTAAAGTTTTTATATCTGGTTTTTTCTGTAATGCAATACTTTCTATGCTATTAACATATTTAGGAACAAAATTAAATGTTGATATATATTTAGCAGCAATTGTTGTTTTCGTTGGAAGAATGTTTTTGAATTTAACTATAATAAGAAAGTACTATATAGATAAATGGTCAAAAAAATTTGAAGAAATGAAAAAGAAATAAAATTATGTAAAACAAAGCCTCTAAAAAAGTTGTTCCAATACATACAAAAAAAAGAGATTTTTATATTACAAATAAGTTACAAAATTATTTCAAAATTATTTCAAAAATATTACAAAATCTATTGACAATTGTCAAAAAATGTAATATAAAATAGTAGTAACAAATTTAATAAAAGATGGAGGAATTATCTTGGCAATAGGTGATATCATAGTAGGTATTGACATAGGAACCACCAAGGTTTGCACGATTTTAGGGGAAGTAAACAACTTTGGTCAAGTAGAGATAATATGTAGTACCTCGTATAAATGTAACGGTTTAAAAAAAGGTAAGATAGTAAGTGAAGATGATATCAGTTTAAGCATCTCAAAAACTATAAAAGAAGCAGAAGAAGAAACAGGATTAAGAATAAACTCTGCTTATGTAACTATTCCAGGTAAATATGTAACAATTGTAGAAAATAGTGTTACAAAAGATGTAAAAGACAAGTTTGCAGGGATTACACAAAAAGATTTACAAAATGCTACAACTCAAATTAAAGACATAGAGATACCAGATAGCCAAATAATTGCAGATATGGTAATACATGAAGTAGTACTAGATAATGGTAAAGTAGTAAAAGATCCTGTAGGTAGTTTATGTACAAGTTTTATTGTCAATGCACAAGTCATTTTAGCAGATAAAGAATATGTTAGAAAATTGTCAGGAATATTTAGAAAAGCAGGACTTGAAATTGATGGAATAGTGCCAACAACACTAGCAGAAAGAAACTTAGTTTTAGACAAAAATGAATTACATGATAATATAATGTTACTTGATGTTGGAGCTGAAAATACTGATATAGGTGTATTTGAAGGAGAAAAATTTATATACACAAACACCATACCCCTAGGTGGAAATCATATAACACATGATATAGCTTTAGTACTCGCAATATCTGAAGAAGAAGCAGATAAACTTAAAAAACAATATGGTTTAGCATTAAGGTCATTTATAGATAATGACAATGAAATTATGCTAAACACTTGCAAAGACGAGAACAGAAGCAAAGTTATAAAAAGTTCTGAATTAATAGAAATTATGGAAGCAAGAATTGAAGAAATTTTTTCTTTAGTAAACAAAACAATTACAAATCAAGGTATCAAATCAAGAATAAATAATGTGGTTTTAACAGGACAAGGCATTACAAATATCAGCAAAAGTGATGTGGCAGGAAAGATAGCAATGAATATCCCAGTTAAAATTTCAACAGGTAGAGCAATAAGTACTGTTAAACCTGAATTTAGGACAAGTTATGCACTTGTAAGGTATATTGCAGCAAGACCACTTGCAAAAAGTGTTTCAAGCAAGATTGATACGAATTCTAAAGAAAATATTTTTAAGGTAACTCTTGCAAGGATAAAAGAATTTTTCTATAGTTAGAATTAAGAAATGTAGAAAGCGCAAAATTATATGCATACATATATTAGAAAAATAAATAACTAATATATAAATAATTTTTAATATAATAAGGGAGGAATTATCAGTGATGATGGAGTTTGATGATGAAAATGTTACAATGAAAGATGGAGCAGCTACAATAAAAGTAATAGGTGTAGGAGGAGCAGGAAATAACGCAGTTAATAGAATGCTAGATTTAGGAATAAAAAATGTTGATTTTATAGCAGTAAATACAGATAGACAAGCATTGCAAAAATCAAAAGCAAATACAAAAATTCAAATAGGTGAAAAAATAACAAGAGGTTTAGGTGCAGGAGCAAATCCAGATGTTGGAGCTCAATCTGCAGAAGAAAGTAAACAAGAAATAACAGAAGTTTTACGTGGAGCAGATATGGTATTTGTTACAGCCGGAATGGGTGGAGGAACAGGTACAGGTGCTGCACCAACAGTTGCAGGACTTGCGAAAGAAATGGGAATTTTAACAATAGGTGTTGTTACAAAGCCATTCACATTTGAAGGAAAGAAAAGATTAGCACAAGCTGAGCGTGGAATAGAAAGCTTAAAAGGAAAAGTAGATACCTTAATTGTAATACCAAATGACAAATTACTTCAAGTTATAGACAGAAAAACATCTATGGCAGAAGCATTTATGATGGCAGATGACATTTTAAGACAAGGTGTTCAAGGAATATCAGACTTAATTACAGTAACAGGAGCTATCAACCTTGATTTTGCAGATGTTAAAACAATAATGCAAAATACAGGAATGGCACATATGGGAATAGGATTTGCATCAGGAGAAAATAAAGCAGAAGACGCAGCAAAACAGGCTATTCAAAGTCCATTGCTAGAAACAACTATAGAAGGAGCTAGAGGAGTTATTATAAATGTTACAGGTGGAGTTGACTTAGGATTACAAGAAGTAAATACAGCAGCAGAACTTATTCAAAGAAGTGTTGATCCAGAAGCAAATATTATATTTGGTACTGTTGTTGACGAATCTATGAATGACGAAATTCAAATTACTGTTATTGCTACAGGATTTGAAGATCAAAATGAAATCTCAAATTCAGGAAAGAGAGCAGATAATATAATTTCAAAACCTTGGGGAGATAAGAAATTAAGCTCAATTCCTTCAAGCCAAGACTTGAATAATTCACAAAATGATTTAGACATACCATCTTTCTTAAGGAAGAATAAAAATAAAGCAATATAATTAAACGAAAAATAGAGCCATATTTTAGAAAGGCTCTATTTTAGTAAATATAAAAAACACTATATAATAACATAAATGTTATTTGTAGTGTTTTTTAAAATTTATTTTTCAGCTGTTTCCTCAGCATTTTCTTCTTGAACTTCTTCTTTTTCAATTCCTAATTTTTTAGCAATCTTTCCATCTTTGTCAATTTTACTAGCTAAGTTTCCACCAACTTTTCCAAGTTTTTCATTTAGTTTGTTAACATATTTTACAGCTAGGAAA
Source organism: uncultured Clostridia bacterium (assembly GCA_946529215.1). Lineage (GTDB taxonomy): Bacteria > Bacillota > Clostridia > TANB77 > CAG-508 > CAG-269. The sequence continues at coordinate 16,418 of CAMMZC010000013.1, forward strand.
ATAGAGAAAGCAATAATTAAGAAATTAATAACTTCTGTAATAAAATTACCATACTTAATAGGTGTATCTTTAATCATAAAAGATAAGTCTGAAAAATCAACCTTTCCAAGTAATGCAGCAATTAATGGCATTATAATATCATTTACTAATGAATCAATAATTTTTTGAAAAGCAGCACCAATTACAACACCTACTGCTAAGTCTATTACATTTCCTTTCATTGCAAATTCTTTGAATTCTTTTAACATAACAATTCCCCTTTTATATTAAATTTAGGTTTTTATAAAAATTTTATTTTTTTTAATAAAGGATAAACCTATAAACCTTGTCGAATTTTGTCATTTATAACATTTTATAACAAATTTATAAAAAAGTCAATAAAAAGCATTGAAAAAAAGGCGATCTTATGATATCATATAAATATGATTTATAGCTAACTAAAGAAGAAAGCGCTAAATATAAAGATAATCAAATTTAAGGATGAGAAAGAGATTATGAGACACTCTTTCAATAAAAAAGATTGGAGTTGGTATATATGATAGCAATAGGTTGTGATCACGGAGGATATAAATTAAAAGAGGAAATAAAAAAATATTTAGAAGAAATAGGATTAGAATATAAAGATTTTGGAACATTTAATCAAGATAGAACAGATTATCCAATATATGCAAAAGAAGTAGCAAAATCAGTAAGTGATGGAGAAAGTGAAAAAGGAATTTTAATTTGTAGATCAGGACATGGAATGTCTATAGTTGCAAACAAATTTAAAGGAGTTAGAGCAGCTTCTATAACAAGTGAAGATGATGCAAGATTTGCCAAAGCAGATGATAATATAAATGTTATGACACTAGGAGCAGATTGCTTAGAAACAAATGAAGCAATTCGTATTATGAGAACTTGGATTGCAACTGAGTTTAAAGGCGGAAGATATCAAGAAAGAATAGATATGATAGAAGAAATAGAAAAAGAAAATATGAAATAATAATCACTATTTAAAATAGACAGATATAAAATACGTAAAGCTAAATAGTAACAAATAATAAAATGCGAAATATAAAACGGAGGCAAATATGTGGGGAGATATAGCAATATCATTTCTTTTAGCTTTTATTATCTCTTTTATGGCAACTCCTTGGTCTATAAAAATAGCACATAAAATAGGAGCAGTAGATATTCCAAAAGATAATAGAAGAATGCATAAAAATGAAATGCCAAAATTAGGTGGAATAGCTGTAATTTCAGGATTCATAATTTCTATAATTTATCTTCTATTTGTTGTAACAATAGAAGGAAGTGTAGATATTTTTGGACAAGAACAATATTTCCAAAAACTTATAGGAATTTTAATTGGAATTATAATTATCACAATTACAGGCATTTTAGATGATACAAAAAATTTAAAACCATTTCAAAAATTATTGGGACAAATTCTAGCAGCAGCTGTAGTAACAATATTTGGATTGCAAATAGATTCAATAAATATTTCTACAATTGCTCAAATAGGATTAAATAGAGAATTTTCAATATTTTTAACTATTATTTGGATAGTTGGAATAACAAATGCAATTAATTTAATGGATGGATTAGATGGACTTTCATCAGGAATTTCACTAATTTCATGTATTTCACTTTTAATAATCTTTTCATTAAATAATTCACCAATGATAGCAGTACTTGTTATATCATCATTAATTGGAGCTTTAGTTGGATTTTTACCATATAATTTTGCACCTGCAAAAACTTTTATAGGTGATACAGGATCAAATTTTTTAGGCTTTATGTTAGCAGTAATTTCAATTTTAGGTGTAGCAAAAACTTATACAATAGCAGTAATTGTTTTGCCAATATTAGTTTTAGGACTTCCTATTTTAGATGTTATGTGGGCTATAATTAGAAGAATAATAAAAGGAAAATCTATAAAAGCTATATTTAAAGCTGATAATGAGCATGTTCACCATAAATTGGTAAAAAGAGGATTTACACAAAAACAAGCAGTACTTATTTTATATGGAGCAAGTGCAATACTTGGAATGTTTGCTATTATTTTATTTGATAGTGGGATTTGGAAAGCATTATCATTTTTATTAATGGTTGCTGCAGCAGTTGCAGTTGGGTATAAAAATTTTATTATGAAAAAAAATCAAGCAAATTCAGAAACAAAATATGAATGTACAGTTTGTAAATATATTTATGATCCAAAATATGGAAATGAAAAGGCTGGAATTCATAAACATACGGCATTTGCTGATTTGCCTAAAGATTGGGTTTGCCCTGTTTGTGGCGAGAATAAAGATGTTTTTGAAACTTATGAAAATAAATAGAGATATAATATAAAGTATAAAATTTAAAACTTAGGTTAAACTATTTTATAGTACGGCAAGATAATTTATAAAAAGCTTTTTATAGTAAAAGTAGGAGAATCTATGTTGAAAAAAATTATAATAGGGTTTACAGCTGGAATAGTATCAGGTTTATTCTCCACTGGTGGAGGAATGATATTGGTTCCAGCTTTTATTTATTATTTAAAATATAATGAAAAAGAGGCAAGAGCAACCTCAATTATGTGTGTATTAGCAATGGTAATTGCTACATGTTTTTTTTATGCAAAAAATAATTATATAAATTTTGCATTGGCTATTGAATGCGTAATTGGAGGAATAATCGGAGGATTTATTGGCTCAAAACTTTTAAACAAATTAAATGAAAAATTATTAAAAAATCTGTTTATTATTTTTATTGTATATATTGGAATAAAATTTATTCTAAACTGAAATTTAATTGATTTGTAAAATTAAAGGGAATGATAGAAATGTTAAATATAATTTATGCTACAATTTCAGGGGTTATAGGTGCTTTAGGAATGCGGAGGAGGAACAATACTTATATTTTTACTTACAACATTATCTAAAGTAGATCAGCATTTTGCACAAGGAGCTAATCTGATTTTTTTTATACCCACTTGTATTGTTTCTATTATAATGAATTTGAAAAATAAGAATATTAATATAAAATCTTCATTTATTATAATGATTTCAGGTGTTTGTGGAGCAATGATAGGAGCTTTTATATCTACGAATTTAGAAGTAAATTATTTGAAAAAGTATTTTGGATTTTTTTTACTTTTAATTGCAACAATTGAAATCTTTACTAGTATAAGAAAAAAATTTTTTTCCAAGTATAATAAAGACAAAAAAACAAATAATAAAAATAGTTAAAGTAAGAAAAAAATTAAATATATAATAAGAATATGGAGGGAGTAATGATGAAATTTATAAAAGGTGTTATTTGGGGAACTGTAATATCTGCGGGGGCATTGATGGTATATAGTGAGATGTCAAAAACAAGTAAAAATAAATTTATGAAACAAGGAAAAAAAATTATGAAAAATTTTGGAATGATGTAAAGACAATTTACATCATTTTTTTAAAAAATTCGATAAAAAATTTAAAAAAACTATTGAAAATAAAATTAAGATAACATATAATTAAGATAGAATTTCAAAAATACATAGGAGGAACATAATGGAAGATTTTGCAATGTACATATTGAATGAAAAAGATTATATACAAAAAATGATAATAGCATATTATATGGCAAAAAAAACAGGAATATATTTTGATAAATCAATTGTATTAAAAGCAGAGATAGCAAGACTCTTTATGAATTTTATAGATTTGGGAGTGGATAAGAATAGAGTTATTACTGCTGTATTGTTATGTAATTGCAAAAGAGTAGACAATTCACAAAAGCTTGGAAAATTGGAAACCTATGCAAAAGATGGAGCAGAGTATTTGGCGACACTTGGATTTGATAAAGATTTTTGTAATATATGCGAAGGAATTAATAGATATAGCAGAATCAAAAAAAGAAAAAAAGAAAGTGATATTATAGAAGTAGTAGATCAGTTTACTGGATTAATTTTAAAAAGAGCAGAAAGAGATGCATTTACACCTGAAGAAGCACTGGTTATTTTAAAAGAAAGAAATTTAAAAAATGTAGTTAATAGATATTTAAAAGATTTTACAATATTTGTTGAATTTATGGAAAATGTAATGATAAGGGATATTGTCGATGTTCCTGTTTTGAGAAAATTAGTGTTTTTAGCTGAAAGAGAAAAAGATGCAAAATCTTATATAGCAAAATTAGGAAATAAATATTGCAAAGAAATAGATAGATTAATGAAAATAGAATTAAAACGTGAGGCAGATAAGTTTCTTTATAGTAATAATGAAGAATCAAAAAATGTTGTTAATTTAGAGGCAACTAAAAAAATACAAACAGCAAATACTTTAAATAAAATGACAGAAACAGAACAAACATTAAGTAATATAGGTAGAATTAGAAACAATACACCAACAGAAAATAGAATAAATAAAGTTACAAAAACCGCACCAGTAGAAAACAGTATAAGTAAAGTTACAAAAACAGCGCAAGATACAAAAAATAAAATTCAAATAGTACATAGATATACAAGAAAAATAATTAAACATAATCCTAATAGAGCATTATTTAGTAAAGAAGCTGCAGAAAGAATAATGAATCATGACACATCTTACAGATTTGATTAAAAAAATTTTTATAATGGATTATTTAGTAAAATAATTATTATTATTTGATAAAAACAACAAAAAGAAGAGTTATTAAGAATAGATCGGTTGAAATAAATAAATTCGTCTCAACCGATTTGTTATATAAAAGAAAGGCAGGATATAAAATGTACGAAATATTTGCAGATTTACATGTACACATAGGAAGAAGTGAAAATGGAAAGCCTGTAAAAATAACAGGAGCAAGGAGTCTTAATTTTGCAAATATTGCAAAAGAATGTGAAGAAAAGAAAGGCATAAATGTAGTTGGAATAATAGATTGTGCGTCACCTTATGTAATAGAAGATATAGAAAAATTCTTAAAAACAGGAGATGCATATGAACTTAAAGATGGCGGAATTATTTACAAAGACAAAGTTTGCATATTACTTGGAAGCGAAGTAGAAACCACAGAAAAAGGAAGAAATGGAAAACAAGGAAGTGCGCATAATGTATGCTTTTTTCCGTATTTAAAAGATATAAAAGCATTTTCAAACGAGATGAGTAAACATATAAAAAATATTACTTTAAGTACCCAAAGGTCAGATGTTTCAGGATATGAACTAATAGATATAGTAGAAAAATATAATGGAATATTAATTCCAGCACATATTTTTACACCACATAAAAGTTATTATGGAAATTGCGTAGATAGATTGCAAAATGTTTTTAAAGAAAAATATGATAAGATTTTTGCAGTAGAATTAGGACTTAGTTCAGATACATTTTTAGCAGATGAAATTTCAGAACTAGAAAATAAAACATTTGTAACAAATTCAGATGCACATTCTCTTCCTCGAATAGCAAGAGAATATAACAAAATGCAAGTTGAAGATATAAGCTTTAAAGAAATAGTAAAAGCATTAAAAGGTGAAGACGGAAGAAAAGTTGTTGCAAATTATGGACTTGACCCAAAACTTGGAAAATATCATAGAAGTTTTTGCGAGGACTGTAATGACTCAATTGAAATTGACCAAGCAGCAACCACTTGCCCAAGATGTGGTGGAAGTAATATAACTTTTGGAGTTTTTGATAGAATAGAACTTATAAAAGACAAAAAAGAAACAAAAAGTCCAGCAAATAGACCACCATACATCTATCAAGTACCACTAACATTTATTCCAGGTGTTGGAGGAAAAACAATAGACAAGCTATTAGGAAATTTTGAAACAGAAATGAACATATTACATAAAGCAGGAATTGATGATTTAGAAGCGGTTGTAGGCGAAAAAATCGCAAATAATATTTATAAAGCCTGCCACGGAGAAGCAAAAGTTCACTCTGGTGGTGGCGGAGTTTATGGAAAGGTGGAATTATAATGACAGAAGCAGATAGAAATTTTATAGATACATGTAAAGATATTTTAAAAAATGGATATTCATCAGAAGGAACAAATGTAAGAACAAGATGGCAAGACGGAGCAGAGGCAAATTACATATCAATTGTAGGTGTAACAAATAAATATGATGTAGGAAAAGAATTTCCTATGATTACATTACGCAACAATACAAACACAGTAAAAAGAGCAATTGATGAAATTCTTTGGATTTGGCAAAAAAAGTCAAACAATGTAAATGATCTTAATTCTCATATTTGGGATCAATGGGCAGGAGAAGACGGAACAATAGGAAAAGCTTATGGCTATCAAATGGCAAAAAAATATGATTTTAAAACAAAACAAGGAATGCAAAATTTAGACCAAGTGGATTATGTTTTAAATTTATTAAAAAATGATCCTTCAAGTAGAAGAATAATGACAAATATTTTTAATTTTGAAGATTTGAAAGATATGAACTTAGAGCCATGTGCTTATGGAACACAGTGGTTGGTTAAAGGTGGAAAATTACATTTAATTTTAAACCAACGTTCACAAGATATGCTTGCAGCAAATGGCTGGAATACAATGCAATATGCAGCTCTTCTTTGTATGTTCGCACAATGTGCAGGACTTGAAGTCGGAACTTTAACACATAATATTGGGGATTGTCATATTTATGATAGACATGTTCCTCTAATTGAAAAACTTATAGAAGCAGAGCCTATGGATGTATCTCCAAAACTTGTAATACATAATGACACAAAGAATTTTTATGACTTTAAAGTTGAGGATTTTGAGATACAAGGGTATGATTATAATAAGGATATTAATTTAGGCAAAATACCAGTAGCGATTTAAAACATAATTGCCTTTTGACGTCGTTAAAAGACAAATTCTATTCTGAACATGATATAAGAGAGGAGAAAGCGTATGTTAAGTATAATTGTTGCGATTGCAAAAAACAATGCAATTGGAAAAGATAATAAACTTTTATGGCATTTACCAGATGATTTAAAAAGATTTAAAAAATTTACAACAGGTCATAATATAATAATGGGAAGAAAAACTTTTGAATCTTTAGGAAGAGTTTTGCCAAATAGACATCATATAATTTTGTGTAATGATGCAGAAATGAATATTGATGATGAAAATGTAGAAATTTTAGATGACATCTCAAAGCTTGATAAATATATAAATTCAGAAGAAGAAAATTTTGTTATAGGTGGTGCAACAATGTATAAACTTCTTATGCCTTATGCAAAAAAAATGTATGTAACAGAGATTGATAAAGAATTTGATGGAGATGTGTATTTTCCAGAAATTTCTAGTCAAGAGTGGAAGGCAACACAAAGGGAACAAGGACCTGAAGATAATGAAAATGATTTTAAATATGAATATGTGACTTATGAGAGAATGTAGATAAAATGCAAGAATATTTCTTGCATTTTTCTTATGGGTGTAGTAAAATAATTTTATTAATTAGGTTTTAGTATGAGGTTACTTTTTTTCTCTGTCCCAAAAAGTAACCTAGAAAGGAAAAATAAAAATGGGAGACTTTGTGCACCTACATATTCACAGTGAATTTAGTTTGCTAGATGGAGCAAATCGTATAAAAGACATTCCAAAAAGGGCAAAAGAGCTTAGAATGGATTCAATTGCAATTACAGACCATGGAGTTATGTATGGTGTAATTGATTTTTATAAAGCCTGCAAAAATGAAGGAGTAAAGCCAATTATAGGGTGTGAGGTTTATGTTGCACCACGTGGTAGAACTAGGCATGACAAAAAGCCTGGTGTTGACAACAGATACAATCACCTTATTTTGCTTGCGAAAAATATGCAAGGATATAGAAATTTAAGTAAGCTAGTTTCTATAGGTTTTACAGAAGGATATTATTATAAACCAAGAATAGATTATGAAGTTTTAGAAAAATATAGTGAAGGGCTAATTTGTTTAAGTGCGTGTTTAGCAGGTGCTGTAAATCAGGCACTTTTAAATGGAAGAGAAGAAGAAGCGGAAGATATTGCAAATTGGCATAAAAATGTTTTTGGAGAAGATTATTATATAGAGATTCAAAATAATGGAATAGCAGAGCAAGTTCTTGCAAATCAAAGACTTGTTAAACTTGCAAGAAAACTTGATATTCCACTAGTTGCAACAAATGATGCACATTATTTAAAAAGAGAAGATGCATATAATCATGAGGTTTTGCTTTGTATTCAAACAGGAAAGCGAATGAGTGATCCTGACAGAATGAGGTTTGAAACAGAAGAGCTATATATCAAATCACCAGAAGAGATGATAGAGTATTTTAAGGCATTTCCAGACGCAATAGAAAATACAGTAAAAATTGCAGAAAAGTGTAATGTGGAATTTGAATTTGGACATACAATACTCCCAAATTATGATGTACCACCTGAATTTGAAACACATTATGATTTTTTGAAAAAACTTTGTGATGATGGAATAAAGGAAAGATATGGTGAAAATCCAACCAAAGAAATTTTAGATAGAGCAGAATATGAAATTGGAATAATCAAAAAAATGGGATATGTAGATTATTATCTAATTGTTTGGGATTTTATACACTATGCAAAAGAGCATGGAATTCCAGTAGGACCAGGAAGAGGTTCAGGAGCAGGTTCAATACTTGCGTATGCAATTGGAATTACAGACATTGACCCTATGAAATACAATTTGCTTTTTGAAAGATTTTTAAACCCTGAAAGAATTAGTATGCCTGATTTTGACGTTGACTTTAGTGATGAGCAAAGACAAGAAGTTATAGATTATGTTTCAAAAAAATATGGGCACGACCATGTTTCTCAGATTATTACATTTGGAACTTTAGCTGCAAAAAATGCGATTAGAAATGTGGGAAGAGCCTTAGATGTATCACTTCAAGAAACAGATAAAATTGCAAAAATGATTCCAAATGAGATTCATATTACAATTAAAAAAGCATTAGAAGAAAATGTTGAGCTTCGCACATTGTATGAAACAGACTCTAAAGTTAAAGAGTTATTAAATGTATCTATGGCATTAGAGGGAATGCCAAAAAATACTTCTACACATGCATGTGGAGTGGTAATTACAAAAGACCCTGTAGACACATATGTTCCACTTTATGAAAGAGATGGGCAAATTTCTACACAATTTATAATGACAACTTTGGAAGAATTAGGACTTCTTAAAATGGACTTTTTAGGACTTCGTACTTTGTCTGTTATAAAAAATACAATAGAGGAAGTTAAACACACAAGAGGAGAAATTGTGGAATTCGACCAAGAAATGAACGATCCAGAAGTATATAAATTATGGCAAGAAGGAAAAAGCTGTGGAATATTTCAATTTGAATCTCAAGGTATGACAAACTTTATGATGGAACTAAAGCCAGATTGCTTAGAAGATTTAATAGCAGGAGTTTCACTTTATAGACCGGGGCCTATGGATCAAATTCCAAGATATATTAGAGGAAAAGTTACAGGAAAATATGAATATACTCATCCAAGCTTAGAGCCGATTTTAAATGTAACTTATGGTTGTATGGTTTATCAAGAACAAGTTATGCAAATAGTTAGAGACTTAGCAGGATATTCTTTAGGTAGAGCAGACTTGGTACGTCGTGCAATGGGAAAGAAAAAACTTGACGTAATGGCAAAAGAAAGAGAAATTTTTATAAATGGACAAGTTGATGAGCAAGGAAATGTAGTAGTTCCTGGTTGCGTAAGAAATGGTATTGATGCCGAATCTGCAAATAAAATTTTTGATGAAATGGCAGAATTTGCAAAATATGCATTTAACAAATCTCATGCAGCATGTTATGCAGTTGTAGCATATAGAACAGCATATTTAAAAAAATATTATACACCAGAATTTATGTCAGCAATGCTTAATAGTTATTTAGGAAATTTAGACAGAGTTCCAATTTATATAGATGAATGCCATGATTTAGGAATACAAATTTTGAAACCTGATATAAATAAGAGCTTTTTGAAATTTACGGTTGAGAAAAAGGCTGGCTTTGACGAAAAAAGTAACATAGAAGAAAAAGATTTAAATAACGCAAATATTAGATTTGGTTTAGGAAGTATAAAAAATGTTGGAATTGCACCTGTAGAAGCAATAATTGCAGAACGTGAAAAAAACGGAGAATACAAAAGTTTTACAGATTTTTGTGAAAGAATTTCTGATGAAGCAGTTAATAAAAAATGCATAGAGAGTTTGATAAAAGCAGGAGTATTTGACGAATTTGAACAAACAAGAGCAACACTTTTAGCTTCTTTTGAAAATATAATAGACATAATTCAAAGTAGCAAGAAAAAGGGAATGCAAGGACAATTTTCAATGTTTGATTTAACAACAGGTGATGACGAAGAAAAGAGCGATATGAATGAATTTAAATATATATTTAATGAGCAAGAAGAGTTATCAGAAAGAGAACTTTTATCTTTAGAAAAAGAAATGCTAGGAATATATTTATCAGGTCATCCATTAGAAAAATTAAAAGAACAAATTGAAAGGCAAACAAATATTAGCACAAAGGATTTGGCGCAAATAGATAGTCAAATGGCAAATGTAGAAGAACAGGATTTAGAAGATCCAGAAGCACTATCTAGCATTGCAAGTCAAATGCAAAATGCAAAAGAAAGTAAATTCAAAGATGGGCAAGAAGTTACTTATGCAGGAATAATTACAAAAATAAAGAAAAAATTCACAAAAACAAACAAAATAATGGCATTTGTTACAATAGAAGATTTGTATGGAACAGCAGAAATTCTTACATTTGAAAACACATATCTAAAATCGCAATCTAGCTTAATGGAAGAAAATATTGTTCTTGTAAAAGGAAGACTTAGTATAAGAGATGGTGAAAAAACTGCAATAATTGCAAATGAAATAACTGATTTTGCTGAGAAGAAATCAAAAGTTTTATCACTTGACATTACAGGAGCTACAGAAGAAACAAAGGTAAAACTTAGAGGAGCTATAAAATACTTTAATGGAGAAATGAACAATATTAAAGTTCAAATTAAAGACGGAGAGAAAACTATGCCATGTGGAGCGATTTATTGCACAGAAGAAATTTTTAAAGTATTTGAAGAGATTTTGGGTGGAGAAAAAGTGAGGATTGAAAATATAACAATTTTGTAATATAGATTTAATGTGATTAACCGCAAAAGCTTGAAACATTATCTAGGTGAAACTAAAAAAATGCAAGAATTTCCTTGCATTTTTTCTATTTCTAGTGTAAAATAAATTTACAAAAAAGAGAAAAGTATTTGATATAGATTGCTTAAAAATTCACATTAGGTATATAATAAAATCAAAGAGGAGGAATGTGCAATGCAAGGAATAGGAATAGGTGAAAGTGATTTCAAAATTTTAAGATCCAAAGACCTTTATTATATAGATAAATCATTATTTATAAAACACATATTAGATAATAGTAGTAAAATAGCATTAATAACACGTCCAAGAAGATTTGGAAAAACATTAAATATGAGTATGTTAAGACATTTTCTAGATTGTAATCAAAAAGATTCTCGTAAACTTTTTGAAGGTTTAAAAATAATGGAACAAAGTGAATTTTATACAGAAAAATTAGGAGCATATCCAGTTATATATCTAACAATGAAAGATGTTCAAGGAGATAATTTTGAAGAAATGTTATACTTTTTTCAAACACAGCTTATAGAACTATTTATGGAACATCTACAACTTTTAAAAAGTGAAAAAATATTAGATATAGAAAAAGAGAGGTTTAATTCTATATTAAATTTGAAAGCAAATAAACCTCAATTACAAGAGGCTATAAAACTATTATCTCGAATGCTTTATGTAGAACACGAAAAACCTGTATATATCATAATAGACGAATATGATGTTCCATTGCAAAATGCTTATGTAAAAGGCTTTTATGATGATGCAATTAAATTTTTTAGAACATTTTATGGAATAACATTTAAAGATAATCAATATATGGAAAAAACAGTTCTAACAGGTGTTTCGAGAGTAGCTAAAGAAAGTATTTTTAGTGGAGCTAACAATTTTGATGTATACACAGTTTTAGATGACGAATTTAGTGAAGATTTTGGAATAACATCAGAAGAAATAGATAAAGTTTTAGCAGATTTTGAGATAAAAGAAAATGTAGAAGAAATAAAAAAATGGTATGATGGCTACAAAATAGGAAAAACAGAAGGAATATATAACCCATGGAGCATATTAAAATATTTAAAACAAAGAGAATTAGTACCATATTGGGTAAATACAAGCTCAAATGACTTGATAAAATTAATTTTAACAAAATCAAGTAGCGTAAAAGAAAGAATAGAAAGACTAATGAAAGGTGAGGCAATAGAAGCAAAAATTAATCTTGAAACAATAATAGTAGGAATAGAAAACAATGAAGACAATATTTGGGGATTACTTGTTGGCACAGGATATTTAAAAGTAACAGAAGTAGTCGATTTAGCAGAAAACATATATAAAGTAAAAATTGTAAATAATGAAATAAGAATATTATTTTCTCAAATAATAAGAGATTGGTTCTCAAACAAAGTTATAGGAAATGACTTAAATAGTATAATGAAAGACTTAGTAACACTTAACTTAGAAGAATTTAAAGAAAAATTTAAAATTCTTGTAATGCAAATGTTTAGCTTTATGGATGTAGGAAAAGATACAGCAGAAAACTTTTATCACGCATTTGTATTAGGAATGCTAGTATCACTTAAAGACACTTATGTTGTAAATTCTAACAGAGAATCAGGAATGGGAAGATATGACATAATGTTAGAGCCAAAAGATAAAAATGCAAATAGTTTTATAATGGAATTTAAAGTTTTTAAAGAGGATAAAGAAAAAGACATAGAAGAAACAATTGCAAATGCTAAAAAGCAGATAGAAGATAAACAATATGAAACTTCTTTAAGAGAAAGAGGATATACAAATATTACAAAAATGGTTTTTGCATTTGATGGAAAAGATGTAAAAATAGAAGAATATTAGCTTTTTATAATATTAAAAATATACTACGACAAATTAAAAAAATTATTTTTAAAAAATATGAAAAAAAAGAGGGATTTTGTTTTTTAATGAAGAATAATAATATTAGTACATAAAACAAAAGTATGTACAAAAAATATTTTAACTAAAAGAAAGAGGTGCTTAATATGCAAATTACAGATGTACGTTTAAGAAAGGTAAATTCAGAAAACAGAATGAAGGCTGTTGCTTCTATAACATTCGATAATGAATTCGCAGTTCATGATATCAAAGTTATCGAAAGCCAAAATGGATTATTCATTGCTATGCCTAGCAGAAAAACTCCAAACGGAGAATTCAAAGATATAGCTCATCCAATTAATCCAGAAACAAGAGAAAAGATTCAAAATGCTATTTTAGAAGCTTACAATGCTCCAGAAGAAGCAGAAGGATCAGCTGAATAATTATAAAATTAATAAGGGGGATTATTCTAAGATCTAGAATAATCTTCTTTTTTGATTATATAATCATGCATAGTGAGAAAGGGATGAAATTTTATATGAAGAAAACAGCATTTATAAAAAATAAAAATGTAAAATATTTTTTTATAGCTTTATTTGTGGCAATTGGGTTATCACTATCTTTAAATATTTTTAAGGACGCACAACTAGGAATATCTAGCAATACAAATAAAATATTAAAATTATTAATAAAGCTTGAGAAATCTTTTAATAAAAATACTTTTTATTCTATGGTCATTTTTGGATTTACATATTTATTACTTTATATAAGAAAAAGTAAGGAAAAGGATATATTTAAAAATATACTTGCTTTATTATTTTCAGCATTTACAGTTTTGGGATATAGTTATTCTAAAACTAATAGCTGGAACTTGATTTTCGGTGGTAAATTTCAATTTTTTAAAGCAATAATTGTTGCAATAAGTTATTTTATTATATTTAAACTTATTATAGATTGTCTTTTTGAATACATAATTCCAAAAATAAAATATAAAGCTTCAAATAATAAAATATTTAATTTTATTTTTGAAAAGCACTCTTTTTTGGTACCATTAGTTATAATTTTACTTTGTTGGTTACCATATGTAATATTATTTTATCCAGGAGTTTTAATGTCAGATTCTAGTAATCAAATTAAACAATATTTTGGAATGGAAATATCTGATACTACTTCTACAAATTCGGTAAAACTTCTAGATGAAAATGTTAAAATAACGAATCATCATCCTGTTTTACATACCTTTATTTTAGGTACGTGTTTAAATATAGGAAGAAAGTTAATTAATGATAATTTTGGGATATTTATATATACATTTTTACAATTGATTACTTTAGCAGTATCTTTTGCATATATTATCAATTTTATGAAGAAATTAAAGACTAACAATTATATTAGAGTAGCAACTTTATTGTTGTTTGCATTATTTCCAATATTTCCTTTTTATGCAATGGAAATAACTAAAGATGTACCATATACAAGTGTATTAATTATTTATATTTGTCAATTGTACAAAATTATAAAAAACTATAACAATAAAAAGATGTCAAATTGGAAAGTGGCATCAATAATTACAATTAGCATACTTGTTTGTTTATTAAGAAATAATGGATTATATTCGATTATTTTGTCTTTACCTTTTGTAGCTATTTTCAATAAGGTTAACAGAAAAAGAATATTATTTATTACAGTATTTGTTTTTATATTTTATGAGCTATTTTTAAAAGTTCTTTTACCAATATGTAAAATACCAAATACTGGAGTTAGAGAGATGCTCTCAGTTCCATTACAACAGACAGCAAGATATGTTAAACAATATGATAAAGAAATAACAGATGAAGAAAAAGAAGTTATAGATAAGCTATTAAACTACAAAACATTGGCAACTAGATATGTACCAGAACGTTCTGATGCTGTAAAAAATGAATTTAATAAAGATGCAACAAGTGAAGATTTAAAAAACTATTTCAAAATATGGTTTAAACAATTTTTTAAGCATCCAAATGTTTATTTTGAATCTTTTATAAATAATTACTACGGATATTTCTATTTAGAAGAGAAAACGGTAGAATACACAGCCAAATATATAGAAAAATGTGACGAAAAAATCAATAAAAACGGTGATTTTAAATATTCATATAATAAAATGATAAATGGTAGAAAAGCAATTAAAGAATATTTAAATATAAGTAAAAAAATACCTGTAATTAGTTGGGTTACCAATCTAGCTATAAATAATTGGATTATATTATTAATAATATGTTATTTACTATATATAAAAAAATATAAAGAAATTGTATTCATTTTGCCATCTTTAGTTACGGTATTAGTTTGTTTAATATCACCTGTAAATGCATATTTTAGATATTCATTGCCAAATATTTTTGCAATACCATTGATTATTAGTATTTTTCTTGATATAATAAGTAAAGACAAGGAGGAATTTTTAGATGAACCAAAAAATTGCAGTAATAATACCATGTTATAATGAAAGTTTAACAATAGAAAAAGTAGTAAAAGATTACAAAGAAGCATTACCAGAAGCAGATATATATGTATATGACAATAATTCTTCAGATAAAACAGATGAAATAGCAAGAAAAGCAGGTGCTATAGTAAGATACGAAACTAAGCAAGGCAAAGGAAATGTAATTAGAACTATGTTTAGAGAAATTGATGCTGACTGTTATCTAATGGTAGATGGAGATGATACATATCCAGCAGAAAATGCAAGAGAGATGTGTAATTATGTCTTAGAAAATAATGTAGATATGGTAATAGGAGATAGACTTTCTTCTACATACTTTACAGAAAATAAAAGACTATTTCACAATTTTGGAAATAAACTTGTTCGAAATTTAATTAACAAAATATTTAAAAGTAAAATAGTGGACATTATGACAGGTTATAGAGCATTTAGTTATAATTTTGCAAAAACATTTCCTATTTTGTCAAAAGGATTTGAAATAGAAACAGAAATGACAATACATGCTATAGATAAGAATTTTACACTAAAGGAAATACCAGTACAATATAGAGATAGACCTGCAGGTAGTGTATCAAAATTAAATACAATAAGTGATGGAATAAAAGTTGTAAAGACTATAGCTACTTTATTTAAAGAATATAAGCCAACAATATTTTTTAATTTAATTGCAACAATTGTTTTAATAATCTCTGGAATAATGGCAACACCAGTCTTTGTTGAATATTTTCAAACAGGACTAGTTCCAAAATTTCCTACATTAATAGTTGCAAGTATATTGTTTGTGATTTCATTATTACTATATGCTGTGGGAATTACGCTACAATTAATAGTGAAAAAACATAGACAATTATTTGAGATAATGCTAAATCAAACAGAAATATTAAAAAATATTTCAAAATCAAAAGAAGAAGAGAATGTATAAAGCCGATAAAAGGGGTTAGATTTTAAATGATAGAAAAAATTGAAAATTTTTGCTTAAACATATTAGAAAAAATACATTTGAAAAAAATAGCAGATTTATATAGATTCCATATTTCTGTAATGAGATATTTAATATTTGGGGTATTAACAACTATAATAAATATTGTAACATATGCTATATGTTACAATATTTTAAGGATTCCAAATTTAATTAGTAATACAATAGCGTGGATATTATCAGTAGTTGTAGCATATTTAACAAACAGAAAAAGTGTTTTCAATTCAAAAGCTAATACCAAAAAAGAAATTTTTATAGAGATTATAAGATTTTTCGCAAGCAGGATAGCTACACTTATTTTAGACCAAGCAATAATGTTTATTACTGTTGATAAATTTGGATGGAATAGTATTTTAATGAAGATAATTTCAAATATCATCGTAATAATAGCTAATTTTGTACTTAGCAAATTAGTAGTATTTAAAAATGGAGGTTCTGATGGAAAAGTGGTTTAATAAAACAGATATAGAAGTGGAAGAACATTTTCAGACTAGTATGAATAATGGTCTTTCTACTACTGAGGCTAAAAAAAGGCAAGAAGAAAGTGGATTTAATGAATTACAACAAGCTAAGAAAAAGTCTTTATTTGTTAAATTTTTAGAACAATTTAAAGATTTTATGATAATAGTTTTGATTATTGCAGCTATAGTTTCTGGAATTGTAGGAGTTGCTCAAGGAGAAGGAATTATAGATACAATTATTATTTTAATAGTAGTAATTGCAAATGCAATAATTGGAGTAGCACAAGAAGCTAAAGCAGAGAAGTCTTTGGAGGCTCTTCAAAAACTAAGTGGTCATGAGGCTAAAGTTATAAGAGATGGAAATATTCAAACAATTCCTGCAAGAGAGTTGGTCCAAGGCGATGTAGTTGTATTAGATACAGGAGATTTTATTCCTGCAGATTTAAGAATTTTTGAAGCAGTAAATTTGAAATCACAAGAAGCTTCCCTTACAGGGGAATCAGTTCCTGTAGAAAAACAAGCAAGTGTTATAAATGAAGAAGAATTACCAATTGGAGATAGAGCAAATATGCTATTTTCTTCTAGTTTAGTAACTTATGGTAGAGGAAAAGGAATTGTTGTAGAAACAGGAATGAATACAGAAGTTGGCAAAATTGCAAAAATGTTAAGTGGAACAGAAGAGCAAGAGACTCCTCTTCAAAAAAAATTAAATGGACTTGGAAAAACTTTAGGATTAGTTGCACTTGCAATTTGTGTAATAATATTTATTATAGGAATAATACAAGGAAGAGAAGTTATTTCTATGTTTATGACAGCTGTAAGTCTTGCTGTTGCAGCAATTCCTGAAGGTTTGGCTGCAGTTTCAACAATTGTTTTAGCAATAGGTGTTCAAAAAATGGTTAAAAGAAATGCTATTGTAAAAAGGCTTCCAGCAGTTGAAACACTTGGAAGTAGTAGTGTTATATGTTCAGATAAAACAGGAACACTTACTCAAAACAAAATGACAGTTCAAAAAGTTTTTGTAAACCACACAGTTTATGATGTTAGTAATTTAGACGAAAATTCTGATTTTATGAAATATAATAAAGATAACCAAGAAGTACAACTTTTAGTATATAATGGAATGGTTTGTAATGATACAAAAATAGCAGATGATGGTTCACTTACAGGTGATCCTACAGAAACGGCTTTAGTTGATATTGCGCTTAAAATGGGATTTACGCAAAATGTTTACGATGAACTTCCAAGAGTTGATGAAATTCCATTTGATTCAGAAAGAAAATTGATGACAACAGTTCATAAAAGAGGAGACAAATATATAGTTTTCACAAAAGGTGGAGTAGATGAACTTTTAAATATTTGCACATCATATATAGATCATGGAAAAATAGAAAATGATTTAAAATCATTTATATCAATAATTACAGATACAAATGAAAAAATGGCAAAAGATGCACTTAGAGTTTTAGCATTTGGATATAAAGAATTAGATTATAAACCTTCAAAAGAAGAAATGGAAAATAATTTGACTTATGTTGGAATGTATGGAATGATTGACCCTCCAAGAGAAGAAGCAAAACTTGCGGTAGATAAATGTAAAACAGCAGGAATAAAAACTGTAATGATTACAGGAGATCACAAAATTACTGCAACAGCAATAGCAAAAAGACTTGGAATATTAGAAAATGAAAGCGAAGCTATAACAGGAGCAGAGCTTGATAAAATATCTGATGAAGATTTAGAAAAAAATATAAGAAATTACTCAGTTTATGCAAGAGTTTCTCCAGAACATAAGGTTAGAATTGTCAAAGCATGGCAAAAAAATGGAGAAATAGTTGCAATGACAGGTGATGGAGTAAATGATAGTCCAGCTTTAAAAACAGCAGATATAGGTTGTGCAATGGGGAAAGTAGGGACAGATGTTGCCAAAGAAGCGGCAGATGTAATTTTAGTAGATGACAATTTTGCAACTGTAGTTTCAGCAGTAGAAGAAGGAAGAAGAATATATGACAATATTTTAAAAGTAATCCAATTCTTACTTTCAAGCAATATAGGAGAAGTTGTAGTATTATTCTTAGCAACTCTATTTTCTGGCATTATTGCAAAAATATGCGGAATAGAAAATGCAGGAGCACTTCAAATTTTGCTTCCAATACACATATTGTGGGTAAACTTAGTTACAGATTCACTTCCAGCATTAGCTTTAGCATTTGATCCAGCTAATACAGACATAATGAACAGAAAACCGTTAAAACAGTCTAAAGGGATATTTACAAAAGGTATGACTTTTAGAATTGTATATCAAGGAGTAATGATAGGATTATTAACTTTAATTGCATTTATAATAGGACTAAAAACAACAACAGAACCAATTGGCACACTTACACTTGATCAAAGCAAAATTGAAGTTGGACAAACAATGGCATTTATAGTTTTAGCATTATCAGAACTTGTACATGTATTTAATATTAGAGATAACAAAAAATCTATATTTAAGCAAAATGTATTTAATAATAAAATATTACTTGGTGCAATTGCATTATCTGCAGCATTTATGTTTGTGATTTTACTTGTACCAGCATTAAGAACTATATTTAGCATTCCAGTATTACCGATGGATAATATTGTAGAGACTGTAGCATTAGTATTTGCACCTATAGTAATTGTAGAAATATTTAAGTTATTTAAGATAAATGGGAAAGATTAATAAAAAAAGATCCGTGTCTCATAAGAGATTTACGGATCTTTTTTGAATTTTATTCATAAAAATAATCAATTATTCCATTATATATACCCCAAGCAAGTCTATTTTGATAGCTATCAGTAAGTAATTGTTCTTTTTCTTGTGGATTAGATAAAAAACCGCATTCTACAATTGTTGTTGGAATTTCTACATTATTTATAATATAAATGTTTTCTATTTTAGCTGGAATTCTTTTATTTTCTTTTTGAATTGATTCATTAAGATTAGCTTGAATCTGTTTGGCAAGTTTTTGACCCTGTTTACTGTTTTTATTATAAAAAGTTTGCCAGCCATCATATTGTTGCTGTGGAATTTTATTCAAGTGTATAGAAACAAAAATATCTGCGGATGATTCATTTCCGATTTTTACTCTATTTCTAATATCAGATATTTTTTTTTGTTTTAAAGTTTTACTATCTAAATCATATATTCCATTTTCATCTGAGCGAGTTAAGATGACTGTACATCCGCTTTGCTCTAATAAATTTTGGAGTTTTAGTGCAATCTTTAAATTAGTTTGAGCTTCAGTCGTACCATCTCCAACTTCTGCTCCTTCATCTGGAATCCCATGACCTGCATCAACTACAACTACTTTCCCAGATGTAGGTAGACTTACGGTTTCAATGTAACCTGTTTTTTTTTCTCGTAAACTTAAAGTTACTGCAATAACCATAAATACTGCAAACAACCCTACAACACCATATTTTAATTTTTTTCCATTTAACACTAACATAATATACCTCACATTTAATATATATGATGAAGAGCTTTTTTTATGACATATATATGGATATATTTAGTTAGTTTATTCGCAAAATCTTTATAAATCAATATTTCTAATAAAAATCACTTTTACTTTACGTAATAATAGAATTTGTAAAATTTTGGTAAAATATTGATTTTTTTAAAAAAAGATGTTATTATAATAAAGGGGCTATTATAGAAAGGAATTAAAATGTCAAGACAAATAAAAAATAATAAAGCAACCTCTTTTTTTTATGCGATGACTCAAGATATAAATAAAAGTTACACATTTGAAAAAGAATTTAAAGTTTGGATTTCACTCATAAAAAATTTAGGAATAAAAAGATATCAAAAATTAATTAAAGTATTTGGTTCAAAAGCAAATTTGTGGAACGCTTCAGAGAGTGAACTTGTAAAAATTGAAGGAATTGGAACAAAGTTTTCAAAGGTTATCTCTAATAAACAAATAAAAGTAGATGTAAAAAGGCATTTAGAATATATGAAAAAGCATTCTATAGATATAATTTTTATAGAAGATAAAGAATATCCTAAATTATTAAAAGATATTTACAATCCGCCTCTTTGTATATATATAATAGGAAAAAAAGAAATTTTAAATAATGTAGGTATTGCAATAGTTGGAAGTAGAGATGCAACAGAATATGGAAAAAGTGTTGCAAAAGATTTTGCATATAAGTTGGCTAGTAGTAAAGTGAATATTGTAAGTGGATTGGCTAGAGGTATAGACTCTTATGCACATATAGGAGTGTTAAATGTATTAAAAGATAAAATAAATGTTGATCGAGCTTATAAACAAAATATTATAGAATATAATGGTAATCTTGGAAAAACTATTGCTGTTTTGGGAAATGGATTGGATACAATTTTTCCAACAGAAAATATTAAACTTGCAGAAAATATTATAAAATCAGGTGGATGTATTATTTCAGAGTATCCATTAGGAACAGGTCCAAATAGAGAAAATTTTCCTGCAAGGAATAGAATAATAAGTGGATTATGTAATGGTGTTTTAGTTATAGAAGCTAAACCTAAAAGTGGAACAATGATTACAGTGGATTATGCATTAGAACAAGGAAGAGATGTTTTTGCCATTCCAGGAAATATAGATTCTACAAATTCAATGGGTACAAATGAACTATTAAAACAAGGAGCAAAGTTGGTAACAAATTATAAAGAAATTATAGAGGAATATTTTTAAATATTGTAGATGCCTTTAAAATAAGGAATATACAATCTTGTTACAAATTTCCAAAAAAAAATCTAAAAAAAGACTTGATTTTTATCTTATAAAACTATATAATAAAAATGAAAAAATAATAAAAATGGAGGAATGAAAAATGGGAGACAGAAGAAAAGGTGACAGAAGAGCACCAGAAGAAGGAGTTATAAGAATTCAAAAGAAAAATGTAGGAATTTATGGAGCATTGATATTGATTTTAGTTCTAGCTATTGCACTAAATATAGTATCATGGTATGCTTATTTTAAATCTAGGAATAAGTATAATAGTATGGTGGAGCATTTCTATAACAGTGATAATAATAATGTAGAAACTCCAACAATTACAACTACAAATAGTAATTATTCATGTGATTTATCAATTAATGCAAGTAAAGAAAGCATAAAACCAGGAGAATCTATTGAATATGAATTGACAGTGTCAAATATGAATGCAGGAAATGGAATAAAAGCATTTGAAACTTATATAAATTATGATTCTAATTTATTTGATTGTACTGTAAAAAGCAACGAAGAATCAAATTGGTCAAAGGCTGGATTTTTAGAAGGATATCTTACTATGATAAAAAATGAAAATGTAAATGCTGAAGATCAAGTAATAGCAAAAATAGTATTTACTGCTAAAGCAAATGTAACTAAAAATAGTTACAAAGTGAATTTTGAAAAAATAAAATTCACTTCAGAAGATGACCAAGTATTTGGAGCTGGAGATAGTGAGATTAACATACAAGTTGATTAAAACGAAAATAATAATGGCATAGGAGAAAAAATATGAAAGCAAAAGTTTTTAAAATACTTTTTATAGTTATATTGATGTTATTTTACATAATGTGTGGTTGTGTAAATGCAGTTGATGAACGGATGGGTTAAAGGTACTGTTTACGATGATGGTGGTTGGTTTGGAACTTTAAAAGGTGATGATTTTTCATTATCATTTACCTCTGAAAAAACTAGAGTAAAACCAGGAGAAGAAATTTCTTATGCAGTTAAAATTTCAAATGTGACAGCAAGTAGTGGAATAAATATGGTTGAATTTTATTTGGGAGATTATGATTCTAGCAAATTTGATTGCCAAATTAGAAACTATGACCAAGATAAGTTTTCGCTTATAAATAAAGACGGATATATTACTATAACTTCACAGAATGCTGAAGAGGTATGGAAAACAGATACCGTGTTAGCAAATATTATTTATATTCCAAAAACTGGAATTGAAAATAATACATATAATGTACCTATAAAAAAAATAAGAGTTACAAAAGGCGATAATTCTACATATACAAGTGAATATGGAAATATTTTAATTCCTGTTGAAAACATAAATTATTCATGTAATTTTATTTTTACTCCAGACAAGAATAGTGTTAAACCTGGAGAAGAAATAACATATGAAGTAAAGTTAGCAAATATAAATGCAGGAAATGGATTAAAAATGGTTGAGTTTTATATAGGAGATTATGATTCAAGCAAATTTGAATGTAAAATAAGAAACTACAATGAGGATAAATGGACTCTAATAAATAGAGACGGATATATTACAATCTCTTTAAATAATTCTGAATCATGGAATACAGATGAAATACTTGCGAGAATTATTTATACAACTAAAGTTGGAGTGGCAGATGGTACTTATCAAACTAAAATTAAAAATATAAGAGTTACAGCAGAAGATAAAAATATAGTTCCACTTGCAGAGTCTATTTTAAATATAAAAGTACAATCTGATTTAAACACTAAAACTGAACCAACAAATAACAATAATTCAGCTAATCAGGGAAATAACATTGTAAATAATTCTACAAATAAAGATTCATCTAATGATAATAATTCAAGCAAAACTTCATCAGAGAGTAAAAATAATACTTCATCAGAAAATAAAAGTGCAAACAATAAATCTTCTTCTGAAAATAAAAATACTTCTAACCAAAAATCAACTAGTAAATCAAATAATAGTAAATTATCATTACCTTATTCAGGAGATATGGAAAATATAATTATAATTACAGGAATATTTTTATTTAGTGGATTAGCAATATTTTTATATATTAGATATAAAAGATTAAATATACAATAAAAAATCACATATTTTAAATATGTGATTTTTTTGTATAGGGAACATTATGAAACTTTGAAGTTTTACATTACAAATATATAGATTACATAAAAAATTGACTGTTTTACTAAAATATGGTATAATATAAGTGTATCAAAAGATTATGGAAGGAGGAAGGATTATGAAAAAAATTAAGAAAATAATAATCCCAATCATAATAATAGCTATGTTTTTTTGTATTATACCAAAAATAGAAAACGCAGCTGAAAATATAATAAAAATAGGTGACATTAGCAGAAATGGAGAAATAGACCCAAATGACACAATGAGAATTCTAGAACATATTGCAGCTTCAGCTATACCAAAAATCAGACAAAATCATCCTGAGTGGATTCTAACAAATGATGAGCTTATTTATGCTGATATAAATCAAGATAATGTAATAGATTCTAGAGATACATTAAGAATAATAGAATATATATCTGCAACACAAGTACAGGAAATAGCACAAAGACATCCAACATGGATAACATACTTAGAATCAAAATGGACTGTATCTGCAACAGAAATTACATTAAGTAATACAAAAGTTACACTACAAAAAGGAAAAACAATACAGTTAAAAGCAGATGTTACTCCAAAAAATGCAACAAATAATAAAATAATATGGAGTTCTTCAGATGAAAGTATTGCGACAGTTGATGGAATTGGATATGTAACTGCCAAGAAAACTGGAATTGCAATAATAAAAGCAGAATTACCAAATGGAATATATAAAACATGCCAAGTAACAGTTACTGAATCAAAATCAACAACAACTACAACTACATCTACACCTGCATCAAAACCAACAACGCAAACACCAACATCAAAACCAACATCAACAACTTTGACCAAAACAAATATTGCAAAAGTAAGTACAAAATTAAGTGCTACAACATTAACGTATAATGAAAAAGCACAAACTCCAGCAGTAACTTTAAAAGATGGAAAAACAACAT
>CAMMZC010000014.1 GCA_946529215.1 uncultured Clostridia bacterium
CACTATTTTTCTATACCTAATTTTGTTTCACATCAATTGTAACACTACATTTTCAAAAAGAAATGCCCAAAAATGGACATTTCTCTTACATTTGGAATTTAGTTTTTCTTTTGGATTTTACTTTTACAAGTCACCATTATAAAAAATTATTTATCTATCTATTTCCATATCTTTTATCTTTCTTTGATATATTTCTTCAAATTCTTGCTGCATTTCTTCTGTAA
Organism: uncultured Clostridia bacterium; assembly: GCA_946529215.1. Lineage (GTDB taxonomy): Bacteria > Bacillota > Clostridia > TANB77 > CAG-508 > CAG-269. Next base: position 225 of record CAMMZC010000014.1, read on the forward strand.
GTTGTACTGCCAAAAATTTATATTCTTTATTTTCTCCATTTCTTATTATAAGTTCTGGATAAATAGTAATGCCTTCTCTATAATTTCCAAAAAACAAATCATTATTATAATTAAAATCAAATAAATTAATTACTATACCTACATTATCTTCACTAGTAATTATTCCATTTTTTATAAATTCATTTTTTATTGTTTCCTTAAATGAATCTATACTTTTAAGCATAATTTCATCATCATAAAAATTCCATTCTAAACTTGCACTATCTATAATTGCCGCCATTTCCAAATCATCATATATATTTTTTCCATTTGCTTTTATATAGTAGTCATTTAGTTTTTTATATACCTCTCTTTTATTTTCTCCATTTTCTTCGTCACCAAGATCATCAAAATCTGTAGTTTTAATTTTAGTTAATAACTCATAAGCTTCTTCTTCTGTTCCATACCTAGTCAATGCTTGTGCTATGTGTTCCATATTGCCTGTATATTGGAATTTTAATATTTCTTCATTTGTCATAAACTTAGTTAATATATAGTAAACCGGCAATACACTATCATACCCATTTCCATATCTAATTCTCTCATCATCTATATCTCTTTTATTTTTCTTTTCAATTATTTTTTTGTCTATCAATATTTCAAAAATATTACGCGCTTCATACTCAGTACTAGGTTCATATAATTTAGAGCAATTTTTTTCTTCTCCTTTAAACATATGTAAAATTTCATGTATTAATGACTCTTTATCTGTAGTTTTAAACGTATGTTTTTCGCCAGAATTATATAATTCAGCTGTAGGCCATAATGTTATACTATTATCCACAGAGCTCCATCCTCCACCTATAAGATATCCGCTTTGGTCTCTATATATTTCATCTTTATAATCAATAGTAAAAGTTCTTAATCTCTGTTCAATTAGTTTTAAATCCATATAATCATGATGTGCATCAAATACAAACTTTAAATTGTACAAAAAATCTTTTTCTTCGTCGCTTAAATTGTTATTTTGTTCTATTGCTTTTTTTATTCTATCCCAATCATATACATGGCTTTCTACTTCATCAACTGTATTATGTGCAACTTTTTGTGTTTCACTTATCACTTCTTGGTTTGAACTTTGAATTCCATTAAGTAATTCATTACTATACTCATCTGATACTTTATAGTCACTTGCAAGTGTGGCTGGATTTATAATTGCAGAGCAAAAAGCTACTATTGTAGTAGTACCAAAAAGAATTAGCTTAGTAAAAACTCTTTGTTTTAAATTTGTCTTTTTATTATGAGTAACATATACTATCGGATCTTGATGATTTAACATCATATTTAAATAAATATTATCTTCTGTATTGTCATCACTAATATTCTTTAAATAATACCAAAAATAATTTCTTGATTTTTTATCATAAAAAATATCATATTTTCTGTCATGTATCTTTATTTTATCAACTTTTATTGCGTCTTCTTTATTTGCTAAAAAAGTCGAATATACTTTTAATGCCAAATATTTTTCTCCATCATCTAATTCAAATTTAATTTTACTATTGTCACTACAAGCAAAGTATATTTTTTTATCTTTTAAAACTATATAATATTCTTTTTCTTTATATGTGTATCTTATAATTATTTCAAGTTTATTTTCCATATATATTTTTCCTTTCTGCATTCAATTAAATAAAACATTATTTTTTACTAATACAATAATATATTTTATTTATGTAATTTTCAAATGATTTAAAAAAATTTTCCTTGCCACAAATCATTTTCTTTCATAATCTTTTCAAACCCATTCATCACCCACTTTTTATGAGCATTCCAATCAGGTGCAATAAGTATATCTTTCGGTGCATCTGCGCATATTCTATGAATAACAACATTTGGATTTAAATGTGTAATTATATATGTTAAATCTTCAAAATATTCGTCTAGCTCCATTGGTGTATATTCTCCATTTTCATACATTTCAGCCAATTTAGTATTTTTTACTACATAAGTTGAATGGATCTTTACTCCGTGAATATTTAGCGTATTTATTAAATCAACCGTTTCTTTTATCTGTACAGGTACATTTTTGAAATCTCTATCTTCTCCAGGAAGTCCACACATAATATGAGCAATAACATCTATTTCATATTTATTTAATAATTTAACCGCTTCTACAAATTGTTCTGTAGTATAACCTCTGTTTAAAATCTCACCAATTTCATTGCTTGCTGTTTGAAGCCCTAATTCTACACATACATAGTATTTATCTGAATATGATTTAATAAGTTTTGCTATTTCTTCATTTATACAATCAGGTCTTGTTGCTACACTTAGCCCAACAATTCTATCATAAATTAATGCGCTATCATACTTTTTCTTTAAATTATCTAATGTATCATAAGTGTTAGAAAAATTTTGAAAATATATAATAAATTTATTCGCTCTTTTGGCTCTGTAAGAATTAAAATACTTTTTTACTTGTTTGGTAATACTCTCACTATTGTGCTTAATTAATTCGCCTGAGCCTTTTTCACTACAAAAAATACAACCTCCAGTGCCACAAGTTCCATCTCTATTTGGGCATGTGAATCCACCATCTACGCATATTTTTAAAGTTCTTTCTCCAAATTTTTCTTTATAATACTCATTTAGTTTGTTATATCTTTTTTTCATATTATTAAATTCTTTCTTATTGATAGTTCTTTATTTTTTCTTCGATTTCTTTTAATTTCTTTTTCTTTATAATATTTGATTTTTGAACTATTTTTAATTCTTCTTGTATTAATAAACATAGTTTTCTTAATGTTTCTTCATCTAGACTATATAAATCTATTTCATCTTTTTTTGCTTTTTCATATAATTCTAAAAATTGTTTTTTTTGATTTTGTTTAATACTTTCTAAATTTTTATTTATTACATCAGAATTATCATATTCTTTTGTAATTACCATATTTGAATTATTCATATTTTTCTGTTGTTTTTTATAAAATCTGTTTTTAAAAAAATCTATTATTTTCTGTATTATACTATGTTTTTTATATTCTATTAAATTATTATTCACCGTTTCTCTCCTCTTCTAGCTTCATCAATCTCTTGTAACTTTTTCCATCTATTTTCTGCTTTTTCTTCCTTTGCTTTCAAATACTTAATTGCTCTATCAATTTCAGGCATTCTTAATTTTGCATCTCTTCCTTTTTGTGATAAATCACCATAATATGTCATCTCCTGATATTTTTCAATTAGTCTTGCTACAATACCTATATCTATCTGTAAATCTTCATTTTTGCCATCTAAATCATTAACTATTTTTTCCAACTTTTTTAGTACTTCTCCTGCTTCTTGGCTTTTTTCAAAAAAACTTTCTAAACATCTTTTTAATTCTTCCATCTTTTCAATTGTGCTAGCCAAATTTTGTTTTTTTGCATTTTCACCATTCAACATATCATTAAAACTTTTAAAAAGTTTTATAAGCTCTTCTCCTGATAATCCATCTATACTTATTTGTTCATCTTCAGGCAATATAGCTTTTTCGTATTCTTGTTCTTCTTGTTTTCTTGTGCGATTTTCCTTAGTGTCTTCAAAACTTTTTTCAAAATCTTCTTCTTTTAATCTATCACTTACAGCCTTTCTTAATCCTGATAATTTTTTTGTCCCTCTATCTTTTTTAAAATATTCATCTATTACTTCAAATCCTATCTCATATTCATCAATTGATTGCTTTATAGCTTGTGTTAATGAAGGATTATTCTTTCCTAATAACCTAATTGTACTTAATGGTTTACACATTCTCATATATAAAAATACTAAATTTGATTCACTATCTATCAATCCTTCTGGATAGCCTTTTTCAGAAAGTTCTTTTTTAATTATTGGTTTCATTTTGTTTTCATATACATCTCTTAATGAATATGCAGATCTTTCATTTATCTCTTTAATAATGCTTCTTGGAATAAGATTATCTATTCTCTCGTTTTGTTCATCTAGAAATTCTCTATTACTATTTTTTATATCACCTTTTGTTTTTGGTTTAATTATTTTGCTTTTACCACTTAACGTAGTTGGCTTACTTATTGCCTTTTTCTTATTTTGCGATTCAAATATTTCATCAACATTGTTAAAAAAATCAACTCTTGTTCTAGCTTTCTCTAATAATTTTAAATCCTTTCTTTTAGCTAATGCCTTAAATATTTCTTTTTGTTTATCTGTAGCTTTAATTGGAAAAGTAACATGTATCCTTTTCCTATCTTCTTCATTAGAAAATGGTATTAAGTCATTCCCAAATTTTAAAGGTTCCATATCTTTTTTTGGTAAAATAGTAGAAAATATTCCCATATATCCAGGAATACATATATGAAGAATCGTTCTAAAATCATTATTTCTATCAGTACTATCAGATAGTTCTTTACCAATTAGTATTTTTCCTCTTTCTCCATTTCTGCTTCTAATCAATTCCTCTTGAAAATAATTTCTTACACTAGAAAAAGTATTTCTTATATATTTTTTTTTATTTAATGATGTTTCACTGTTTTCTATTAATTCCAAAATTGTATCAGCTAAAATCATACCATTTGCCATAAGCTCAGGTACTTCTTGTTTTCTATTAGGATTAAATTGTTCTGATATTTGTTCTTTTGTAATTATCATATCACTTGGTACACCTTTATCTACTATATTACTTAAATAATTGAAAACCTTTTTATTTTCATCTTCTGCTAATCTTTCCCAAAAATTAAACCCATCTATTATACTATACATAGTCTCCACCAATTTTTTTGGTCTTTTATGAGCACAATCTTCTTGAATTTGATAATCTAATTTCAAAATGCGATCAACATTATTTATAGTCATTTTTGATGGTTTTAAAGTATATAGACTATTAGAATTTTTTTTCCATCTTTGATTTCTTTTCTCTTTTGGTTGAAACCTATCTTGCACTTTTAAAAATAATTCGAATTTCTTTTTATTATCTTTTTTTATTATATTATTTAACATTCCTTGTTCAAATTGTTTTTTTATATTCTCTAAATCTTTTGAGCCTAAACGGAATGGAATCTTGGTTCTTTTTTTTGTAGAAAATCTTATAAAATCTACACTTGTATCAAAAGAATAGTCATCCTTTCCTTGTTCTCCATGCACAGTAAAAGTTTGTAAATAACCTGGTAATGCAAAATTATATACGTTATCTACCCTACTTGAAACACTATTGTCAACAGACTTTCCTATTAAAATAGGTCTTCCTGAATCTCTTAATCTTAATAATTCATCTATGCATTCATCTTTTATATTAAAAAAATACCCGGAAATAGGTTTACTATCTAATTTTTTTATAGAACTTATTTCATTAAAATTTTCTTCCAAATGATGTGCAAATTGATTTGAAAGATACATCACATTTGCAACTATATCTTCAAGTGTTCTATTTTTAGATTTCTCGCTTTCAAAATCGAATTGATTTCCATTTTTAAATAAATTCTCAGCAAATTTTTCACTAGATTGTGTTAAACTTAATATTGGCTCAATATTTATTTCATTATTAATAATTGTTTTAAATCCAAATATATTCATTAATTCTGTAGTTAATTTTCCTAATTTTAAATAATAGTCTTTATCTTTATTTTTTGTTTCTTTTATTAATTTTAAAACTTCTTGTATAATTTTTTTTACATTTTTATAATCAATTTTAAAAAATGCCGAAGCAGAAATCCTATTCTTTGTATATCTGCTTCCACTACCTTTATTTCTCATATGTAATGCCTCCTAATATCTACCATTATAATACAATAATAATGATATTTCAACTACATCTCATCAAAAAAAAAGATGAAAATACTTCATTTCATCTTTTAAACAGTTAATACAACCAAATCTTTTGGAGATTTAGTTAAAACTTCTTGTCCATCTTTTGTAATTAACACTGTATCTTCTATACGAACGCCAAAATCCCCTGGAATATATATTCCTGGTTCATCTGTAACTACCATTTTTTCTTTTAAGTAATTATCATTGGTATCTCTAATAAATGGGGGCTCGTGAATATCAAGTCCTACACCATGCCCTAAAGCGTGAACTAAATCATAACCTTCAATTGCAAAATTACTTTTAACAATTTTTGCAACATCTTTTATGCTTGCTCCATCTTTCATTTCATATAAAGATTTTAGTTGATTTTTAAGTACTAAATCATATACATATTTTTGCTCATCTGTAGGAGTACCTAAAAAAATTGTCCTTGTCATATCTGAACAATATCCATTTACTTTACATCCCATATCTATTGTAATAATATCGTTTTCTTGTATAACTCTATCTGTAGGAATAGCATGAGGTTTTGAAGAGTTTTCTCCAGAAGCAACTATTGGTGCAAAAGAAACTCCCTCAGCATTATCCATATAATATTTTTCAATAGTCCTTGCTATTTGTTTTTCAGACATTCCAGGTTTAATATAATCTCTTAAAAAAGCAAAACAATCATCAGTAATTTTACAAGCTTGTCTTAAATTACTTATTTCTTGCTCATCTTTTATCATTCTTAATTTATTTATTATGATATCTGCTTCAACAAAATTATTAATCTTATATAAATGCATAAATTTTTTGTACGAAGCATAAGTAACGAAACTTTCTTCAAATCCAACATTTTCACAAAACATAAAGAAATTTTCAAAATCATCTTTTGAAATATTTTTAAAATCATCAACTACAATTTCGTCAAAAGGAGTAATTTTATTATTTACATATTCTATATATCTGCTATCTGTAACATATATATTTTCTTTTCTTGTAATTAGTAAAATCCCTTCTGCCTCTAGTCCTGTAAAATATTTAACATTTATCGGATTACTTATTATCATTCCTTGCAAGTTTAATCCTGCCATTTTGTTTCTAAGACTTAAAATTCTGTCGTTCATATATTACCCCTTCTTATTTTTGCTTTTTATTAAAATCGATAATTTATTTCTATTTATTCCTACTATATAATCCTAGTGTAAATATGTTTAATAAAATCATTAGTATCGTTTCATACGGTACAAATATTGCTATAAATGTTGCTATAACAATAAATGGTCCAAATGCTATGTATTGATCCATCTTTCTAATTCTTGTTGCAAGTAAAACTATACTTAATATTGCCCCTATTAAAAAAGACATAAGTGTAATAATTATAATATTTGTAAGTCCAAAATATAATCCTAATGCTCCCATTAATTTAACATCACCTAGCCCCATTGCTTCTTTGCCATAGATTAATCCTCCTAGAAGAGTAAGCCCTAAGAAAATTCCTCCTCCTGCTAGCATTCCAAGTACCATATTTATTGAAATTGCAACATTTGAAAGTCCATATATAAATGTAAAAATAAGACCAATTTCAAAAATTGTAAGATTCAATCTATTTGGTATTATCTGTAATTTGTAATCTATGACAAATGCAGATATTAGCATCGGTGTCAAAATCAAATATTTTATTAAATCTAAATTTTCAATAAATGTTGGTTTTATTCCAAACTTGTATAAAAGCGCAACATATATTACTGCTGTTAATATCATTAGAATATAATTTGGTTTAAATTGTTTTTTATACTCTTTTATAGCTCCTCTTGTAAAAATAGATTTTTCATCTGGTAAACGTATATTCATCCAATTTACAAGTTCTCCTACAAATAATCCTAATATAGAAACTATTATATAGTAGCCTATGTTTACATCATTAAAATACATTCTATGTTTCCTCCTGTTTTAGCTTTTGTTTAAAGAAATTTTCTAAAGGTCTCTTCCATGCTGTGTACCAATAATCTTTTGGAGTAACTGGATCTACTAGAATTGTATACATTTCACTTCTATTTCCACCAATTACGTCTGTAAAAATCTGGTCTCCTACTACTCCAATATTTCTAGGTTCAAAATTTAATTCATTTTGAATTTGCTTAAATCCTTTTTTAGAAGGTTTTTTTGCAAATAACTTATATGGTATTTCTAGCTTTTTAGCCACCATCTCTACCTTTTCTTTTTTATTTGTATTTGACAAAATATATAACTTAATTCCCTGACCTTTCATTTCATAAGCCCACTTAATTACATCTTCTGACAGATTTTTATAATAATCTATCAACGTATTGTCTACATCAAGAATTAATGCTTTGATATTATTTTTCATTAAAAACTCAATATTTATATCTTGTACTTTTTTTAAATATGCGTTTGGATAAATATTCATAAATGCCTCTCTTATTCTATCTTATAATAAATATGCTACATAAAATAATCATTCTTCCAAATGTGTTTAAAAGTAGACTAAAGTTTGTTGCCTTTATTCCTAAATTATTTAATTTGTCATATTCATTAATTATTCTTTCAATTTCTATTTTATCAGATATATTGGTTTCTTCCATATATTCTTTTGCTAAAAATCTTGCCTTTGTCATTGCATCATCTTCCAAATAGCTTCTTATAAAATAATATATGAAACCTAAAATAATAAATACACTTAAAATAAACATTTTATTCGGTAAAAGTTTAAATATACCTAGTAAAATTAGTATGTAAAAACAAGCAAGATAAAAACATGAAAATATATAATTAAATAGCAGTATTCTTCTATCTTGCACTGAATGAAGGCATTCATGTGCTATAGTTTGTATGCGAGTAAAACTTTCTCTCATATTCGCTATTACGATTTTATCCGAAACTGCTATATATAAACAATTATTAGCTTTTTTATCTTCTTGTATTTCTACTTTTTCATTATTTAGTTTTTTTAAAATTGATTTGCAGATTTCTATATTAGATGGATATTTTTTTGCAATCTCATCTAATTCTTTATTATTTTCTGCAATTTGTTTTATTTCTTTTATGTTTATTTGATATACCACTCTTATTAAAATTAAGGTTATTATTAATAAAAAAATTATAATTAAAAAATCCATTATTTAGAACTTTCCCTTCTTTTTAAGCTTCAAATATTATTACTAGTATTTTTATAAATACATATTCAATATCCTCTTAAATCATAATTTATTATATATATAACAACCAAAAAAATCTATATTTAAATTAAATCTTTTACAGCTTCTGCTATAATTTTATTCACATCACCTATTAAAATATTAAATTTGAGTTCTGCATCAAAATATTTTTTTGCTTCTTCTTGTTCTATTAATTCTGCATAAATTTCTTGAACCTTTTTCATTTTTTCTTCATTTTGTTTACCTGTTTGAAGCATCTCTACTTGTTCTTCATATCTTGCTTTTTCAAACTCTTCCAATTTCTTTTTTAAGTCATAATTTAAGTTTATTGCTTGTTTTGCCATTTTAAAATTCACATATTCTTCAGATTCTTTTATTTCTGAAGCTAGTCTATTGGCTGTATCATATACTTGCATACTTTCCTCCATCCAGATTTACTTAAGCATAAGCCTGATTTTTTCTATTAAATGGTATTAATTTTGATATTTCATTTTTAGCTTTTCTTACTTTTCCAGCTTTTGCTTGTTCAATTTCTTTACGTTGTTTTTCTGCAATTGTCTCACAAATTGCTTTTTGATATATAAAATGTGTATCTTGTGCAATTTTATTCCAATTATATTCATTTCTTACTTTTGATTTTGCTTTTTTTGTAATACTTGCACATAATTCTGGATTATATAATAATTCCAAAATTGAGTCTGCAATTGAGTTTGCATTTCCTGCATAACATTTCATTCCGTTTTCTCTATGTTGTACTATTTCGTTAAGTCCACCAATATCTGAAACAACAATTGGTCTTTCAGAAAGCATTGCCTCAAGTGCAACAATACCAAATGGCTCATAAGTACTAGGAAATACTGCTATATCTGCTGCTTTATATAATCTTGCAACATCTTTACCATTTACATATCCTGCAAAATATACTTTTTGTCCTAGTCCTAGGTTTTCTGCTTCACGTCTTAATTCATCTATCATTCCACCTTTTCCTGCTATTACAAGTTTTGCGTCATTATATCCTGCCAAAATTTTTGGCATTGCAGCAATTAGGTGTTGTATTCCTTTTTCATATACAAGTCTTCCGACAAAAAGAATTATTTTTTCATTGTCCATTGCATATCTTCTTCTAAATTCGTAATCTCTATCTACACCTGAATATAATAAAAGATTAACTCCATTAGGAACAACATTTATTTTTTCAAATGGTAATCCAAATAATCTTTGAAGTTCGCCTTTCATATAATTACTATTTACTATAACTTCTGTTGATTCATAAGTTAACATCCATTCTGTATCATTTATGTATTTTTGCTGCGCATCTCTTATTCCACTATTTCTTCCAGCTTCTGTTGCATGAATTGTAGAAACAAGTGGTATATCGAAAGAATGCTTTAAAGTTTTGGCAGCATAAGCAACTAACCAATCATGTGCATGTATAACATCAAATTTTCCTTCTTTTTGAATAATTTCTGATGCTTTTTCTACCATATTGAAATTTAATTGCATTATCCAATCTATAAAATTAGTTGCATTAATCATAAAGTTATCTACTCTATATACCTTTACTCCTTTATCTACTTCGTAATAAGGTGCATCTCCTTCTTTATAAGTTACAACTGTAACTTCATGTCCATCTTTGATTAATCTTTTTGATAAATCATTTACAACTCTCGCAATTCCTCCAACTATTCTTGGTGGATATTCCCATGTTAACATTAGGATTTTCATCTTTATTCCCTTTCCTTCCTAGGTGCAAACTCTTTGAAAATACCGTTTTTTAGTTTTTCTTCATATATTCTTTCATATTTTTGCGTTTTCAAATTTGCCCTTTCGATTGTATATTTTTTAATTTTTCTTTTGCCATATAATCTCACTTAGTATATTCTATACAAAGTCATAAAAAAAGTAAAGGGTTTTTTGTAATTTTTTTTAATTTTTTGTAGAATTTTAGTTAGTACTTTGACTTATTCTGATTTTTTGGCAATTTGTGTTTATTGCATTCCGTAATTTAAATATCTTAAATTTTCCTCCGCACTTACCACATCTATACCATCGAGTAAAATTTTTTTTGACTCTTTGTCTAAAAAAATTATAATTACAGTTTTCGCAAACTATTTTATAGTTAAATTTTATTGGCTTTTCTGTATAATTTAAATTACTTTCCTTAAAATCTCGTTCTTTATTTCCAGTTCTTGATACATTATACCCTAATTTTTCATTTATAACTGTTGCATAATTTTTAAAATATTCACCATGATTATTACACCTTGGCATACAATGAATTAACTCATGCATAATTGTATTTTTTATTATATCTTCATTTAAATCCATTACCCATTCACTTATTTCTATTTGAAATCGATCTTTTGAAAGCTTTTTGCAACAACCATATCTCTTTTTGCTTCTTGTATTTATTTTTGTTTCGATTAATCTGTTTTTTTGAAGATCTATGTTAATTGATTTTAATTCTTCTATACATTGTTTGTATAATTCTTCCAATTTTTTTTGTTTGTTCATATTATCACCAAAAGTATTGTAATTATTCTAGGGGAATTTGTCAAATTGTTTTAAGAAACAATTAATTAGCAAATCCTGTTGAAAAATCTCCATAAATCTGCTAAAATAGATACAATGGAGGATAATTATGATAGAACTACTTTCGCCAGTCGGTGATTTTGATTGTTTAAAAGCTGCTGTTCAAAATGGAGCAAATGCAGTATATTTTGGAAGTAATCTTTTTAGTGCAAGAGCTTTTGCGCAAAATTTTGGCAGAGAAGAATTAGAACAAGCTATAAATTATGCAAAAATTAGAGGTATAAAAACTCATTTAACATTAAATACATTAATAAAAAATGAAGAATTTGAAGAAGCTTTTAATGTTGCAAAAACTGCTTATGAATTTGGAATAGATGCTATAATTGTGCAAGATATTGGGCTTGCTTTAAGTTTAATAAACTCTTTTCCTGATTTAGAAATTCATGCAAGTACTCAAATGACTACTTCAAATTTGGAAGGTGCAAAAAAGTTAGAACATCTTGGTTTTAAAAGAGTTGTACTTTCGAGAGAATGCTCACTTTCAGAAATAGAACATATTTGTAAAAATACAAATATTGATATAGAAGTTTTTGCACATGGTGCACTTTGCATAAGTTATTCTGGTCAATGCCTATTTTCTAGTATGGTCGGTGGACGTTCAGGAAATAGAGGCAAATGTGCTCAGCCTTGTAGGTTGCCATATTCTTTGCTTACGCAGGACGAACAAATTTTGGACAAAGGCTATTTACTTAGTCCTCGTGATTTATGTAGTTTAGAGAATTTGCCAAAACTAATTTCTGCAGGAGTAGCTTCACTTAAAATTGAAGGAAGAATGAAATCTCCTACTTATGTTGCAACTGTTACAAGGATTTATAGAAAATATATAGATTTAGCCTATAAATATTTAAATAATGAAATTTCAAAATATGAAATAGACTCAAAAGATAAACATGATTTAATGCAAGTTTTTAATCGTGGAGAGTTTTCTGCAGGTCATTTGCAAGATGAGCCAAATAAACAGCTAATTTATCCACAAAAGCCTAACAATATGGGGATATTTTTAGGAAAAATTATTAAATTCAATCCAACTAAAGGACTTGTTACCGCAAAACTTGAAAACACTCTTTCAATTGGAGATGGAATTTCTTTTGAAAATGAAAATACAAAATACACTATTTCTGAATTGATGAATAAAAACGTAAATTTCAAGTCTGCTAAAAAAGGTATGACAGTTACATTTGGAAGAATGAAAGGAAACATTAAACCTAATGATAGAATTTATAAACTAACAGACAAAGAGCTTTCATCTGAGGCTTTAAATAGCTATAGCAAAGAATCTGTTAAAACATATTTATCTTGCAACTTAAAAATTCATTCAAGTGAAAATATTTTAGCACAAATAAAAAATTTAAATTTTGGTTTAGAAGAATCTTTCGAATATGACTATATACCTGAAGTAGCTCAAAATGTGCCTATTACAAAAGAAAAAATAATTGCTCAATTTCGCAAAACCTTAAATACATGTTTTGAATTTTCTGAAATTGACATTGATATGAATGAAAATTTATTTTTGCCAACTTCTGTTTTAAATGATATTAGAAGAACTGCAATTAATTTGATTGAAGAAAAAATTTTGAAAAGTTTTAAGAGAAAAGCTAGTTGTAATTTTGACTTTTCGTTGCTAAATACAGATATAGACAATTCTTCAAACATAGAGTCACTTCAAAATCAAGGTTTTGAAAATTTTGTTTCTAAAAATTCTTTGCTTACAAAAGTACTTCTTCTAAACATTTTAAACACAGAATATGACTATTCAAAATTAAAACATTTTGACAAAATATATATACCTTTAAAATATTTTTCAGATAAAAAATATGAAAAAATTTTAAAGATTTTGGAACAAAAAGCAAAACTTTACATTTATATGCCTGTTGTTGTTAAAGATAGATTTCTTAATAAAATAGCATTAATGGTAAACAAAGCTTTGCAAAATTATAAAATATCAGGAGCTGTAATTTCCGAAATGTCTTCAATTTATCTATTCAAAAACAAAAATAAAGACAAAACTCAATCTTCAAATATAGAAGAAAATTTTGAATTAATTGCAAATTATAACTTTAACATTTTCAATTTTCTAAGTGCTTTAGAGATTGAAAAAATGGGATTTTCAATTATTACTCTTTCACCTGAACTTACAGCTGATGAACTTTCAAATATTAAGCTTAAAAATAAAGAAGTAATTGTTTATGGCAAAATTCCTCTTATGACAATGAGTTATTGCTTATTTGGAAAATCTAATAGATGTTATAAAGATTGCAAACATCAATGTTTAGAAGATAATAACTTTTTTTTAAGTGACAGATATAATTTTAAGTTTAAAGTCATTCCAGACAATATTCAAACACTTACAACTATATATAATTCAAGAAATTTAGCACTTTCTAATGTTAATGCTGATTGCATTAGATTTGATATTTTAGATGAGACAATTGAAGAAATAAATAAACTATAAAAAACTGAGCTCTTTATTTTGAGCTCAGCTTTTTAATCTATATTTTTATTTATTCACCCTTATTCTCTTCTTCTACTTCTTCTGCTGTAACTTCTTCTGTAGCTTCTGTAGAATTTTCATTTTCTGGGTTTACTTCATCTTCTCCATTGTCTACAATTTCTGCTTCATGTACTTCTTCTATAGGTTGCTTTGCTCCACATTCTGGGCAAAATTTTGCACTTCTTTCTATTTTATTTTTACAAGAGTCACATTGTTTTAAATCACGTAATTCTAAAATCTGCATTTCATATTCTTCAATTTGATCTGTTAATTCAGAAATTTTTGTTAATTGTTCTTCAATATCTTCTTTAATTTCTAAGTTTCCGTCTAATACAAATTTTTGATATACAACTTTTCCAATATCTTGATATAAATCTTTTATTTTGGATTTACAATCATTTATTTTTAATTTTAATTTTGTCTCACTTGCTATTCTGTTTGTTTTTTCTGCAGCACTATTAAAAGTTTCTGTTGCTTTTTTTCCTAATTTTTCAAAAAAATCCATTTTCTTTTTTCCTTCCTTTCACAAGTAAAATTTTGATTAAACTAATAAACCTCATACTTTGGCTTGATTATAAATTATATTTCAAAAATAAATTGTATCGCGCGCAATTAAATCGTGCACGATTTAATTTTTTTCATTTATATATTTCTGTTAATAACATTCTAAAAAATACTATTAATTCATATTTATTTCTTGCTTATTATAATTAATATGTATTATGTTATAATTTCTAAATTTTATGCATTAATCTTCCATTTTTTTGTCTCTTGTCATAAGTATTCTTACAGCTTCTTTAGGATCTAGACCATTATATAAAATATCATAAACTGCATCTACTATTGGCATTGAAACACTTAACTTTTCGCTTAAATGTTTTGCAACTTCAATATTATCTATACTTTCTATTGTCATACCAACTTCTTGTTTTGTTTCTTCAATTGATTTTCCTTGACCAATTAATTTTCCAGCTTTTCTATTTCTACTATGTTCACTTAAACATGTTACAATCAAATCTCCTAATCCACTAAGTCCATATAAAGTATTACTCTCAGCACCTAGTTTTGTTCCAAGTCTTCTTATTTCTGTAAGCCCTCTTGTAATTAAAGCTGCAAAAGTATTATCTCCATATCCCAAACCTGCCGCAACACCAGCACAAAATGCTATAATGTTTTTTAGAGCTCCTCCAAGTTCAACACCTTTAATGTCCTCAGATGTGTATACTCTCATTTTTTCATTCATAAAAGTATCTTGTACTAATTTTCTAACTTCTTCATCTTTTGATGCAGAAACTAATACTGTAGGAACAGCAATCGATACTTCTTCTGCGTGACTTGGTCCTGATAATGCACCAACTCTAGCATTAGGTATTTCTTGTTTAATAACCTCATCTAAAGTAAGTGCTGTATCTTTTTCAATACCTTTTGAACATACTATTATTGGTTGTTTATCACAATCCACAAATTCTTTATATTGTTTTACAATATTTCTTGTAAATTTTGAAGGTGTAACATGAAGTATAAAATCTGCACCTTCTATTACTTCTTTAAAATCATTTCTACAAATTATGTTATTTGGTATTACAGCCATTGGCAAAAACTTGCACTTTTTTTCTTCGTTTATAAGTCTTGCCTCTTCTGCATCAAATGACCATATTTTTACATTATGTCCCATACTTGCTAAGTGAATAGATAAAGCCACACCCCAGCTTCCACTTCCTATAACTGCTATTGTTTTCATTTTGTAAATCATCCCTTTCTTATTTTTTATAGTTAATAATAATTGTTTTTACTTTTTAAAACTAATCTTATTTTCTGTTCCATTCATAATTCGCTTAATATTTTCTCTATGATTAAAAATTACAAAAGCTGCTAATATCAAGCTATAAATGAAATACTTTATTCCAACTTGAGCAACTATAAAATTTTCTCCAATAAATAATGTTAAAACTGGAAATAATATAGCTGCACTCATAGAACCAACAGAAACCATTCTTGTTATTGCTATTAAAACAACTGCAAAGACCAAACAAATAAGTGCTATCTTCCAATTAGTAATTAAAAGTACCCCTAATGCTGTTGCAATTCCTTTTCCTCCTCTAAATTCAAAAAATATTGGGAAAGTATGTCCTACAATAACAAGTATTCCTGCAATTTGAACTAATAGTGCCCTATCTACAGTAGAAGCCATATTTCCAATCCAAAAAGCCAATAACACTGCAACAACACCTTTTAGAATATCGCAAATAAGTGTAATAATTGCTGCTTTAAGTCCCACTGCTCTTAATACATTTGTAGTTCCTGCATTTCCACTTCCTTTTTCTCTTACATCAAATCCTGCCATTTTTCTACTAATAAGTACAGAAAAATTTACACTACCTATTGCATAAGCAAGTATTGCTACTATTATGTATGTTGCCATATTCATCCCTCCTATCTTTAAATGAAGTTACTAATTTAATATTCACAAAGTTATTTTTCTCATATAAATTTTCAATACACTATTCCCAAATTTAAAAATGAAAGTAACTTCAATATATAGCAATTATATTATAAAAAAAATTTTTTAGCAATAGATTTTTAACTTTTTTTCCAAAAAGACTTGTTTTTTTTGGTATTTTGTAGGATAATATATGTAGCAGAAATTTTTCGAACAACCATTTCAAGATAGGAATATTTATAAATTTACATATCAAAAATATTTCCTATACACTTTAGAGAGGATGAAATAAATATGATGAAAATAATAGATGCATTTTTAAAAAAACTAAATGTTAATCGAAACACTTTTTTTACATATATTTTTACTCTTTTAACTATATATGTTGCAGTAGACAGAATAGTTGAAATGATGATAATGATATTTACTGGTATTGGTGTTAATTATTGGAACCCAATTATATATACATTAGCTCTTTCTTTTCCAGTATTTGCATATTCATTTGCTGGAAGCTCATCATATGCGGATAATAGAGCATCAAAAGTTACAATGTTTTATATATTTGCTATTGGTTTTTATATAATTGCTCTATCATTATTTACACAATACTTAAATGCAGGTGCCTGGTTACTTTTTATGTCTTCTAAAAACTTTGTGCCAATAGTAACAAACTTTTCAGAATTAATTAGACCGGCATTTAGAGCAATCTCACTATACTTACCAATTACTACATTTTATCCATTTATAAAATCAATTCTTCTTAATGTTGATGACACACAAGCTATAATCAAATCTCTATGGGACTTTAGTGGAATAAATTTATCAGACCAAAAAGCAAAACATGGACCTTATGCATGTGATGTAACTGTATTTAAAGATTTCGACACAGGCAAGAAAATAAAACTTGTTGAAGACAGAAGATTTCAATCAACACTTGTTTGTGGTGGTTCAGGAACAGGTAAAACTTCAATGATTTTCGAACCAATTATTGCACAAGATATTGAAAAAAAATATTTCTTTACAGAAGCTTCAAAAGAACTTGGATTTACAGCTTTAAAAACAGGAATAGCAAGTCTTAGTGCACCATATAGTGATGAGTATTTAAATAAAAACTTTAATTTAAATATGCTTACACCAACTTTTGGAAAAGATGCATTATTTAATACATTTGTAAAAAAGATGGTAATCGCAACATCACCACATAATATTTACAAAAATATTGGTGTTACATATATGTCGCCTGACTATGAAACACTAGACCAAATGATGAAGGTATGTAATAATTACAATGTAGGATATACATTAATTGACCCTTCCCAACCAGAAAAATCAATAGGTTTGAACCCATTTGTATATGAAGACCCTACAAGAATTGCAATTATTATTTCTTCTTCTTTACAAAGTATTTCTTCAGATGAAGCATCTGAAATGAAAGATTTATATAAAGAAGAAACTTCTCTACAAATACTTGAAAATCTTGCTATTTTGCTTAAAGTTATTTATCCCAAAATGCATGATGGAGTACTTCCAAATATGGAAGATTTATTATCACTTCTATCTAATTTCGAATTAGTAGAAAAAATGTGCAAAATATTGGAAAAAGATGAAGAACTTTCAGAAAAATATTCAATGGAACTTTCATTTTTTAAAAGAGCATTTTTTGCAAACAGTCCAGCTATAGAAGATACAAGAAAAGATGCCTTCCAAGTTGCAAGTAGACTAGAAAATTTACTTAGAGCTCCTAAAATAAGAAATATCTTATGCAACAGACATGAAAACATTAATTTTGATGATGTATTAAAAAATGGTGAATTCTTATTTGTATGTACAAGACGAGGAGATTCAGGAAAAGTTGGACATAAAGCTTTTGGATTATTCTTCCTACTTTCAATGCAAAATGCAGTACTATCAAGACCTGGAAGTGAAAAATCTAGAATTCCTCATTTCTTATATATAGATGAATTTCCAGATTTTATCAGTAAAGACACAGAAACAATGTTTACAATGTATAGAAAATATCGTGTAGCAACAACAATTTCAGCACAAAGCATTTCACAATTCGCTTTACCTGATGACAAAGATAATTATAATAGTATAGTACTTGCAAATTGTGGAAACAAAATATATACAGGTGGATCAACACCATACGAAGAACTTGAATGGTGGTCTAATGAAATTGGTAAATGGAAACAATGGAAAATTGAACAAGATTTTGATGGAAAAACAGGTAAAATGAGTTCAACTTTTAAATCTCCAAAAAAATCATACGAAATCAAAATGCCTTGGAACAGATTACAAGCACTTGGCCAAAAAGACTGTGGATACAAGATTTTAAATGATGGCGGAAAATTTAATAATGGACAAGGTGTTATGAGCTATATGTCTTCTAAATATAAAGAAAAACATTCAGGCAAAAAATATAAATTTTCTAATTACAGTCATGGAACTTCTTCTGGAGATGTAGAAGATGATTCAAATAGAAATGACAAAAATGGTATAAGTGGCAAAATTAGTTCATCACCACATACAACAATAAACAACAAGGGCTATGCAGAAATTGATCCAATTCAATATCCTGATACAAAATATTCTTTTGATAAAGAAGAAGGCGCAATTATAATTGATTTAAAAAATGATAAGAAATAATTTATATAAAAAATAAATTTTAAATAATATTATAAGAGATACGAGCCACTAACTCGTATCTCTTTTTTAGTCAAAAAAAGAAGATTAGTCGATGCAAATGAAAAGCGATTGCATTATACTTTGTTTTATTATAAAATATAAGCGAAAATTTAATATATTTATCTATTAAAAAATTTTTAAAATTTTTTTAAAAAAGTATTGACAAATTTCAAAAACGTGATATAATAATAAATGTGTTAAGGAATTGCAGGTGTAGTTCAATGGTAGAACCCTAGCCTTCCAAGCTAGCTACGTGGGTTCGATTCCCACTACCTGCTCCAATTTATTAAAACTTACGAACTTGTAAAAGTTTCGTAAGTTTTTTTATTAGAATTATTTTTTAACTAATCAAAATAAGTGTCCAAAAATCAAATGAGCTTTCTAATCAACTTATACCCAATTTTTAGCCTATTTTTAATCTTTTATCTTGTTAAGTCTCTAAAATTTTCGTCTTTAAGCTTTTATTTAATTATATATCAAAATAACTTATGTTTTCTTACATAATTTTTACTTTTAAGTGATCTTATCATAAAACTCCATAAATAAAACATCTTTTGATAGAAACACAATAATTCATTTTAATGCATCTTTGAGATAGTTTTATTCAAAAGAAAAATCAGTATAATTTTCCAAATTTAGTAAATACTAAATTCAAAACAATTCTATTAAATTTCTTTTATTATTATATATATTCAGGCTTATTTACAACTACATAAATCCAAGACTTAGCCTTGAAACTCCAGAAAAATCTAGCAATTCGCTTTATTTAATAGAGAAAGAAAGGAACTATTTTAATGAACATTAAAAAAATATTTAAATATGAGCCACAACATGAATATGACTTTAACATACAAACAACTGAAAATGCAACTGTTCAAGATTTAAATACTGAAAAAATAGATAAAAAAGTAAATACATCCTTACAAGTAAATCTTGAATTTATGCAATCTGAATTTAATAGTTTAATAAGTAGTGATGTTATAATTAGAAAATTTTCTTTAATCTGTAAAAATCAAAAATATAAAGCATTTTTAATTTTTATTGATGGTATGGCAGATTCTCTTAATATTAATCACTTTGTTTTAAAACCTCTAATGCAAAGAAACCAAAACAATACGTATATATCACAAAATTCTAACCCCACTCCAGCTTCAAAAAATAAAAAAAATTTGCCACAAAATTCCACAGCTTTTGCAAATTATATTTACAATCGTCTTATACCATACAATAATCTTTCACAGGAAATTGAATTTGAAAAAATTATTTCTGATATAAACTCTGGAAACTGCATACTTTTTGTAGATACTTTAAATATCGCATTTGATATAGATGCCAAGGGGTTTAAGCAAAGAAGCATAGATAGACCTCAAATTGAAAATGTTATCAAAGGTCCTCAAGAAGCTTTTGTAGAAAACATTAGAACAAACACCTCTCTTCTTAGAAGACTAGTAAATAACCAAAATCTCATAATAGAAAGTGTTGAAATTGGTAAACTTAGTAAAACTAAATGCGCTTTATGTTATTTACAAAATATTGCAAATGGTGATTTAATTGCAGAAGCTAAATTTAGATTAAATAATATTTCAATAGATAGTCTAATATCTTCAGGAGAACTTGAACAACTTATTCAAGATGGTCCAAGTGCAGGAATTCCACAAATTCTATCAACTGAAAGACCTGATAAATGCGTAAAAGCTATGTATCAAGGAAGAGCCATAATACTGGTAAATGGTAACCCTTATGCTTTAATTATTCCATCTGTTATGACAGATTTTCTTGCTTCTCCTGAAGACTCAAATTTGGTTCCACTATTTGCAAATTTTTTAAAAGCAATAAGGTTAATTGCTTTTATTATTACATTACTGCTTCCTGGAATGTATATTGCTGTAACTAATTTTCATCAGGAACTCTTCCCTACTGAACTTCTCTTTTCTATTTTGGTTGCAAGAGAAAATGTTCCTTTTCCAATAATTTTTGAACTCTTACTAATGGAAGTTTCATTTGAGCTAATTCGTGAAGGTGGACTTAGAACTCCCTCTGCAATTGGTTCAACTCTTGGAATTGTTGGTGCTTTAATTTTAGGTGATGCAGCGGTTGCAGCTAATGTAGTAAGTCCAATACTAATTATTGTTGTTGCAATAACAGGACTTTCATCTTTTGTAATTCCAAACTTTTCTTTTGGATTTCACTTAAGAGTTTATAGATTCATATTTACTATTTTAGGTTATATTTGCGGATTTCTCGGAATAGGAATTGGAATTTATGTGTATTTAGCAACTATTTGTAGTATTAAATGTTTTGGTGTTGCTTATGTTTCACCTATTTCGCCAAATATTTCTGGCTTTAGCTTAAAATATTTTGTTCCTCCTTTTTGGAAACAAGAATACAGAAATGACTTTTTGGCACCAAAGAAGCAAGTTGCTCAAAGTAAGTACAGCATGCACTGGAAAAAAAACGTTAAAGAATAATTAAAATATGCGAGGAGGCTTTAAGAAAATGGAAAAAATAAATAATAAAGAAGCAATTTCTCTAACTATAAGCTGTAGCCTGGGTATTACAGTTTTTATATCTAGTCAAATTATAGCTTCGGAATGTCTATCTTCGAGTCTTATAAATACTGGATTTATAAGTTTAATAGCAATGGGGTTAACTCTTATAATTTGCATGCTCTACAAAAAATTTATAGGAATAAGTTTTTTAGACATTACAGAATTTGTTGGAGGCAAATTTTTAAAATTTATTGTAGGCTCAGCTTTTTTGTTTTACTTTATTTTTACTTTAGCTATTGTTTTGTGTAAAGCCGTGAATTGCTTGCAAATTGTATATTATCCGATGACTCACCCCAACTACACAGTTTTACTTTTTGTAATTACAGCAGCAATTGCATGTAACCTAAAAAATAACGGATTTTTAAGGGCTACTTTTATAATAGTTCCAATTGTTATTGTTGCAATATTTTTTATATTTGTTGGAAATCTAAAAAATTTTAATTACGAAAATATTTTTCCAATAATGGGAAATGGCATAAGAGCTACTTTTTTTGAAGGAACTACAAATCTTTTTACTTTTGGTGGAATTGCATATATACTTTTTTTGCCACAAAATTTAAAAAGACCTGATAAATTCATGTCTATCTCATTAATATCAATAGCAATCTCTAGTATATTACTTACATTCGTAACTGCAACAATTATATTAATGTTTAACAAAAATGTTACAAGTGGTCAACTCTTTCCATTATACATTGCAGTTCGCTATATTGAATTTGGTACTTTCTTTCAAAGACTTGACTCTGCATTTTTGCTTATAATGAATATAGCAATATGCTCTTTTTTAGGAATATATTCAAACCTTTGCCTTGGAATTATTAAAGAAATTACAAATATTTCAGATATAAAACCTGTAAGCTTTTGTTTCGCATTGCTATTATATGCTTCAACAATACTTATAGATGCAAAATTTGAATTAGAATTTATGCAAAATACATTTTTTAAAGCTCTTTTCTTTAGTGTAATAGCTCTTGGATTATTAATTCTAATTATAGCTAATTTAAAAAAAAGTTACAAAAAAATTGAAATTAACAACTAAAAAATTAGTAATTTATAAATTAAAAAATATCAAAATTATTAAATTTTTATCCTAAACGAAAGGAAATTTATAAAAAATGAGTAAAAATATGTTAAAATTTTTTTTAATTGTAATATTAACTTTAGTATTTATGTATGCATTTTCTACTTCATACACATCAGATAGTGTAGATAATATTTCTTATGTCATTGCTCTTGCGGTTGATGAAAATGATGGGGATCAAAATTTACAAGTTACTTTTGAGTTTATGGATACATCTACTTTTTCAAATGAAGGTTCTTCCGAGTCGAAAAGTGCAATAATAGATACAATTAATGCAACATCTATTAATAGTGCAATAAACTTGCTTAATGCATATATTGGAAAGCAAGTGAATTTATCTCATTGCAAAGTAGTAGTTTTTTCTGATAAAATTGCTCAAAAAGGTATTAGTGCTGAAGTATCTGAACTTATGAATAACATACAAGTAAGACCTTCTACTAATCTTATTATTTGCAAAGGAAATGCTTTAGAATATATCCAAAATTCTACTTCTCAACTTGAAAAAATCTTAACCAAATATTATGACATTTTTCCTAATAGTAGTGAATACACAGGTTATACTTCAAATATTATGATTGGAGAATTTTATAATTACTTAACTACAAAAGAATGTGGAAATTTGGCGATTTTAGGTGGACTTAATCCCACTATTTCTCCATCAAATTCATCAGGAAATCCTTCAAACGAATCGGCTGACGGAAGTTCTAGTGGAGAATCGTCTAAAGGTTCTTCTGAGAAAGAAAAGCCTAAAGAAAAACCTGACAACTGTACTCCTATTTCTAAAATAATTTCTGGAAATGCCCCTATTTTAGGTGAAAGAGGAACAGAAAACATTGGACTTGCTGTAATGAAAGATGGAGTTTATCTTGGCGACTTGACAGCAGAAGAAACTCTATGTCACACCTTAATTAGTGGAGAAGTAAATTCTTTTTTACTTACAATAAATAATACAAAAATATTTAAAAATTATCTAGATATCGAGCTTTTTGAAAATATGAGTCCAAAAATATCTGTAGAAATAGAAAATGATAATCCTAAAATTAATATTAATATTAAATTAGTCGGAAGAATAAGTGGAATTAAGGATGGAATAAATTATTCTGATGAACAAAGTAACTTAGATCTTGAAAAAATTTCAAAAGTAACTGAAGAAACTATAGAAAAATGTATTACAGATTACCTAAACAAAACTTCTACTGAATTTAAATGTGACATTGATTATTTTTATAATTATGCTAAACGTAGATTTTTTACAGTGCAGGATTGGAAAAATTATGATTGGTCATCTAAATACACAAATAGCAAATTTAACGTTAATGTAGAAGCTAAAGTTTATTATAGCCTATTGCATTCAGATTAATTTTAAAAATCTTTTGAGAGGATGAAAAGAATGAATACGATTTTCACAAAAATATTTTTTTTAATTTTTACTATATTTATTTTTTTATATACCTGTTCTTATGCAAGTTTTGAAATAACTAAAAAAAACAATCTAAGTGGAGGAATTGTAGTTTTTATGTTTTCTCTAGTTAGTCTAGTTTTTAGCAATATTATGTTTTTTATGTCTTAATAAAAATCACATTTTGTCGAAATATATCATAGAATTAAATAGACATCATTGTTACTAAATATAAATTAATATTATAGTAACATATCATTTTAGGAATATTTAAGGAATGATATATATGGACAAAACTAGTAAATTACAATATATTACCGGAAAAATATTACATTTAGATGGTGATAGAAGATATAGCGAAAAATCTTTTAGGTATTATCAAAAAATGGGACTAACAGCAGTTGTAAAAAACATTCCTGAATACAAACAGCCACAGCTAGTATATAGTTTATTATCTTATTATAACCCTGATATACTTATTGTAACAGGTCATGATGGAATGATAAAAAAAGGAAAAAAATTTAATGATATATATAATTACAAAAATTCCAAATATTTTATAGAAACTGTAAAAGAAGCACGAAGATATGAAAGAAATAGTGGAAAGAATTTAGTTATTTTTGCTGGTGCATGTGAAAGTTATTTTGAAGCTCTTATGATGGCAGGAGCAAATTTTGCTTCCTCCCCTTCAAGAATTATGATAGATTTTTTTGATCCACTTGTAATTGCAAAAAAAGTTGCTACAACAGATCATTTTAAATATATAACAATAGAAGATTTAGAAAATGAATTAAGAGACGGAAAAAGAGGTGTAGACGGAATTGGAGCCTCTGGAAAAAAGCATATAATACTCGTGTAACATTCTTGTAACACAAATGTAATATAAATGTAATATTTAAGGTTTCGACTTATTTTTTCTTAGAGTAGCAAGAGGTACAACGATTTTTCAAAATTGTACCTCTTTTGACATTTTATGTATATTGTGATAAAATTCATTTATAAATATTGAAGTGAAGGTGATTATATGATTTGCTCTGCAGATATTTTAAACTTAAAGACAGACATTTTAGAAAAAATTGGTCAAAAGATTATTATCAAGGGGTCTCTTGGTAGAAACAAATCTTTTGAAAAAGAAGCTACACTAGAAAAAGCATATCCAAATATATTTACGGTAAAATATTTAGAAGGGGCAAGAAACGCAACATATAGTTATACAGATATACTTACTAGAACTGTAGAAGTTGACGTTTTAGATGGTGATACATATAGCCCACTAATTCCACCTGCACCTGAGGTAACAAAAAAAAGAGTAAGAGTGTAAAAAAATTCTGCTATAAAGCAGAATTTTTTTATTTTAATTTTCTTGTAAGATCTTCTTAATTTCCTCAAATCTCTTAACTTTTGCAGTAGTTGTTTTAATCATAGGTTCATCTGTAACAATAATTTTCTTTATATGTTTAAAAATTGTAAGTTCATTATTAATATTTTTTATATCTCCCCAAATTTTATGTTGTATTTTATCACTAGAATCTCCTTTAAAATATTCAGGATTATATACAATTTTTGCAGATATTACTAGATCGTCTCCTTTAGGGTAACCAAATACCATATTTTCTACAACATAAGGTAATCTGCTTATTAATGTTTCTATTTCTTCTGGATAAATATTTTTTCCATTTTTTAATACAATAACACTTTTTTCTCTACCTGCTATATGTATGTTTCCTTTTTTGTCTAGACATCCTAAATCACCTGTATAGAACCAGCCATCTTTTAGAACTTCTTTTGTAGCTTCTTCATTTTCATAATAACCAAGCATTACATTAGGTCCTTTTACAGCAATCTCTCCTATCCCCTCTTCATTTGGACTATCAATTTTTACTTTTACATTGCATAAAGGATTTCCACATGAATTATATCCCATTGTGTGAATATTTTCACCAGAAACTACAGGTGCTGTTTCTGTAAGTCCATATCCTTGAACTGTGTAAATTCCAATTGAATTAAAATCTGCTGCAACATCTGTGTTTAGTGCTGCTGCACCACTAATTACTGCTCTTACCTCTCCACCAAGCTGATCTAATATTTGTTTAAATATTTTTCTTCTTACATCAATTCCTAATTTTAATAAGAAATTACTTAGTTTCTTACCAAATTCAAATTTTTTTCTTTGTCCTGTTTTATCTATTGTTTGCATTATTTTTTTGTGCATTGCTTCCAAAATTAATGGCACACACACAAATACAGAAACTTTGTATTCTACTAAATTTTCTTGTATATGTCTTAATCCATCACAAAATACGTTATTTACTCCTGCACTTAGCATAAGTAATAAACATGTTGACCCATACATGTGGTGAAATGGTAAAAACGCAATATTAGTATCTGTGTTGCAAAATGGTTGCTCATATTTTAGAGCTGCAACATTACTTGCAATATTTCTATGTGAGATCATAACAGCCTTTGCAAGTGATGTAGTTCCTGATGTAAATAAAATTACACTCATTTTGTTATTATCAACTTTTGCATCTATGTATTTTTTATTACCATTTTGAATTTCTTTTTTACCATCTTCTATTAATTTATGCAAATTTAAAAATTCTTCGTCCTCTATGTTATCCATTAAAATATATTTTGAAAGATTTGTGTTATTTTCTTTTTTTATTTTTTTCATTAAATCTATCATATTTTCTTCAAATACAATTGCATCTGCTTTGCTTCTTTGAAGAGACATTATTATCTCTTGCTCAGGAAGTCCTTTATCAAGTGGTACAGCAATTCCTACTCCATTTAAAGTAGCAACATAGCTTAGCATCCATTCATATCTATTTTTGCCTATTATAGCAACTCTTTTGCCTTCTAATCCTAGTTTTAGAAGTGCTGTTCCTAGCCCATTTATATCTTCATTAAATTCTTTATATGTTATTTTTTTATATTCTTTGCTTTTACCTGTTTTAATTTTTATTGTAAATGCTGTATAATCCGAATAATTTTCTGTTGCATATTTGATAATTTCCTTTACATTCATAAAATCAACAAACTCTTTTTTTTCTTTTTTCATAAAGACGCCTCCAAATCTTTTTTAATTTTACTTTTTGATGAGTAGTTTACTAAGAAGTTTTAGAACAAATCGTTTTTTGTATAATAGGAAAGTGTTACTTTCCTATTATACAAAAAATAATCTAGTATTGAATACTAGATTATCACTTATTTATAAATCTGTCAATATACTTGACTACTAATTCGAGTATTTGTTGTAATTATTTTTCTTGAATTTAAAGTATTTAGAAACATTTTTGCAATTTTTCATAATTTTATTTCACAATTCTATACTTTTGTTTCTGCCCATCTTTTCATCTTTATGTCTTTGTATTTTTCAAGTATTGTAGAATACTTTTCATATTCTTCTTCCCACAATTCATTTGGCATTTTGTCAAATGCTTCAAATATCGTTTCTGCCTCTTTTAAATACAAAATTTGTTGTTGTGGACTTAAATTTTCATATCTTTTTGAATACTCATATAATTTATCTAATGTTTGGTTTGCCTCTACAAAACTCCAAAAATCTTTTACTGTTATTCCAAATAATTTTATTTGCATTATTGCATATCCTATTAGTGCAAATATTACTAAAACTAAAAAATATATTAAATATAGCATTGTTTCACCTCTAAAATTTACTCATACAATTTTATTATACCATATATTTTTAGTATTTGCAAATTTTTGTTGGATTGGAAATTTTAATACATATTTATAAAAAATACCATCCTTTTCAGAATGATATTTATTTCTTTCTGTTCTGATTTGTTCGAACAGAAACGTTTATGGCTGGGGTACTGTGATTCGAACACAGGAATGTCGGAGTCAGAGTCCGATGCCTTACCGCTTGGCGATACCCCAATATTTTGTACAATATTATTATACAAAATAAATTAAGTTTTTTCAATACTTTTTAAAAAAATTATTCATTTAACCCTCTATATAAACTAAAAACATTATCATATTTCAATTTTTTTAAAATCTTATAAGCTTGTTTACTTCTAACACCTTCTTGACAATAAACTACTATCTCTTGTCCTTTATCTTTTATTATACTATTCACTTTTTTTCTTATCTCATAATATGGAATATTAATTGCACCTAAAAGATGTCCTTCATTATATTCTTGAGAGCTTCTTACATCTATAATTACAGCACCTTTATTTTGTTTAATTTTTAACTCATCCATATTTATCTCATAAGATTCCATATTTCTTCTAAACATTCTATTTATTAATTTTTCAAACATTTTTCTTCACCTATTTATATTTTATTATTTTACAGGTAATATAGTGAATTAAAAAAGTTGATTTTTATACACAGGTACATCTGCTAAAAATTGTTACATTTTTGATATAAAACCTAATGAAAAAAATGTCAATTTTTGTTTATTTATTAGTAGTTTTGTAAATATTTGCTTTTATTGTTACAGACTCATTTCAAAAAAACAAATAATATTTCAAATCTATTACATTTATGTCAATTCTGTTACGTTATGTATATCAATTCTCATTCAATAATTATTCACATCCATTGTGGATAATGTGGATAACTCTGTTAATAACTTTTAATAGTGACTTTTAAATTATAGGTTATCCACAATCCACTTTCTTCATTTTTATTATTTTTAACTGATTATTTTTATACTTTTTATGTATATCTTTTTTTGGCTATTTGTTTTAAAAAATTTCTTGCTCAAAAAAAAAGATCGAAATTAGAATCTTCGATCTTTATTTTATTAATTCATATACAATTAATATTATTTCCAATATCAAAATTGCAGGCATTCCTATAGTAAATTTAGCTTTTTTAGTTTTGTGTCTAAATGTGTACATTCCGGCTATTGTGCCTATTCCTCCGCCAAGTGCAGTTATTCCAAAAAGAGTGTTCTCTGGAATTCTCCATGCATTGTTTTTAGCTTTCCATTTGTCTATTCCCATAGCCAGAAATCCTAAAATATTTATTACTATTAAATATATTATTACATTCGATATGCCAATTGATTCTATTATTTCTTTCATTCTAAAATTCTCTCCTAATCAAAAATCAGGTCTTAATTTATTATTTTACAAGACCTGACTATTAAATTTTTAAACTATTTTATCCTTTTATACTCAATTTGATATTATCATCTTTCACTTCAAGTCTTGCAAATCCTCCTATAGGAAATGTAAACATAGGTGTTGTATGTCCAAAATCGCAGTCAGCAATTACAGGTATATTTTTTAATTCACTTTTTTCTTTTATCATTTTTTTCCATTTATCACAAGTCATTTCCAATTCAGGTATTACTCTTCCAAGTACTAGACCTTTTACATATTTAAAATCAGGTAAATGTATTATTCCTTGTAGTAATCTATCAATAGTCAATAATCCTTCTTTTTTATCTTCACCTACATATTCTAAAAACAAAATTTTATTCTTAATATCAGGCATAAATTCTGTTCCTTTTAATAAATCAAAAGTGCTTAAATTTCCACCTACTATTTCACCATCTGCAGTTCCATTATTTATCGCAAACATACCATCATTTTTTATAAAATTTCTTTTTTCTTGTTCTAAAAACCAACTATCTGAACTCCATTCATTTGAAGATTTTATTTCAAATTCATTTTTCTGAAAAAACATCTTACTAAAATAATCTTGTGTATACTCAAAACCTTTTATTTCACCAAATGTAGAAAAATGAGGTCCATAATATGTGACTAATCCAGTTTTAGCATAAATTGAATCCAATACTGCTGTAATATCAGAATACCCACATAAAATTTTAGGATTTTGTTTTATTATATCATAATCAATAAATTTTAATATTTGATTTGAATTAAATCCACCTATAATAGTAAATATTGCTTTCACATTTTTATCTAAAAATGCATTTGTTAAGTCCTCTACTCTATGTTCTATTGATGCTGTCCCATAGTATTCATCTGCTTCATTTACATATTTACCATATGTCACTTTTAGTCCCATTTTTTCAAATCTATTTGTAGCAACTTCAATAGTTTCTTTCCCAATAATATTCATACTTCTTGATGGAGCAATTATTCTTACTTCATCTCCAACTTTTAATTTTTCAGGTATCATAATTACATCTCCTATCTTTTATGGTAAAATATTTTCCCCATTAAATCTTAAACATATTTGCATATTTCTAATATCCTTTGCTTTTAATACCCACATTAGAAATCTTTCAATTCCCATTCCAAATCCTGCAGTTTGAATAGGGAATTCCTTTTTCATATTAATATACCATTCATATTCATCTGATTTCACATTATGTTTTTTTAAAGATTCTATTAGTTCTTTATAGGTTTTGTGTCTTTCTCCGCATCCAATAGTTTCGCCAATCCCTATTAATAAATCAGCATTTTTAGTTGTTCCGCTTATGTTTATTATCTTTTTTTTGATAAAATGGAACTGCTAATTCATCATAGTTTGTTACCCATATAGGGCCATTATATATTTCTATTAATTCTTTTTCTGCTTTTTTAGTTATATTTCTCCAGCCATCATTATACTCTATATATTCATTAATTTTTTCTTTAAATCTTTCTTTTAAAATTGCCTCAGCTTCATCAAAAGTTATTTTTTTAAATTTAAATTCATAATTAGCTACTCTTTTTATATGCTCAACATCTCCAACATTTTTAACCAACTCTTCTTCCATTTCTTCTATGATTCTTTTTGATAAATATTTTACATATTCTTCAGCTAAATTCATTATATCTTCTAGATTACCAGGTATTTCTACTTCACTATGATAAAATTGGCATAAATGTCTTTCATCAGCTTTTTCTCCTCTAAATGAGGGCATTATATAATAACATCCATTTTCAAAAATTCTACAACCATATTCTAATAAGAATTGCATTGAATCTGCTAAATATGTATCTTGTCCTTCTAAATTAACCTTAACCGGCAAAGAGTCACTTCCTTTTCCCATAGGACTTGATACTGAACCTGTAGTAACTGGAAAATGCATTGTTATAATATTTTTATTTGCATAGAATTCTGTCGTCGCTTTTGTTACTATATTTTCTAATAATGCTAATTGTCTATACCAAGGACTTTTTATAACTTCAATATAATGTGTTTTTATATTTTTCCACGTGTTAGGTTCTAACATTAGTTCCTCCTACTTATTGTACTTTTAGACCAAATTTTCTGAAGGTATTTTACCTTTTATAATTTTACAAAATAAACAATCATCTTTCATTTAAATCATCATTCCTTTCAACAAGTAATACCCTATCTACCAGATGGAATATTTGAAATCAATCCAAACTTTAAATCTGATATATAAATATCATTATTTTTTTCTCCATTATATGATTCTAAAACTTCAACTTGTATATTAACCGGTTTATCAATTGTTTTTTGTACATAATCTACATCAAATATTTGAGCAATATTTGTATCTTTTAACTCAAAAATAAATTCTTTTTCATTATTTATTACAACTTTTATTTTTTTAGCTCTACTATTTAATAAATAGTCTTCTTTACTCATGTTGTTGCCATTAACAATTAGCATTTGATCGATTTTGTAATAATAGTTATTTGTTTTCTTTTCTTTCTCCCAACCAATTCCTTCTTCTACATCTATATATGTTTGATACGAAATCTTTTCATTATATTTTTTTAGATTATCTGAAGTATAATTAAATTGTGGATAATTAGATTTGTATGAAACCCAAGAAGTTGAATCACCTTTTTCTCCTAAGGTATTTTCTATTCCATTGCTAATTCTATATCTATTATTTAAAATACTATAAATTGTTCTTTTTTTCAGATTTTGTCCTACTTCGTCTAAGTCTACATATCCTATTCCAGAATCATCGCGTAAATCATTTAAAATATCTATATACATTAATATATTATCTTTATCAGGATACTCCTCATATTGAGATTGCCCAATATTTTTTTCTTTTGATAGAGTAATATTTTTTGTATTATCTATTTCTGTCCTTATCCAGTAAAAATTTCCATCTTCATTTTTCTTAAAAGTATGTTTATAAATATGTAATTTATTTATTGCATTTCTTATTTGTTCTATATAATCATTGTCTCCATTTATTTTAGTATAATCTATATTTATTTTTTCTCTCTTGCTCGAAGATGAATAATTGTATATTTTTGAATTATCATCTCTTGTATCATATGTTTCTTGATAAATAAACACATCATACAAGCATATTAAATCATTTTTTTGTTCAGCTTTTATTAAATAAGTTTTTGAACTATCATATACTATTTCTTTATTATCTCTTCTGTCCTCATCATATATTTCATATTTATATATTTGTCCATTATGAAATTCCAAAACATTATTGCCATACCATCCATTTAAGTTTTTTGCAATATATTTGTTGTCCCCATCTTTCAAAATATTGTCAATTCCTATATATTTATCTCCAAACATTTCTTTTCCAAATTTATTTATTACATCTTTTTTATACATATATACTTGATCAGAAATATTTGAGAATTGTTGTCCATTTTGATTTTTAATCTTTTTAAAGTCATCTGCATTTATTTCTTCAACATATAATTCTTTCTTATTTTCATTATTATTTAATTCTTCAGTATTAACTTTAGAATTAATTTTATCAATATATTGTATAATAAATATAATTTTTTCCACATTACTTAAAGAATCATATGTAACAATATTATCCTTATATATTTCTTTTCCATTAAACTCATTCTCTGTATTTGTACTAATCATTCTATATAATTCTGTTACTGATTTATCCTTTAATGATAAAGAAATTGCATTGCTGAAACTATTTTGACTTTCCGATATTTTAGTATTATTTTTTTCTTCATAATTCTCATTCTTGTTTTTATTATCTGTTAGCTTAATGCTAATAAAAATTACTCCAATTATTAAAATTACTATAAAAATACTAATTAATCTTTTTTTCATAATATTTTCTCCCTAATTATTTGATAATTTATAGATAATGCATAAAAAATATATCAATTATAATTTATTCAAGTATAGCTTTTATTCTTCTTACACCTGAAGAGCTTGATTCTTCTTTCTTAATTTTAAAATGACCAAGTTCAGAAGTATTGCTTACATGAGGTCCTCCACATAGTTCAAGTGAAACATCACCTATTTTGTATACAGAAACTATATCCCCATATTTTTCAATAAACATTGCTTCTGCGCCTTGCGAAATTGCTTCGTCTTTTTTCATTTCAAAATGTTCTACTGGAATTGCTTCTTCAATCCATTTATTTATTAAATCTTCAGTAGCCTTTTTCTCTTCATCTGTCATTTTTGCATCATGTGAAAAGTCAAATCTTAATCTTTCAGATGTAATATTGCTTCCTCTTTGATGTACATGACTTCCTAAAACTTGCTTTAATGCTGCATTCAGAAGGTGTGTTGCTGTATGGTATTTTGTTTCCATTTCTCCAGTACTTGCTAATCCTCCTTTAAATTTTTGCTCAGATCCTGCTCTAGATTTTTCTTGGTGCTCTTTAAATAAAGCTTTAAACCCTTCCATATCTATTGTCATATTATTTTCTTTAGCTAAGTCACCAGTTACTTCTGGAGGGAATCCATAAGTATCATATAATCTAAATACTACTTTTCCTTCTATTTTATCTTTTCCTTGAGTTTTTAATTTATTTACTTCTTTTTCAAATTCTCTCTCTCCGTGTGCAAGAGTCTTTACAAATTTATCTTTTTCTTCTAATAATACTTGCTTAATTTGCTCTCTATTTTTTGCTAAATCAGGATACATTTCTTTTAAAACATCAATATCTAAATCTATTAAATTTGAAAGTTCATTTAGGTCTATTTGTAACTTGTTCATGTGTCTTATCATTCTTCTAATAAGTCTTCTTAAAACATATCCTCTGTCTAAGTTGCTTGGTCTTCCTCCATCACAAATTATCATCATTGAAGAACGTAAATGTTCTGCTACAACTCTTCTGCTATAAATATCATCTTGTTTTTCAAGTTCTTCTAATTTTTTCATTACATCTATAAAAATTTCTGTATCATAAGGTGTTTCTTTTCCTTGAAGAAGCATATTTACTCTTTCAAGTCCAAGCCCTGTATCAACATTTTTTTGACTTAAAGGTGTAATACTACCATCTTCATGTTTAAAGAATTCCATAAATACATTGTTCCAAATTTCAACATATTTTCCACAATCACAATCAGGATTACATTCTGGTGAACATTTTGGCTTTCCTGTATCATAGAAAATTTCCGTATCACTTCCACAAGGTCCTGTTTCTCCTGCAATCCACCAATTATCTTTAAGAAAATATATTCTTTCTTTTGGAATTCCTGCTTTTTCCCAATATGAAGCAGATTCTTCATCTTTACCAATTGTCTCATTTCCTCCAAAACATGTTACAGATAATTTATCTACTGGAATTTCTAATTCTTTTGTTAAAAACTCAAAACTCATTGTTATTGATTCTTCTTTGAAATAATCTCCAAGCGACCAATTTCCAAGCATTTCGAAATATGTTAAATGCCTGTTATCTCCAACTTCGTCTATGTCAACAGTTCTAACACATTTTTGATAATCTGTAAGTCTTGTTCCTTCTGGGTGTTTTTGTCCTAAAAGATATGGTACTAGTGGTTGCATTCCTGCAGTATTGAATAATACTGATGGATCATTTTCTGGTATTAGTGGTGCTGATGGAATTACCTTATGTCCATGTCTTTCAAAAAAATTTAAATATTTATTTCTTAATTCTAAAGCATTCATTGTATACTTCCTTTCTGTTTTTAAAATTTCTCATTTTCATTTCTATATTGCTCTTCACATTGTTCTACAGCCTTTTCTACGTCTCCATTATTTGCATTTAATATGTTAATTGCATCATTAGGATTATTTATACTTGCTCTTTCCATTAATTCTTTTACTTTTTCTGGTTCTTGTGCCTGTGAAATAATTATATTATTTCTTTCTTTTATAGCTTGATTTATTGCTTGTTCAACATCTGAATTATCTTCACTTAATTTTGAATTTGTTCTTTCTAGCAAATCATCTACTTCTTCTTCATTTGAACAACCTCCAATTGTCATTGCTAAAATTTTAAAATTAGCTTCTCTTCCTTCATAATCAACAATACTTTCTAAATGTAAATGGGCCGCTGTATTTGTGTTACCATCTGCATCTTCTCTTTCTGTTTTTTCTCCTTCAGGATGTCTTCTCCCTTCTTTTGCTACTTCTCTTAAATGCTCAGTTCCTTTATGTGGATCTACAATTTTTCTTGCATCAAAGTCATTTTGATCTGTTCCATCATATTTATCTTGCAAAGTTATTCCAACTCTTCCATCATTATCTCTTGTGTTATATGCTAAACTTGCTTCAACTATTCCATAAGGAGATTTTTGATTTATTGCTATAGATACATTTTTTTCTTTATTTCCTTTAAATTGCATAATTGTATCTGCCTTTTCTGTTGTTGCTTCATCTTTTTGTCCATCTATATTAGTTATTCTATTGTTTTCACCTTTATATATTTCACATACATCTTTAGGAAAAGACTCTATACTTCCATCTTTGTGTCTTGCAACTGCAACAAAAGGAGTATCTGGCACTTTTACACCTAAAGCTGCTAATTTATATGTTGGAATTATTTCTATTGTATCAACATCTGCATATTGTTCTTTGTCTGCTAACCCTAGTTCTTCTTTTAAGTTTTCTCCATGAATGCCTACTTTTTGGTTTAGTGGCATTGTATTCATCCCAACTATTCCTAATCTTTGTGCATTTTGTTTAGATATATTAAAAGGTACTTCTTCATCTCTATTTTCTGTGTTATTTCCTGTT
>CAMMZC010000015.1 GCA_946529215.1 uncultured Clostridia bacterium
TGCTCTACCACCTGAGCTAATAGCCCATCTACGTCCATTCGTAAACGGAACAATACCATTTTACAACATTTTTTTGGGTTTGTCAATACTTTTTAAAGAAGTTTTTAAAAAATTTTGAAAAAATTGATGAAGAACGCTAAATATCAAGCTTTTAAAGAATAATTTTTTGAAAACTTTTTGAATAATTACTTAAAAAATCTAAAAAAATATTGAATAAAACCAAAAAAGATGTTAAAATAAATTTATATGGAGTGGTATCGAAGTGGTCATAACGAGGCTGTCTCGAAAACAGTTAGTCGCCTAAAGCGGCCCGCGGGTTCGAATCCCGCTCACTCCGCCAAAATTAAGAAAAAAATGTAATTTAAGGTAATTAGTTTATGGAAGAAAAAATGTTAAAACCAAAAAGGTATAATGTTATACAGAGGATACAAAAGAGATTGCTTATTAGAAGTCTTAAAAATCATAAGAATTTTGATGACTGGAGAAAATCTAAATTAAAAGATGATCTAGAGGTAATGGAGATAGCTTGGGAGTTTGCTTCTAATGAACAATATAAAGAATTCCCTGTAGGAATGCAAATTAAAATGGCTCAAAGTAGTTATAATTATGAAATAATTGCATATTTAAGCTTAGAAGCGCAAATTAAATTATTTCAATTAAATCCAAATAGTTTTATAGATTACCTTTCTGATGAAGCATTACAAATAGTTATAAAAGACAATCCAGATAATTGGAGCAATTTAAGTTATAGAAAAAAAGACATATTGCTAGAGAAAGAAGATTTAATTAAAGAAATAATCTCAAAGCTGACTGATAATGAACAAAAAGAAATTGTGTCAAAAAAATCACATTTTATTTTATCTTGTTCAAAAGAAACTAGAGAAAGCATTCTTAGATTTAAGAATTTATTAAGCCCTGAATGGCAAGCAATTTTGTCTAAAGAAGAAAATTTAAGTTTAGCTAAATTAGTTAAATATATGAATTATACACGAGGTTCTTCATCAGATATATCAAATCAAAAAGTAATAGCAAATTTTTGCAATTCTACTGAGGATAAAGAAGAATTGATAAAATATTTGAACGAAAAAGGGATAACTAAGGAAAATGATGAGTTTTTTACACAATTACATATGCAAAAATTATTTGATAAAGATACAGAAATGGCTCTTTTTGATGAATTAGTTGAAATGTACCATAGAAGAAGAAAAATTTGTAAGCCTATGGTTTTCCGCTCACAATGTATGCATGAAAAACTGCTTAACAAAGAAAATGGATTATTTCTTCATTCTGAATATAAAGAAATATTAGAAGGTATATCTAATGGGAGTTATGCTGAAGCTATTGCAGATAGAGTTTTTGATCTTTTATTTAGAGAAAAAACTATTATAGAAAAAGTAGAACCTAAAAAAGTAATTGAATATATAAGTTTACTTGATAAATATGAAAAACAAAAGAAAAAGCAAAACGACGTATTAATAGATAAAATACCTACAAGTCAAAAAATATTAGAAAAGAAATTGAATGCAAAATTTGCAGAAATAATAAAAGATGCCTTTGGTGAAAAAGCATCAAATATTATAAAAAATAGACCTGGTATTGACTTGAGGGATATAACAAACACAGAAGTGTTTTCTCCAAATATAATTCAAAACTTTAGGACAGGTTTTGTAAATGATTTATTAAGCTATAATATAGCAGGATTAGAAGACTTTATACTATTAGCACAAAAACCTGAAGAAATTAAAGCTTTTAAATTTTATTATGATATTATGTCGAAAAAATTAGGCGAAAATGTTGTGACTATGCAATTATGTATATCAAATTATTCAAAATTTCAAGATGTTTTAAAAGAAGCAAGTAATATGGAACTTACACAACAGCAAATTATTAATATAGAAAATCTGTGCTCTTGGCCAACTAATATTTGTAATATAAAAGGAGTAGATGAATTAGAAAATTTAGAAGAAAGACTACAAAAAGAAATATCAAAAAGAAATTTGCAAGACATGCTAGATGATAATGTATTTAGTGAGAATATCAAAGGGGAAGAAATCTTATATGACTATAAGAATCTTTCTGAAGAAGAATTAGATATTTTAACCGAAGAAGAAAAAGCAACATTTAGATTCTTGCAACAACAATCAACTATTGACATTTGTAATATAAATACTTTAGTGGAAGCTCAAAAAAACGAAATACCTTTAAGCTCAATATTCATAAATCAATACTTATCTAGAAAGAAAATTAAAGAACATCAGATGGAAAAATTTAACCAAGAAATAACCAATAAAGAAAAAATAGAAGATGCTGCATCAAATGGAAAAGATGGAGTAAAAATAGTCAATATAGACGGGGTTGAAATCATTGATTTAGGGAGTATGCCAGTTAAATTTTTAAGTCATTATCCTAAGATGAGAAATTCTGCAGATATTTCAAACGATATATCACTTGATTCGTTTATGACAACAGACAGACAGGCTTCAATTTCAACTATTTCAACTATGCATTTAAATTGGGAGAAGGGCTCTCCAAGTGGAGGGGAATATATTTTTTGGGATTTAAGTTCTAATGAAATTATTGCAAGGAGTTCACATGATGCAAGTGTTGCTCATGAAAAAAGATTGGTAGTATCAAATGGAAATTCAGATTTAAAAATAAAAAACTATAAAAAAGAAAATATAGAATTAGGAGAGGTTGCATTTTACAGAAGAAAGCGTGACCATAGCAAAGAAGAAGGAATGTATGCAGGCAAATTTGCTCCAGATGCAATATTAGGAATAGATGAGGAGAAAATAATTGCTTCACAAACAAGATTTGGAAAGCCAATTCCTATAATTGTAGATAGAAAATCTTTATCAAATCCTGAAACAGTAAAAAAATATAGAGAAATTATTCAAAAAGCTAAAGAAAAAATCCAAAAAATGCAAGAAGAAGAAAAAAGGCAGGAAGATGAAAATGGAAGATAAATAAAATGGCGCGATAATGCGTCATTTTTATTGACTTTTTAAAATTTAGAATATATAATATTTTAAAAAGATAAGCACATACTTAATTAAATTTTACAAAAGGAAGGAATTAAAAATGGGATTAAGAATAATCTATGGAAAAGCAGGTACTGGAAAAAGCCAATATATATATAATGAAATAAATAATGAAATAAATAATAAAATAAATGGACAAAAAATATTACGAAATGAAGGTTCCTTTTTTCCTCCATCCCAAAAAGGAATCATAATAACTCCAGAACAATTTTCATTCACAGCGGAGCAAAAATTGATGGAAAACAAAAAATCAATAATTGGCACAGAAGTAGTCACATTTAATAGATTAGCATATAGAGTTATGAACGAAATTGGTGGAGTTATCCACACAGACTTAACAAAATGTGGAAAAGCTATGCTTATTTTTTCAATTTTGCAAGCTGAAAAAAATAATTTAACTTTTTTAAATAAATCTGATGAAAATATAGAAATTTGTATGAGAATAATTTCTGAATTAAAAAAACATGCAGTTACAATTAATGACTTAAAAAATGTGCAAGAAAAAATAGAAAATAAATATTTAAAAAATAAATTAAAAGACATTATTTTAATTTATGAAAAATTTGAAAATAAAATACAAGACAATTATATTGATGAAACAGATTTATTAACAATTTTAGCAGAAAATATTGATAAAATAGATTTGCTAAAAAATGCAGATGTTTATATAGATGAATTTGCAGGTTTTACAGAGCAGGAATTTGAAACAATTAAAAAAATTATAAAAATTGCAAATGGTGTTACAATTACTTTTTGTGCAGATAATTTAGATTTAAATACAGATCCAAATACAGATATTTTTTATCCTAATAAAGTTACATATAAAAAAATAATTGGTTTATTAGATAAAGATGAAAAAGTAGAAACAATAAATTTAAATAATTTGTATAGATTTAAAAATGAAGAATTAAAATATATTGAAAATTATTTGTATAGCACAAAAGTAAAACAGGTTCATTCAAACAAAAATATCAATCTATTCTTAGCCAAAAACTATTATTCAGAAATAGAAAATGTCGCAAAAAAAATAAATAAATTAATTAAAAAAGAAAATTTAAGATACAAAGATATTTGTATAATTACCAAAAACACAGATAGCTATTCAAGCCTTATAAAAACAATTTTTGAAAAATACGAAATCCCTGTATTTATAGATGAAAAAAGAGACCTTAATCAAAATATAATTGTGCAATATATTTTAAGTATTTTGGAAATATTGAACAAAAATTATTCTTATGAATCAATTTTTAATTATTTAAAAACAGGGTTTGTAGAGATAGACGAAAATGACATTTTTAAACTTGAAAAATATTGCATAAAATTTGGAATTAAAAATAACAAATTTAAAAAAGATTTTATTTATGGAAAAGATGAGGATTTAGCACATTTAAATGAATTAAGAAAGCAAATTATCACTCCATTAATAGATTTAAAAGAAAAAATAGATGAAGGGAAAACGGCAAAAAATATTGCAAAACAATTATATTTATTTTTAACACAGCAAAATATAGAAGAAAAAATTAATAATAAAATAGATAAATTAAAAGAAGAAAATTTTTTGGATTTGGCAAAAGAATATGAAGAGAGTTATAAAATAATAATTGACATTTTAGATGAAATAAATCTAATTTTTGGAGAAGAAAAAATTACAATAGATAAATTTATAAAAATATTAAAAATTGGACTAAAAAATAGTGAGCTTGGAAAAATTCCAGGAACTCAAGATCAAGTAATAGTTGGTGATACAGATAGGTCTAGAAGTAGAAAAACAAAGGTAGTATTTATTATAGGTCTAAATGATGGAGTATTTCCAAGTATTAATAAAAATCAAGGATTTTTGGATGATGAAGACAGAGAGAGCTTAAAAGCTGAAGATATAGAAATTGCAAAAGGAACTTTAGAAAATTTGTATGATGATAATTTCAATATTTATAAAGCATTTACTACAGCTGAAGAGAAATTATTTTTATCTTATGCTTCATCAGATAATGATGGAAAGTCACTTAGAGCTTCTAATTTAATTTTTAGAATTAAAAAGATTTTTCCAAATTTGGTTGAGGAAAGTGACATTATAAAAAAAGAGGATTTAGATTTAATTAATGAAAAAATTTCTTATGATGATTTAATTTTAAAAATTAATGAGATGGAAAATGGCTTAAGTCCTGAAAAATTGTTTTTTATTTTGTACAAGTATTATGCGCAAAACAAAAATTATAAAAACATATTAAACGAAAATATCAAATATATTAATTTTAAATTAAATGAAAAATTGAAAAAAGAAAATATTGATAAGTTATATGGAAATAGGCTAAATACAAGTATTTCTAAGCTTGAAAGATATCGTTCTTGTCCATTTTCATATTATTTGCAATATATATTAAAATTAAAAGATAAAGAAGAACTAAAGGTGCAAAGCTTTGATACAGGCTCATTTATGCATGATGTAATAAATTCTTTTTTTGAAGAAATAAATAATAATGAAGAATATAAAGATTTTTATAAAAAGGCAAGAATTGCTCTTTTGCAGAATTCAGACACAGAGACAGAAGAAAGCGCTAAGAAAACTGATGAAGAAAATCCAGAAGATATTACAAAAATAATAGAACAAATCATTGATAAAATAATTAATGAAAAATTGCTAAATGAAAACAACTATATTTTTACAGCAACAGAAAAATACAAATTACTTGTACAAAGATTAAAAAGAATAATTGTAAAATCTTTAAAATATATTATTCAAAGTTTGGTACAGAGTGAATTTAGACTTGAAGGAACAGAAGTAGAATTTGGAGAAAAAGGAAAATATAAGCCAATCGTTTTAAATTTGGAAAATGGAAAAACAGTTGAATTAATTGGAAAAATAGATAGAATAGATGTGGCACAAGATGAAAATAAAAAATATGTAAGAATTATAGATTACAAATCTTCTGTAAAAAATCTAGATTTCGGAAATGTGTATGCAGGACTTCAGTTACAGCTAATTACATATTTAGATGCAGTTTGTAAAATAGAAGATTTTGTCCCTGCCGGAATATTGTATTTTAATTTATTAGAACAAATAATTAGTTCAAACAAAAAATTAAGTGAGCAAGAAATTGAGCAAAAAATAAGAAGTAATTTTAAAATGAAAGGCTTAATTTTGGCAGATGTAAAAGTTGCAAAAATGCAAGATATAAATTTAGAAAAAGGAAGATCAGAAATAATTCCAGCATATATAGATAGAACAGGAACATTAAGCCCGAAATTTAGTAGCATTGCATCTAGAGAGGAATTTACAAATTTGCAAAATTATATTAATAAAACCATTAAAGATATTTCGAACGAGATTTTTAACGGAAATATTGAATTAAAGCCATTTTATAAAAATAAAAAAACTCCTTGTGAATATTGTAGTTATAAGAGCATGTGTGGATTTAATTCTGGAATTGTGAAGAAGAATTATAGTTTTGTGGATAAACTAAGTAAGGAAGAAATTTTGGAGAAAATAAAATTAGATTAATTAATTTTGGACATATACTATAAAATATATTATATTTTAAAAAAATTTCTACGCACCCCCATTTTTGATAGTAGCATGAGGATTTATTGTAATGCATTTTTAACGTATTTTTAGATGAAATGAATGCCTAAGTTAACAAAAAATGCTTAATTTTGATTTTCAAAAGTATTAGAATTATTATTTAAGTGCTCTTCACACACTTTGTTTGGATGAAAAAATGCTTTACAAATTTTTGGGAAAAAATATAATATTTACTTATGTGAATACTTTGTTATTTTCTGTGGAGATGCTTCTTTATAATTGTAAAAGTGATATTTTAAAATTATACTTTGTACTTCGAAAGGATTGAAAAAATGGATTTATCAAATGAAAATGTTGTGCATATTAAAGGCAAGCAAATAGAATATTTGCAATTTAGAAAATTGCTAGAATATCCAGAAATAAAATATGCTTATGTAATAGGTTTAGATAAAAATTTTGAATTTTATACATCAGATGAAAATAAGAATAATATTACAAAAAATAATTTTAAAAAAATTTGCACAGAATTAAATTTGGATTATAAAAATTTAGTTAATGTAAAACAAAATCATACAGACAATATTCAAATAATAACTGAAAAAATAAATAAAGATGTTCCAGATTTTAATTTGTATGAAAACACAGATGGATTAATTACAAATAAAA
Source organism: uncultured Clostridia bacterium (assembly GCA_946529215.1). Taxonomy (GTDB): domain Bacteria; phylum Bacillota; class Clostridia; order TANB77; family CAG-508; genus CAG-269. The sequence continues at coordinate 7,228 of CAMMZC010000015.1, forward strand.
AGAATATAATTTTATCTACAAAAAATGCAGATTGTATTTTACTTGTTTTTTATGACCCAATAAAAAAAGTGATTGCAAATATTCACTCTGGTTGGAGAGGGACTTTACAAAGAATTTCTGTAAAAGCAGTAGAGAAAATGCAAAAAGAATATGGTTGCAATCCAGAAGATATTATTTGCTGTATGTCGCCAAGCATTGGGAAAGATCACTTTGAGGTTGATGAAGATGTATATAAAATGTTCAGTGAAGAGTTTAAAGATTTGCTAAACACAAACAACTCAGACAATTTGAATACTTTAAATAAAATGATTAAATTAAGCTTTTCAAACAATACAGATTTATCGGAATCTATTTTAGAAAAAAATGGTGACAAATGGCATATAGACACAGTTTTAATCAATAGAGAAATTTTATTACGAAAAGGATTAAAAGAAGAAAATATAATAGATTCTGGAATTTGTTCAGTATGCAATAAAAATATAATTCATTCATATAGAGCATACGGAGAAAAGGCCGGAAGGTCGACACAAATTATTGCAATGGTATAAAATCGTAAAAAATAGTTGAAAAAAATAAAAATATGTTGTACAATGCTATAGTAAAAATTAAGCTTGTGAAATTAAATATATGTAAAACACAAGAAAAAATGGAAGGAGAAAAAACATGGCAAAACATATGGCAAGAAAAGAAAAGAGAAAATTAAGGAGTAGGGTTATAACAATAATTTTATCAATATTTATAATAGGAGTATTGGTATTAGCATTTCTATTATATGGACCTTATGCAGGGTTTAGAGAATATTTAATTACAGTTGGAATGACATCAATGACACATGATTGGATTCCAAAGTTATTTTATAGTGATGAAACAATAGAAAAAGTTATGGCAAATAACAGAGTAGATGAAATAAAAGAAGATACTGATATTTGGCAAATAAAGAAAGATGAAAATACTAATACAGTGAATCAACAATATGCAAATGAATATGAAAAACAAATTTTAGCACCTAATTTAGATAAAAATCAATACAATATATATAAAGACGAAAAAGATTATAGAATTATAAACATTAAAGGTAAAGGATATACAGGATTTTTAGCTGTTATAAAAGATGCTTCAAAGATTAGAACACTTGTTACAAGCAAGATTGGTGTAACAGGACAATATTTAACAACAATGGCTAAGAACAATAATGCAAAACTTGCAATTAATGGTGGAAAATTTTATGATCCAAAATATAGTAGTAATGGAGCGACACCTAGAGGAGTAACATATGTAAACGGAAAATGTGTAACTTCATACAAATATACAAGTACAGGTGGAATTATTGGATTTAATAAGGATGATGTTTTAGTATTATCTTCAACTTGTACAAAAGCAAATGCAGAAAGATTAAATATTAGAGACTGCGTAACTTGTGGACCATTTTTAATTGTTAATGGAAAATCTTCTACAGTTGTAGGAAATGGTGGATGGGGAGTTGCACCACGTACTGCAATTGGTCAAAGAAAAGACGGAGTTGTATTATGGCTAGTTTTAGATGGTAGAGCAATTGGAAGACAAGGTGCAGATATGGATGACTTAATAGAGATAATGGAGCGTTATGGTGCTGTAAATGCAGCAAATCTAGATGGAGGAACATCAAGTGTTATGGCAGTTGATGGTGAATTAATAAATGATCCAATAGACAGCACAGGTGCTCATAAAACAAGATTTATAGCTACTGGATTTGGACTTATAGATTAAATGGAAAAGGGTAGATTTCCCTTTTCCATTTTTAAAAAAATTTCCAAAAACTCTAGATTTTTTACAAAAAAAATGATATAATAGATATAGTTAAAATTGGGAGAGGGTATATATGATATTTAAAGACTATTATAAAATACTTTCACTAGAGACAAATAGAGTATCTTCCGAACAAATAAAAAATGCATATAGACTAGCAGCCAAAAAATATCATCCAGATGTAAATGTTCAAGACAGACTCTCAGAGGAAAAAATAAAAGATGTAAATGAAGCATATAGAGTACTTTCAAATCCATCTACCAAAAGAAAGTATGACAGAATGTGGAATAACAATGTAGGAAAAAAGAAATACGAAGAAGCAAGTAGATCCACAGGTTCAGTATTTAGTGATTTCTTTAATATGTTCTTTGGAACAAGTCAAGAAGAAAATGTTATAGCTCCTAAAACTAAAAAAATGCCAATAAATGGCGAAAATATAGAAACTAGTATAGATGTAGGATTAGAAGAAAGTTTCTATGGACAAGAAAAAAAGATTTCTTTAAGAACTGTAGATGGTAAAATGAAAGTTTTTACAATTTCAATTCCTGCAGGAATTAGAAATGGCGAAAAAATAAGACTTTTGAGACAAGGAAAAGAAGGAACAAATGGTGGAAAAAATGGAGATTTGTTTATAAAAGTAAATGTTACAAATAATAAAAAGTTTAGACTAAAAGGGAATGATTTATATACAGATTTGTATTTAACACCATGGGAAGCGGCACTTGGAACAAAAGCACAAGTATCATCAATAGATGAACCTACACAAGTATACATACCAGAAGGAATTCAAACAGGAGAATTAATTAGAATACCAGGTAAAGGATATAAAGATGGAAAAGGTGGTAGAGGAGATTTAGTTGCAGAAATAAAAGTTATGGTACCTAAAAAACTATCATCTGAAGAAAGAAATTTATTTGAAAATTTAAATAAAGTTTCAAAATTTAATCCGAGAAATAATTAGAATTCAAAAATATATAGTGCATAGCTAAAAATATAAAAGTATTACAATAAATATGGAATAGAATCTAAAATAATAGATTTTTTAGAAATCAAGCGAATTCTATTGACATAAAATGGGAAATATTGTATAATTATATTTAATGTGATTATACATAAGACAAACTATGGATTAAAAATCATAGAAATTGGAGGAATATAATATGGAAACATGGCAAGGAAAACACTTTAGCATTACAGACCCTAAAGGAGTAAACACAGTCATTTATGAAGTGTATGTAACAAAAAAAGAATATTTAGATAGATATCCTAAATACACAATGGAAAGATTAAATAGCACTGAACAGATTGTGGGTGATATGTCTAAAAAAACATTTTATGTAGAAGATCCAGATGAAAACGGAAATATGCTAATGATATTTTCGTTTGCAAAAGATAAAGTAGTAATTAATAATGGTATGTTATTAGGTAATGAAGTGAAAATCACTAAAAAGCCAATGCCATTTAAATATAACAAGTTATATTCAGAGGAGTCAACAGAACTTAAAGAAGTTCAATATACTCCTAACTTAAAAAGGGCTATAACCATTATAGACACAGAAACAGCGGAAGAAGTAAAGCCAACACTTTACTTTGATGAAAAAACTAATGAAGTAAAAGGAAAATGTAAGTTAAAACCATATAAATCTTATTTTGCATTTGAATTAAAATAATAATATGCAAATAAGATAATCTTAATTCTAATTTGAATGAGATAAAAAAGGAGGATATATAATGGCTGAAAAAAAAGAGAGTTATAGAGTTAGTTGTAATAAAGTTAATTGTAAAAAAAGTGAAATGGGAATGCCACAAGAAGGAGATGCAGTTATTTTTGATAATAAAAGTAAAAATCATATTATAGTAACTAATTCAGGTACAAGGGGATTTGTTCCAGAGGAAATAGCATTAGGAATAGGAATAGAAGTTTATGAAGGTAAGCCAAGAAACAATTCAACTTCAAAAGAAACAAGATAGAAAGATATAGAATAATCTGAAATTACAGAACCTGAAAAATAAAACATTATATTCAACCAAAGAGAGGTGTAATAGATGAATTACAGAATTACAGAAGGATTAAAGAATAATAAAAAAGTAATAATAATTGGACTAGTACTATGGGCGATTTTAACCATAGTGCTAGTTTTACCATTTACTGTAGCCAAAAGTGTTGCAACAACATCATCAGGATTAGACTTGGCAAGATTTATACAAATATTTGGAGAGTCGATTTCAGATCCTGCAAGATCGATTAAGTTCATATTTAAAACAAAACAAGTAGGTGCTATATTTTCAAATTGGTTTTTGATAACAATAATTTATATTATTTTCTTTATTATTGGTTTTGTTAAAACAATGCCTAAACATCAATATGATAACATAGAACATGGATCTAGTGATTGGAGTCATAATGGAGAACAATATAAAATACTAAACAGAAAAGAAGGAATTATTCTTGCAGAGAATAATTATTTACCAGTAAACAAACAAGGAAATGTTAATGTGCTTGTTGTCGGAGGTTCTGGATCTGGTAAATCTGCCTCATATTCAATTCCAAATGCATATCAATTACTTGGATCTTACGTGTTTACAGATCCCAAAGGAGAGCTATATGATAGAACAGCAGGTTATTTAAAAGAGCATGGATATAAAATAAAAGTACTAAACTTAGTACATCCACAATATAGTGACGGATATAATCCATTAATGCATGTTGCGTCAGAAATAGATGTAGATGTTATTGCACACACAATAGTAAAAGGACAAAAATCTGCAGACAGTACATCCGATCCATTTTGGGATGATTCAGCAGAAACATTATTAAAAGCATTGATTTACTATTTGCTTGCTACTAGACCAGAAGAAGAACAAAACCTAGCAAGTTGTGCTGAATTAGTTAGAGCAGCAAATTCAAATGGAGGAAGTAATTTACTTACAGAGCTTATGAGCCAACTTCCTTACGATCACCCTGCAAGAATGAACTATAAATCTATCGAAATAGCACCAGAAAAAACATATAGTTCAATTTTAAGTACTTTGCAATCAAAACTTGGAAAATTTGATTCAAAAGATATAGCAGAGCTTACATCAACAGACACAATAGATTTTGAACAAATAGGTAAAGAAAAAACAGCTGTATATGTTATTTCGCCAGATACACATACAACATATAATTTCTTACTTACAATATTCTTTGCTCAAATGATACAGCAGTTGTATGATTTTGCAGATAATAGTGGCGGAAAATTACCTGTGCCAACATATTTTATACTAGATGAGTTCGCAAATATTGGACAGATACCAGATTTTGACCAAAAAATATCTACAAGTAGGAGTAGAAAAATTTCTTTTAGTGTTATATTACAAAACCTAGATCAATTAGAGGCAATTTATGATAAAGCCTATGAAACAATTATAGGTAACTGCGATACTCACCTATTTTTGGGAAGTAACTCACAAAAAACAGTAGAATATTTTTCAAAAGCTTTAGGTGAGAAAACAATTAGTCATAATAGTATAAATGTAAGTAGAGATAAACAACACCACAAAACAGGATATAGTGATTCAGACCAAATTATGGCAAGAGCTTTAATGACACCTGATGAGTTAAGAAGGATGGATAATGATTTATGTATAATATTTGTAAAAGGATTAAGGCCTGTTAAAGCAAATAAATTCTATTATTTTAAAAAGCCGATGGCAAAAGAGATGGCAAAATTTGAAATAAGCCATAACGACATAGGAGAGATTAATAGAGGAGTGTGGAGAAAATATAACCCATATAATCCTTATGTTCCAGAAGATGAAAAAGAGAAAAAAATAGATGATTTAAAAATAGAATCATTAGATGATTTGTTTGAAGAAGGAACAAATTACGGAGAAAAGTTAAATTCAAAAGAAAAAGCAATTGATGATAATCAAGATAAATTTAATAGTCTGGGATTAGATGATTTGTTTAATGAACAATTAAATAATTTAAAAGATAATACATTGGAGCAAGACAAAAAAGGATTGAATGATTTCAAACTAGGTGAAAGAGAACCTGAAAAATCTTCTCCAAAAACAGATAATTTGGATGAGAAAACAGAAGAGGAATATGATCTACAAAAAGAACTAGAGGCTAAATTTGATGAATTATTTGGCCCTATTGATGGGGAGTAATAAATATAGTTCCATTTCATATGAATGTTCAAAGAGAAGGAGTGATGATATTTAATGTTTGAAAAATTAGAATCAGTAGAAAAGCATTATGAAGAATTAACAACAAAAATAAGTGATCCTGCAGTAATAGCGAATAACAATGAATGGAGAAAATTAGTTAAAGAACACAGCTCTATAGAAGATGTTGTTATGAAATATAGAGAATATAAGCAAACAAAAAAAGATATGCAAGAAGCGGAAGAAATGATGCAAGATAAAGAAATGAAAGAACTTGCAGAAGAAGAATATTATTCTTCTAAAGAAAAACTTGCAAAAATAGAAGAAGAGCTTAAAATTTTACTTATTCCAAAAGATCCAAATGATGACAAAAGTGTTATTTGCGAAATACGTGGTGGAGCTGGAGGAGAAGAGGCAGCCTTATTTGCAGGAACATTGTTTAGAATGTATGGGATGTATGCAGAAAGAAAACATTGGAAAATAGAAATTTTAAACGAAAATGAAACAGAACTTGGAGGATATAAAGAAATATCTTTTATGGTTACAGGCAAAGGAGCATATAGCAGACTTAAGTTCGAAAGTGGAGTTCATAGAGTGCAAAGAGTTCCAGACACAGAAAGCAGTGGAAGAATACATACATCAGCTGCAACAGTTGCAGTTCTTCCAGTTGTAGAAGATGTAGAAATAGACATAAATCCAGCAGATATAAAGATGGAAGTGTTTAGAGCATCAGGTGCAGGAGGGCAACACATAAACAAAACATCGTCAGCCGTAAGACTTATCCATATTCCAACAGGAATAGTAGCAGAATGTCAAACACAAAGATCTCAAGTTCAAAACAGAGAATATGCAATGAATCTTCTTAAATCTAGATTATATGAAATAGAAAAAAATAAACAGGATTCAGAAATTGCAAATGCAAGAAAATCTCAAGTAGGTTCAGGAGACAGAAGTGAAAAAATAAGAACATACAACTACCCTCAAGGAAGAATTACAGACCACAGGATTGGTATGAATGTTTATCAATTTGAGAATTTCTTAAATGGGGATTTAGACGAGATGATAGATAATTTGATTGCAGCAGATAATGCAGAAAAACTAAAAGGGGAAGAAGAGTAATCGAGAATAATTGCTAAATGTGAATTTAAGTATAGAAATATAAAAAGTAAAAAACAGGCAAAATAAATTGCCTGTTTTTTTGAATTTTTTTGAAAATAACTATTGACAAATATTTTTTTTTGGTATATATCTAAATTAGATTTACAATTTTATTGTATTTTTTAACTAATTGCACAATATTATGATTTTGTGAAATTAAATTTATAGTATTGGAGGTGAAAAATATGGGAGAAGCAAATATTAAAAGAGCAGACTATAGAGTAATTGCAAAGAATGCAAAGAACATTAGAACCACAGGACAAACTTTAAATATTAATATTACTAATATGTATTCAGAACTAAATACTACATTAAAGAATTCATGGAATGGAAAAAGATACAATGAACTTGCTAAGGTTTTTAATAGTATAAGACCTACGATTAACAATATACTTACTGCTGTTATTGATGAAATTCCTTATAATTTACAAATAGCAGCAAATAACTACTCTAATGTTGATGCAGGGTACAGTATTACATCAGCAACACATGAACAAATAAGAAAAATTAATGATCTTGAAAAATCTGATGAAAAGAATGGTATTATGTTATTAAGTGCTCAAGTAAGAGCTTCAGAAAAAAAAGTATCAAGAAATATAGAAGACGCAAATAGTAAAATGGATGAAATAGTTAAAATATTTGATTTAACACCTTGGGAAAGTAAAGCTGCATCAGACTTTAAAGAGTTGCTTCATAAAGAAAGCAAAAATATAAAGAAAGCATTTAATGAAATTCAAAGTATAATAAGCACACGTATGACAAAAGCAGCAGCAGCAGCAGACGAAGCAGAAAGAAAAACTTCTGTAAAAAAATCATAATATATAGATAAAAAAATGAACAATATTTTTAAATATTGTTCATTTTTTATTACATAGGAAATTAATAGAAAAATAAATAATTTTAACAAAAATTTCAATTGACAAAAAAGTATAAAAAATGTAATATTATATTGAGAAAATATTTTTAGATATAATATTGCATTTTTTTATAAAATATGATAGAAAATAGTTAACAATTAAAATGAAAGAAGGGATCTTTTTATGGCATATGATGATGAAAAAAAAGAGAGGGCCAAGATAAGAAAAGAAATTGACAAAAAAGAAGAAGAAAGAGATGAATTAAAGAAATCAAAAGAAAAGTTAGAAAAAGAAAAAACAAAAATGGAAGAAGAAAAGAAAAAGTTTGAAACAGTTAAAAATCAATCTACAAATGCAACAGGTTTTTTAAATAATGCAATAAATAATTTAAATAGAGCGCAAGATTCATATAAAAAGAATTTTCAAGGAGATGCAGCTAGCTCAAGGTTATCATCTTTTTCGAATGCAATTAGTTCTATTCAAGCAATAAAGGACACATTATTAAAAATAAAAGCAGAAGCACAAATACAAATTACAAAACTTACTACAAAAATAGCTGATAATACACGAATAATTGGAGATTACAATAATAAAATTCGAGAATATGACAGAGAAATTTCTCATTTAAGCAACAAACTATAATTATAGAAAAAAGAGGGAAAAAAAGATTATGGAAATAAATATAAATGAAAATTGTTAGTAAAGATATTAAAATAAGAAAGTGAGGAAAAATAAATGAAAAAAATACCAGAAAAATTTTTACCAATAGGTACAGTAGTAATGTTAAAAGGAGGCACAAAAAGAGTAATGATATCAGGATTTTGTGCATTTGAAAATGGAAATGAAGACGGAGAAGAAAGAAAAATATGGGATTATAGCGGATGTCTTTACCCAGAAGGATTTTTATCATCAACACAAACATGCCTATTTGACCATGAACAAATAGAAGAAATATATCATCTAGGATTAAGCGCAGATGAAGACGAAGAAGAAAAAGAGTTTAAAGAAAGTTTGAGAAATTTAATTGAAGAAGCAAATAATGAGAATTCTGAAAATGAAGACAAAGATGATGAATAAAATTTTTACTTAATTGACCATCTTTAGAAAGAAAAAGAGGAAAAGTAAATTATGGCAATAAAGGTAAATGAAAGTGGATTAAGAAATGTAATATCTTTAAATGGAAAAGTGGTATCTAATTTAGAAAGAGCCAAAGCTTTGATAAATAGTATACAAATACCAAAAAAATTTTCTTATTCTGCTACTTTAACAAATATTCCAAATCAAATAGAAAAAATAGAGAATAATATTAATGGAATAAATGATTATATAGATAAAAAAATAGATAAGTATAAAGAAGCAGAAAGAAAAGCTGCTGAAGCAGTAGGAAATGTACGACAACTTATGTACCAGATGGGAGTAGGTAGCAGGTTTGAAATAAAAGACGGAGAAACAGTTACACAATATCCAGGTAGAGACGGAATTGTGACAGTAAGAGAAAAAAATATAGTTGATAAATATCCAAATAATCCAATGCCAAATATAAATAATCTGAATCCATATAATGTAAAGAAAAAAAATAATACAAATTATGGGGATTATAGTAGAACTGCAAGTAAAGTAACAAAAGGAACAACAAATAATGTTGCTCAACCGCTAATATATCAATGGTATAAGAAAGCTAAAGATACTTTAAGCAAGTTAAATATGAAGGATGTAGAAAAAAATGCAAAAGATATGGTACAAGGAGCGAAAGAGGGATTAGAACAAAAAGCAAATGATTTAATAGAAAAAATCAAAAACTTTGATCTGAAAAAAACAGCAGCACAGATAGGAAATATGAATGGTTCTGACATTATGAATTTAATAATAGCAGGAGGAAAAGGAGTTGCGAAAGTTGGGGAAGAAACAGCAGATGCGTATCAGATTATGTCGACAAATAGTTTTGAAAATAATCCAGATGTTATATATTATTATGGTGGAGATAAGAACAAAATACAAGAAGGACAGAAATTATTACAAAGAGATACAATGGCGATGGTTTCAGTACAACATGTAGACACTATATATAATGATTTTTACAAAAATACTGATTTTGGAAAAAGTCTAGATAAAAATGCAAATGATAATTTTAAATCAGATGGAAAATATACAAAATGGGTAGAAACAAGAGCACATCAAGCAACAATTTTTACAGTTGGAGGAATTGCAGGACCTCTTGGAGTTGGTGTTTTAGGAGGGATGTCAGGTAAAGGAAGAGCAGCAGAATCAGTATGGGCAAATACGGATGTAAAATCTATGATAGATAAAAAAGCAGATATAGACACATTAGATGATATATACAAAAAGGTAGATAAATATAGTAGTATAATAGGAGCATATACAGGAGCAAGTATGGCATTCCAAAAATCAACTGGTTCAGGTGGAAAAGTAGACAAGGTATTAAATAATGTAGCTAAAAGGATTTTAGCAGATGGCGTAGTAGGTTCAACAGAGCCTATAGTAAATGCAGTAGCAGAAAGCCAAATGACAAGAGCAAGCTTTAAAGAGACATTTGAAAAAAATGGAGGCTGGAATGCTGTAGGAGAAGCATTTACAGGAGCAGCATTTGATTCTGCGGTAGGAGAATTAAAAGGATGGTTTGTAAGAAGTGGAAATAATAAATTAAGAGATGCTACAGGTGTGGATTTGTTATATGAAAAAGCAAAGCTTAAAGCTAAAATTGCAAATGTAGCTAAAAGTACACTAGATGATATAATACATCCTAAAGATAGAATAATTGCAACCCCTGGATTGTATGAGGCTTTTGATAATATAGGAAATTCAATTAGAAATCTGTTTAAAAGAAGTAACAGTGATAATAATAATGGTTTAAATGAAAGTCAATTAACCCAACAAGCAATAGAAAACGAGGCAATTGAACTAAGTAAAAAGTTTGAAGAAGAAAAAGAATATGAACGAACAGGGTTTCCTTTTGGATTTAGAGAAAATAAACTAGATAAATTGCGAAAAGTGGCAGAAGATTACAATACATATAGTACAATTCGTTTAAGGGGAAAACAGGATGGGACAGTAGAAGTTTATCCTTGGGATGTTGATGAGAATGAAGTTCAACAGACATTAAAGAGTGCATATATACGAATGAGCGAAAAGATGATATTGGAAGGAAAGACAGAAGAAAAAGCATTTAGCGAAGTATTGGAGTCATTCGAAAAAATAACTGAAAATAGTAAAAATAATTTGTTAGAAAGAGAAATAGCGCCTTATTATGGTACACCAAAATTTATAAGTGATAGATCTAATTATATAATAAAATGTATGGATACAATTTTAAATGACGATAGTGCAAGTTCAAATGTAAAAGAAGCTACAGCATTAGTTATTGATGATGCAAAAAGAATTGCAAATGAAATTGGAATTATTGGACAAAATATATCTTCACAAAGAAATTATGAAGAATATGATAAAATGAAATCAAATTTTGAAAAGCTATTGTCGTATGAAGATAAAGTTTCAGAAGAAGTTCAAACAATGTGGAATGAATTTCTTACAGATCCAAAAGATTATAAAGAAGGAGAACCATTTGCATTTTTTGTACATGCATTTAGTGGTGATATTAAAAAATTAAAGCCAAATGAAAAATTATGTTGTACATTAGTTACCGAAAAATGTATGCCAATTCCATATGGAGATTATGGAATTATAGCTAATCCTAATTCTGGAAAAATTGTAACAATGTGTACGGAAGATGCTGGTAGCTGGCCTATAAGCAAAGCAGAGTTTATTGATCGTGGATTTTTACCTGATTGGCAGTTTGCAGAAAGAAGTGGAGATGATGGTGATAGAATTTTTTTTGAGATACCAAATGTATCAAAATTAATACTGCCATCAACAATGGAAAGAGAGATGATAAAAAACAACTTAAAATATGGTGATGGAAGGTGTGATAGTTATTCGGAAATCTATATGACTACAGGAAATAACGGAGAAAATATAGAAGTACAAGAGCTCTTCTATATTGATGAAGAGGGAAAAACAAAAACAAAACCTATAAATGATGGATATAATCCAATAAAATTAGATCCAACTAAAGGAACAGTTGCTAAAAGGACAAGAAGATAAAATTTTATTAATATTAATTTGTCATATTATACAGAAAGGAATAAGACATATGAATTGTAAAAGAAATAATGAATATGATATTAAGCACTTTACGGAAGAAACAGATGTAGATATGGAAAAATATTTATTATATAGAAAGTTATTTACAGAATATATAATAAATGAATTAGATTTAGAAAAATATGATGATGTGATTAATAGCAGTGAATTAAAGTTTAAGCCAATATGTAAGGATAAAATGGATATATTTCAATTTTTTACATGTGATATCTTAAGATATTTTTATATAAGAAATAATATTTACATAGAAAATTTAGATACAAATACGGAAAAGTCATTAGAGAGAAGAGTAAAAGAAAAGAATTATAGTTTAGATGGGCTGATACAAAGTAGAATACAGAAAATTTATCGTAGAACTATTTCTAAAGAATACTTTAAAGATAAAAAAGATATTTGTTTTTTTGGACCAAAAACAAAAGAGTTTTCTGCTATAGATGGGTCAATTGTTATAGGTTTTAGATATGATGAATCTAATTCCAATGAAATGAATATTGATGAATGGAATAAAAATTTTGAAAAGCAACAATTGTGGCTATCTGACTTTTTATCAAAACTTGAGTATGAATTTGAAAATATACTACATAATCCTGTGAAGATAATAAAATATAATGAAGATAGTATAATACCTAGAATTAGTGCAACTACTAATAAAGATATTAAAATATGATAGTAAGGAAAAAATAAATGAAAAAAATACCAGAAAAATTTTTACCAATAGGTACAGTAGTAATGTTAAAAGGAGGCACAAAAAGAGTAATGATATCAGGATTTTGTGCATTTGAAAATGGAAATGAAGACGGAGAAGAAAGAAAAATATGGGATTATAGCGGATGTCTTTACCCAGAAGGATTTTTATCATCAACACAAACATGCCTATTTGACCATGAACAAATAGAAGAAATATATCATTTAGGATTAAGTGCAGATGAAGACGAGGAAGAAAAAGAGTTTAAAGAAAGCTTGAAAAATTTAATAGAAGAAGCAAATAATGAGAATTCTGAAAATGAAGATAAAGATGATGAATAAAATTCCTAGAACATAAAATGAATTATTATTATAGATACAAAATTAAAAATACAAAAGAAATATAAAAAACGTAACAACAATTTCACAAAAGCAACAAAAAAAGGCGGTGATAAAAGTGATAGCATTTCTAATAGGAAAAAATAAAATAAACAGATTAGTACTTCCAAAGCTTCCTATGGGAAGTTATTGGATAACAGAAAAAATAAATGATAAAGAAGTAAAACTAATAAACATAGAAGGGAATGGCAAAAATTGGCAAGTACATAGCAATCAATTTGCCAAAGTCATTTCTCCAGAAAGTATCATTTTTGAAGAAAATAGAATATCTATAAAAGAATATAACAAAAAAGTTATTGAAAAAATCACTTTAGAAGACTACAAAATGTATATTTTTTCAATAGGAAATAATGAAGAAATATTTATGCTTTATTGTGCGCCTGTATATGAAGAAAATTATACACAAATAGAGGCAAAACAAAATAGAGAATTATTAATTGGAACAGATAAAAATAATGCTATTGTGTATAATCATACTATAGTTTCTAAAGTACATGCGAAATTATCATTTAGTAATGGAAAATGGATTTTAGAAAATTATGATAACAAATATGGGACTTTTGTTAATGGCAATCCTGTAAGAAAAGATATAAGAGTTTTACTTAATGGTGATGTTATATTTGTAATGGGGCTTAAAATAATAATTATGGGAAATACGTTTTTTGTAAACAATCCATTAAGAAGAGTTACAATTAATAGAAATGTGTTTGATATTAAACTACCAAGAAAAAGAAGATTAAGTTATAAAAAAGAAGAAGAAAATGATTCAGATTTATATGATGAAAAAGACTATTATTATAGAGCGCCAAGGATTAAAAACAAAATAGAAACAGAAGAAGTAAAAATAGATCCACCTCCTGCAAGAGAAAAAAGAGATGAAATGCCAACTGCTTTAGTATTAGGCTCTCAGCTTTCTATGAGTGCTATAATGCTTACATCTGTATTTAGTTCTATACAAGGAATGAAAAATGGTACAAGTTCAACAGCAGAAAGCGTAATATCTTTATTTGTTGCGTTTACTATGCTTTTATCAATGCTATTTTTTCCAATGCTAGAAAGAAAATGGGAAAAAAGACAAAGAATAAAATATGAGCAAAAACGCCAAAAAAGATATAGAGAATATATAGATACAAAAGTAAAAGAAATAGATAGAATAATGACCAGACAAAAAAGAACATTGTTTCAAAACTACCCATCAGCTGAAAAATGCTCAGAAATCATACTTTCAAAAAGCGAAAGATTGTGGGAAAGAAAAATTGAAGATCATGATTTTTTGTCTGTAAGGTTAGGAATGGGAGATATTCCATCAAAAATAGATATACAATATCCTGAAAAACAATTTGAGATGGAAGATGATGACTTAGTAGAAATACTAAATACTGTAGCAAACAAATCAAAAATACTAAAAAAAGTTCCTATTGTTCTTTCATTAACAGAGCAAAATATTACAGGAATAATTAGCTATGATGAGCAAGAGCAAAGAAGATTTTTGCAAGATATAATAATGCAATTAATCACTTTTCAAAGTTACACAGATCTAAAATTGGTATTTTTCTTAAAAGAAGATAATTTAAATAGATGGAACCATTTTCAAATGTTGCCACATATTTGGAATAATGTAAAAGATGTTAGATTTTTTGCAGATGACCCTGAAGAAATAAATGAAATTTCTAGATATCTAGAAGAAGTAATGGGACAACGAAAAGCTTATGAAGAAAATGATATAGATTATAAATCATTTGCACCATATTATTTAATTATAACAGATGACTATAAAAAAATAGAAAAAATAAATGTTATTAAAGAAGTTGTAAATAGCAAAGTTAATTTAGGATTTAGTTTGCTTTGTATGTCAGATAATATAACTAAACTACCAAATGAGTGCAAAACTTTTATAAATATAGCAGATGGAAAAGGAGAAATATTTGAAAGTGAATTAACAGAAGATAACCAAAATAGTTTTATATTTGATGATCAACAAAGAATATTTTTTGAAAAAATTTCAAGAACTATTTCAAATATTCCAATTAAATCTACAAATGCACAAGATATGGTTTTACCTAGTACATATACTTTTCTTGAAATGTATGATGTTGGTAATATAGAACAATTAAATGTACTTGAAAGATGGAAGAAAAATGACCCAACATTATCTCTTAGAGCGCCAATTGGAGTTGATAGTTCCGGAATCAAGATTTATCTAGATATTCACGAAAAATATCATGGACCACATGGATTAATTGCAGGTTCAACAGGTTCTGGTAAATCTGAGTTTATTATTACATATATTTTATCACTTGCAATTAACTATCATCCAAATGATGTAGCATTTATACTAATAGACTATAAAGGTGGAGGCTTAGCTGGAGCTTTTCAAAAAAGAGATATAAAACTGCCACATTTAGTTGGTACTATTACAAATATAGAAAAAGTGGGACTACAAAGGTCACTTGCTTCTATACAAAGTGAGCTTAGACGTAGACAAATATTATTTAATGAAGCAAGAAATAAAACAGATGAAGGTACTATAGATATTTACAAATATCAAAAATTATATCATGATGGTATTGTAAACAAGCCTATTCCACATTTATTAATTATATGTGATGAGTTTGCTGAGCTTAAACAACAACAAGAAGATTTTATGGATGAGTTAATAAGTGTTGCCAGAATAGGACGTAGTTTAGGTGTTCACTTAATTCTAGCTACACAAAAACCAGCAGGAGTTGTAGATGATCAAATTAGAAGTAACAGCAAATTCGGTATTTGCCTAAAGGTTCAAGATAGATCAGATTCAGATGATGTTATAGGAAGGCCAGATGCGGCTTATTTAAAAAATGTTGGACAATTTTATATGCAAGTTGGTAATGATGAATACTTTGTTTTAGGGCAATCTGCATGGGCAGGGGCAAAATATATTCCTTCTAATACAACAAAAAAGAAAGAAGATAAATCTATAGAATTTATTTCTAATATGGGAACTACTATAAAAAAGGTTGATGACACAATTGCACAAGAAGAAAAGTCAGGTGGAGAGCAATTAACAAATATAGTAAAACATATATATAATTTAGGAAAAGAACAAGATATAAAAACAAAACAATTATGGCTTGAAAATATTCCTGAAAATATTTATATAAGTGATTTAA
Organism: uncultured Clostridia bacterium; assembly: GCA_946529215.1. GTDB lineage: Bacteria > Bacillota > Clostridia > TANB77 > CAG-508 > CAG-269. Next base: position 23,591 of record CAMMZC010000015.1, read on the forward strand.
GAGAAAAATATAAAGTAAAATACACTGAAAACGAGATTTCACCTGTAATAGGAGAATATGATGACCCTGAAAATCAATCTCAAGGAATAGTACAGCTAAATTTAAGTCAAAACGGAAATGCAATAATATTTGGTAGTGCAGATAGTGGAAAAGAAACACTTGTAAGTTCTTTAGTGTATGATACAATGACAAACTATACACCAGATGAAGCACAAATGTATATAATAGATTTTGGAAGTGAAGCTCTTAAAATATTTAAAAATAGTCCAAGTGTTGGTGATGTTATTTTCTCAAGTGATGATGAAAAATTAAGCAGATATTTTGGAATGATAGAAAAGAAGATAAGAGAAAGAAAGTCTATTTTATCTGAATATAATGGAGATTATGACCTATATTTAAAAACAAGTGGAAAATCAATGCCTATGATTATTAATATAATTAATGGATATGAAGCTTTTATTGAAATATACGAAGATAAATATGAAGATTTAATATTAAGTTTAACAAGAGAAGGAAGTAAATGCGGAATTGTATTTATTTTAACAGCAGGAACAAGTAATGATGTAAGATATAGACTAGCTCAGAATTTTAAACAAAAAATAGCTTTACAAATGAATAATGATGATGATTACTTTAATGTATTTGATAATGTAGGAAAGAAGAGACCTTCACACTTATTTGGTAGAGGATTAATTCCTTTAAATGAGGGAGGAATATATGAATTCCAAACAGCCAAAATATGTGAACCTCAAAATTGGAATACATTTATTAAAGAAGAAATAGATAAACTTAATGAAAAATGTGATAGTTCAGCACCTGAAATACCTACAATACCTAAAAAGGTTGTACTAGAAGACATTAAAGATTATATTTTGGATATGTCAAGATTACCTATTGGTATTGCAAAAAATGATTTGGAAGTTTATAAATATAACTTTATTAAGAGAAAAGTAAATCTTATATGCTCAAAAAATATAGAAGAAGGAATACAATTTATTTTACATTTAATTGAAGCAATAAAATTAATAAAAGACAACGAATTATTTATATTAGATGCTGAAAATGCGCTTAAAACTAAAAAAGAAGATTTAGAAAAAGAATATACAAAACTATCCATAAGACTAAATCAAAAAAATGAAAAGCCTGTTGTATGTGTTATTTTAGGACTAGATAAATTTATAAATAGTTTAGAAGAAACAGATACAGAATTTAGAGAAATGCTTCTAAAGAGTGAATCTAATTCTAATTTATGTTTTATAATAGTAGAAAATGCTACAAAAGTAAAAAATCACGAATATGATGATTGGTATAAAGAATACCTAACAGGTGAAGATGGAATTTGGGTAGGAAATGGTGCAGAAGACCAATATGTGTTTGGATTAAATTCAACTAGAAATCTAGTAAACAATTGTGGTCCAAGTTATGGATATGTAATTACTAGTGGACAAGAATACATGGTTAAATTACTTGGTATTAAAGATAAAAATGATGAAGAAGATTAAAAAATAAGGTGATAACAATGAATAAAATTTTAGTAAAAGTTTATGTGCCAGTTATAGAAGAACAATATGATATATTAATTCCTCTAAATAGAAGAATATATAATGTAATAAAGCTTTTAGTTAAAGCAATAGGTGAGCTAAGTAATGGATATTATGAGCCAAAAAATGAGCCTATGTTATATGATAAAATAACAGCCATTCCTTATGATGATAATCTAAGTATAAGGGAGTCAAACATAAGGAATGGCACAGAGCTTATTTTATTGTAGTTTATTGTGGTGTGTTTTGAATAATATAAAAAAATGACAAAATAAGATTTAGAAATGATAAAAGGAGAGAAAAATATGTATATAAGCGATAGCAAACTAAGACAAACAACAGAACCTCAGATAAATAAAGCAAAATCAAATTTGGATTTAGCACAAAATAGTCTTATGCAAATTATTATTCCAGATAATTTTTCTTATAGTTCAGAGCTAAGCAAAATTCAAGGTAGAATAGAACAAATAAAAAAAGATGTAGGAGATATTAATTCATATATAGAGGCTAAAATCGATGAATATAATAATGCAGATAAAAAGTCAATGAAATTAGCAAATAGTTTGCTTAAAGGTTTATCAGGCATTACTGGTGCTTTAGGTAAAACTATATTTGGAACACCTGCACAAAATGCAAATGCTAACCCAAGTAGCTCTTGGTTACCAAAAAATATGTTAAATAATCCAGATTACGAGTACTATTTACAAACTCAAGCTGGAAATATTACAAAAGATAACAAGACCATATTTCCTTACTCAGAAGCATATATGGAGAAAAAATATGCAAAAACTATGGCTGAGATAAGAAATAAGAATTTAACTTTACTTGCTAATTATACAAAAGATGGCTTAAAATCTGCTGCAAGTGTCGGCGGAATAAAAGCTTATGCATCAGAAATATTAAGTAATGAAAAATATTTTGATGTTGATAATACTGTTGACTTAAAAAATAGATTAAGAGAAGATTTTGGTGTAGACTCTATACAAGGAATGGCATATGATGGAGAAAACCTCGTTTTAGCAGGATCGGTAAGAAAAACAATACTTGATTCAAAAGGAAACGTAATACTTGATTCTAATGGGAATAAGGTAAAGGAGGATATAGGTGGAAAAATTCTTAAATACAATTCAGAAACTGATGAATTAACTGAATTTATGGATTTAACAAACGATTTTATTAGTAAAGAAGAGATAGGGCATTTTCAAGTGTTAGCTTACAATAATGTTGCAAATGCTTATGTAATTAGAAATTATGCTAAGGAAAAGGCTGCTTTTGAAATAGATAATAAGACCAAGAAAGTTACTGAATACAAACTTCCAGATACATATAGAGTTTTGACATATGATGAAAAAAATAATAAATTAATTGGGTTAAAGCAGGACGATAAAATAATTACTTTTTTAACTCGTAATGAATCAAAAAAAGAATATGATAATCCAGAAGAAGTTCCTTTGAAAGGTGAATTCGAATTTAAAAATATTCAAAATATTTCTTGTGATGAAAATTATATATATCTTTATCAATCTGGTCATAAAATAGAGGTTCCAGAAGAAGATTGGAAAACTTTTGTATTTGATTATGATGGAAAAAAAGTAGCTGAATTTAAGATTAGAGAAGGATTAAATCATCCAGAACTTGAAGGAGGGTGTAAAGATAAAGATAACAATCATTGGGTTGCTGCAAACTTTGAAATTGGAAGAGTAAATAAATCAGATTTTGCAAATACAACTATGGCGTCGAATAATTGAATTGTAAAAAGAGTTCTTAAAAATCTACTGAAAAAGGCTAAATGTCAATAGTTGGGGTGGAAAACCGTGAAGGTTTTCTGCCTCAATATT
>CAMMZC010000016.1 GCA_946529215.1 uncultured Clostridia bacterium
AATATTTTGAAAAATAATCTTAATACTATACATTACTCATATTTTTCTCAAAAATTTATAATTTATACTTTTAGTTTTATGAATATTTTTTTTATTTTAGTAAATAATATTATTATCCTAAAATTATGGAGGTGTTTGATATGTCAGAAAAAAATAATAACAGAAATAACAACAACAATAAAAACAATAACAACAACAATAAAAACAATAATAATAACAATAACTAATTTAATTAGATAATAGGTTAGCTTTTTTTAATTATACTTATTTATTAAAGAGCTAAAAATAGCGCTTAGATGGAATTTTATCCAACAGCGCTATTTTTATTATATTATTCTTCACTATTTACTATGTCTATAGTATAACTTTTTACTTCTTTTTCGTTAAACCACATTTTAAATAACTTTTTTTCATTTTCTTCTAAATTTTCAATTTTTAAATATTTTGTTTCAAGATTTTCATTATTTGTATTAAAAACAGATATTCTAATAAATTTACCATTAAAATTTATTTCGCTAGAATTTTGAATATAACCATACACTCTAGCTTGTGATTTAGATGCTTCTGCTTTTTCAATAGACAATTGACTTAGTAGTTCTGATTTTAATTCTATTGGTTTAAAATTCACATTTAATCCAATAAATATCAAAAAGCCTGTAAGTAGAAATCCTGCAACAACTAATAATACAATTTTAAAATCTTTATTTAAATCAGACATCTTATTTTCCCCATTCTATATATTCAATTTTTTATCTTTTAAATTTATTTTAGTTCTTTTCTACTATTTTGTACTGTTTTAATTGTATCTTCTAAAGATATCTGCATTAAATTCATTGCTTCTGCCATATTCTTTTCTAAACTTGCTAATGTATCTGCAAGAACCTTTTCTGTATTATTTAATAATCCATCTGCATATTCTTTGGTTCCATTTGTAATCTCTCTAGACATTTCATTTGCAGTTTCAATTATTTCATTCTTTTGTTCATATGCTTTTCTTGTTATCTCATGCTCATCTATCATAGAAATAATTCTATTTTCTGCTTCTTTAACAACGCCATCAGCTTCTTTCTGAGCTTCTAGCAAGATCCTTTGTCTTTCTTCTTTTATCCATTTAGCTTGTTTTAATTCATCTGGAAGTTTTAATCTAATTTCTTTTACAACGTCTAACAATTCATCTTTATCTATTATAGTTTTTGTTGTAAAAGGTACTGATTTTCCTCTTTCTAAAATATCTTCCAAAGTTTCTAATAATGTAAATATTTCCATGATTTTCTCCTTTTCTATGTTTTTATGCTTATCTCATCGGATTTTTATAATATGGAATGTTGTTTTCCTATTTTTATAAAATATAAATATGCTCTTCCATATTTCCTTTTATCTATAAACTCTATATCATTTTCTTTTAATTGCATTTCAATTCTCTCAGGTTCATCTGTTTCTGCAATTATTAATCCATCTTCATTTATCATATCATAGTGTAATATTAAATTTATTGCATTTATTATAAAATCTGTTTTATATGGTGGATCTATATATATAATGTCAAATTTTTCATTTTTATTATTTTTCAAAAATTCTATATAATCACAATTATATAGTTTTACTTTTTCCTCCATGTGAGTTTTTTCTATATTTTTTTTTATAATTTGTATTGCTTTATTAGAATTATCACATAATAAAACTTCTTTTGCTCCACGACTTGCGAACTCTAAACCTATAGCCCCACTACCTGAAAACAAGTCCAATACAATTGAATCAAAAATCTTTAAATTTATTATATTAAATAATGACTCTTTTACTCTATCTAATGTTGGTCTTGTATTGTTACCTTCAAGAGTAAATAGATTTGTTCCTCTAGCTGTTCCACTTATAATTCTCATTCCAAGTCCTTTCTTAGTTACTTCTATTTTATACCAATTTTTGCATTTGTCAATAGTATTAACACAATTGTCATATACATTTAACACTTTTGTAATAATGTAACAAAAAGGTAATAATTTGTTTAAACAAAAGAAAGCTATTCTCTATATTGAGAATAGTTTTCTTTCATCTTTTGTTTCTTATATTAATTATCATCTTTGTTAACTTCTTTTATTAATTCTAATTGTGAAATCAATAATGATTCCATTTTAGCTTTATAAATATCAAATTGTTTCTTTAAATTATCTAGTTCTCTTTTTTTATATGTAACTTTTTGCTCTAAATCTAGTACTTCTCTTTCAACTGAAGATTTTGCATCAGCAACTAACTGATCAGCTTGTTGTTTAGCAACATTTTTCACCTCTTCTGCAGTTGATTGTGCCATAACCAAAGTATTCTGAAGAGTACTTTCTAAACTTTTATATTTTTCTACTTCTCTTTTTAAATTTTCCAATTCTTTATCTTTTTCTTGAAGTTCTCTATTTTTTTTTGCATAATCTGCTCCTATTTCATCAAGAAAATCATCAACTTCTTCAACATTATATCCGTTCATCATTTGTTTAGAAAATCTTTTGTTTTCAACATCTAAAGGTGTAAGCATAATAAAGCCTCCTTCATATTTTAGTCTATACTATTTTTATTTAACCATGATACAGATAATTTATTTTTAATTTCTTCTCTGGCCATTTCATTTGTGATTTCATAATTCATAGGTGCTATTAAGAAAATAGAATTTGATACTTTTTGAATATGTGCATCTAAACAATACACACCTCCACTTATAAAATCCACAATTCTTCTTGCTACATCTTTATTTACATATTCTAAATTAACTATTACAGATTTTCTTTCTTTTAAAAAACCACAAATTTCTTCTGATTGTTCAAATGATGTTGGTTGAGAAATAACCATTCTTACAGATTGTTGTGGCATTGTAGCAACCTTATTTCTTTTCATAAAGCCTTTTTTTTCTTCTGCAATTGGCTCTTGTTCTTCCTCTTCATAATAATCATTATCATATATATCATTATCACTATCGTAATTTTCTTCTACAGGCTCCATTCCTAATAAATTCCATACCTTATTCATTATTGCACTTGCCATTTTTTTAACCTCCCAATATTTTCCTCAAAATAAAATTCATATTAAGTATCTAACATTTTTTTTGTTTTGTCAATAGTTTTTTAAAATGTAATAAAAATATAATATTTTTGTAATATAATTGTAATATTATTTTTTAGGATACAACATAATTATATCATATACTTCTATCCCTCTATAATTGTTCGTATCCATTCCTAAAGCCTGTAAATCCTCTATAGTATATGAGCCAACAATTGAATATCTTTCATTAGTTTTCTTTATTTTTATATAGCATTTTGTAGTACCTGCCGTTGTTTTTCTTAATACATATTTTGAATGATTTTCATCTTCTAAAATAGCATCATTTGGAACCTTAATTCCTGCTACACTCCACCAAGTAATATTAAAAGAAATCTTTCTATAACTTCTAAGTTCATCTGTTAGAGTATTAACCTTAAAAATAATAAGTACTTTTCCATCATCCTGAACCTTGGTGTAATGTATGTATGCATTTACCTCAGTTCCATTAGATAGTGTGAGTAGCACATTTTTTCCTGTTTCAGCTTGTTTTGCTGGAAGTGAATCTAAAACAGTTGCTATATAGCATTCAAAATTATTTATTACTTTTGCTTCTTCATTGCTTGTTGAAACAATTTGTCCTGTTTTAACATCTAATTCATTTAAACTTTGCTCTGTCAAATTTTCAAAATCATCTATTTTTAAAACATTTTCTAGTCCATCTACTCTATATGATACAATTCCACTCTTAGGCGCAACCATATATTCTGAACCTTCTATAAGTTTTTTTTCATATTTTTCCTTTTGTTCCATTAATTTTTTTATGTATGAACCACTTTTACTATTTTCACCAGCAATCGTGGCTTTTTTTATCATTATTTCTGAAAGTTGCTTTTTGTATTCAAATAGATTTTTTACATCATTTATATTTTTTAAATCCTGTAATTTTGAATCAATTTGTTCTTCTAAATTTTTTATATCAGAAGAAGGTATCTTTTTTTCTTTTTCAAGAGCTTTTTGTATTTTTTCATTTACTTCATCTATTTGTGTTTGCAACTTTTTTTCATTTATTCCATAATATCTAAATATTGTCTGTTTTTTTGCTGCTTTTTCTCCTTCTAAAATGATCTGATTTATACCATTTTTGTAACTCTTTCCCTTTATGACAACCTCATCTCTAATTATATAACCTGTTGAACTTTCTTCAGATGTAAGTGTACCATTTTCTATTGTTATAGTATCTGACGGAGTTTTAATAATTAAATATACAGCATAAACTACATATAAAGTAATAATAATAAAAACAATATTCATTATTACATTCTTTTTTTCTGTTTTTCCCCTTGTTTCGTTTAAATCTACAAGTTTTCCCAATTTATTTCCTCCAAAATAATTTTTACATTATTTAGAACTTCTTCTTGTCCATCAAGCCAAATTGTTTGCTTATTTTTTCTAAACCATGTAAGTTGTCTTTTTGCATAGTTTCTTGTTTCTTTTTTTATTTTGTCTATCATTTCTTGTCTTGTTAATTCATTATTTAAGTACTGAACTACTTCTTTGTATCCTAATCCTTGCATTGCAGTTGGAAATTGGCTATATTTTTTCAATAGATTTTCTACTTCTCCAATTAGTCCATTATCAATCATTATATCTACTCTTTTATTTATTCTATCATATAAAATTTGTCTTTCCATACTTATCGCAAATACTTTATAGTCGTATTTTACTTCATTTTTTCTGGACTCTATCTCAAGCTCAGTTTTCGTTTTCCCTGTTTGATTATAGATTTCCAAAATTCTAATAATTCTTTTTTTATCATTTTCACTTATTTTTTTTATTGCCTGTTCATCAATTTCTTTAGCTTTATTATACAGATCTTTCAATCCTTTTTCTGTTTCTGCCTGTTTTTCAAGCTCTTCTCTATACGTTATGTCAAATTCAATTTCAGGATATTCTATTCCATAAATCAAACTATCTGCATAAAGTCCAGTTCCGCCCACTACTATAGGTATTTTTCCTTTTGATAAAATTTCATCTATTGCGAATTCTGCTTGTTTTTTATATTCTGCAACACTATATCTTTCATCTGGACTTGCAATATCTACCATATAATGTTTTATTCCTTGCATTTCTTCTAAGCTTGGCTTTGCAGAGCCAATATCCATGTCTTTATATATTTGCATAGAATCACATGATACAACTTCACCATTTATTCTTTTTGCCAGTTCTATCGAAAGTGCTGTTTTACCTGATGCAGTTGGCCCTACAATCACAATAACTTTTGGCTTCAATTTTGTTTTCCTCCATTTTATTGATGTTTTAATATGTAATTACAAACCGTTTATTTATTTGAACATTTTGAATAAAATCAATTATCCCATTTTGAATATTTTTAAAATATATAGCTTCAAAAACTATCAATACTAAAAAAATAATTGCAAATCTTTTGATCTTTTTTTGCATATCTTCTTTCGATACCAATCCACTTTTGGCTTGTACAAATATGTTTGAAGCTTGTGTTAATATTATAAATCCATTTATTGGAATAAATACTAGAAGAATTATTCTTCTTACTTCTCCAATCATTTCTTTTTTTGGATATACTACTCCTATTTTTGATATCCCAAACAAAATTAGATTAAGTACCGTAATAAAAATTGTTCCAACTAATATGTACGAAAATCTAATTATTGTATTTTCAAATTCTTTTGTGCTGTTCCATGCGAACACAGCATATGTTACGAACAGCACAAAAATTATAAAATTAATTATTGACATATATTCCTCGCTTTTTTTAGTTACAAGAATTTGCTCCTTATAAGTTCAAATTATATTATTTTATATTTTTCTTATTTTCTTGCAAATTTTCTTTCAATATCATATTTAGACATTTTTATAACAGTTGGTCTTCCATGTGGACAAGAGAAAGGATTTGGAAGTTTTAGTAATTCATTCATAAGACTTGTAACTTCCTCTTCTGTTAAAGCCATATTAGCCTTTACTGCTGCTTTGCAAGCAACTGTTGCTATAAATCTTTCCTCTTTTTCTTGCTTTGCAGTTCTAGCAACTGTATTTATTTCATCAAGAGTTTCCATAAATAATTCTTTTGTATCCAAATCTATACAAACTTCTGGAACTCCTGATACCTTTAAAGTATTATCTCCAAATTCTTCAACTACAAATCCCGCTTTTTCAAATAATGAAAGATTATCTTTAGCAATCCCCATTTCTTTATTTGTTAGATTGATTATATCAGGTAATAATAGCATTTGAGATTCTTTTTGAGTATCGCTAAAAAAGTTCTTTTTAACCCTTTCATATAAAATTCTTTCATGTGCTGCATGTTGATCCATTATATATAATTCGTTGTTCATCTCTAAAATTATATATGTTTTAAATGCAATTCCTATAAATTTGTATGTTGGCTTTTTGTATTCTTCCATATCTTCAAAAACAGATACATTATCATCTAGCTCTTCTTCTGTTATTTTGTATTTGTCTTGTTCTGAATTTTTATTAGGATCTTCTGGCTTTAATCTTCCACCATAAGGCTCTTTTCCAAATATTTCTCTATACATTGCTTCAAAAGATAATATTTTATCTTTGACGTCTTCTACTTTTTCTTCTTTTGTTTTTTTAGATTTTTCTTGTTGCTCATTGTTCTCACTATTCTCCTGAACTTGATTTTCTTGATTGTTTATACTATCTTCTAAATTTTGGTTCTCATCTGTTACTTTATTATTTTCCGATTGTAGTTCTTCAGATTTTTTATCTTCTTCTGAATTTAGAGCTTTTACTTCTAAAATATCTTTATTTTGTTCTATTACTTCAGTTAATTCTTTATTCTGTTCTCTTACTTCTGCTAATTCATTATTCTGTTCTTTTACTTCTGCTAATTTATTATCTTTTTCTTTAATCTCAGTCAACTCGGTATTTTGCTCATTTAATTGCATTAAATCATTGCTTTGTTTTTGCTCATCTTTTATTTCATCTGTTGCAGTTACAATTTCGTTATATTTTTCTTCTATTTTTTTGTAATTATCTGTTAATTGAATTTTTGGATTAGCAACAATATCTTCTTTTAATTGTTGTTGTAATCTTTTTAATCTTTCAAAAACATCTACGCTATCTAATTTTGTTTCTGATTTTATTTTATTTTCTTCATTAATATTAGGCATTTCTGTTGTTTGAGTCATTTGTGATAATTCATTTTGTGTATCAACTTTTATAGTAGCATCTATTGTTTCCGTATTAAAACCTTTTCCGAAAAGTCCACCTTTATTCAAATTTTCATAATTTATCTTAAAAGCATCTTTTGAAGCTTCTTTTATCTCTTTATTTTTTTCTCTATCTGAAATTAAATCTGCACTTAGCAAATTATTTTTTATTGCATGAAATACAGCTTGAAAAATTGTACTTTCTTCTGAAAATCTTACTTCAAGTTTTGCAGGATGAACATTTACATCTACTTTATTTGCAGGCATTTCTAGATTTAAAATTAAAAATGCAAATTTTCCAATTGGAATCATTCCTTTATATGCTTGTTCAGCTGCTGCTGTTAAAGTTTTATCTTTTACATATCTTTCATTTATAAAAAACATTTGATTCGATCTATTTGAACGTGCAATTACTGGTTTTCCAATTACTCCTTTTATTTTTATATACTCATATTCGTACTCAATTGGTATTATTTCTTCTGCTGTTTCTTTTCCAAAAATGCTATATACAACTGATTTTATGTCTCCATTACCATTTGTAGAAATTGTAGTTTTACCTGTATTTATAAGCTTAAATGAAATTTCAGGATGTACTAAAGCTGCTCTAGTAATTACATCTTCTATATAACCTGTCTCTGTAAAATCTTTTTTCAAAAATTTATATCTTACAGGAGTATTGTAGAATAAATTTCTTACAGTTATTGCAGTTCCTACACTACAAGCCACTTCTTCTACACTTATTATTTCTCCACCTTCAGCTATAACTTTTTCTCCTGTAGGTTGATCTTCTGTTCTAGAAATCAGTTCAACATTTGCTATTGCTGTAATGCTTGCTAATGCCTCACCTCTAAACCCCATAGATTTAACTTCTTGTAAATCTTCAGCTGAACGAATTTTACTTGTAGCATGTCTTTCAAATGCAATTTCTACATCATCTCTTGCAATTCCTTTACCATTGTCTAATACTCTTATATATGAAATCCCTCCATTTTTTATCTCTACAACAATATTTGTTGCTCCTGCATCTATAGAGTTTTCTATCATTTCTTTTACAACAGATGCAGGTCTTTCTATAACTTCCCCTGCAGCTATTTGGTTAATTGTAAGTTCATCTAATAATACTATTTTTCCCATAAATTTCTTCCCTTTCTTGGTATATTGATTTAGCTTCAAAAAATAAACTTAATTTAATTTTTCTTGCCTCTCTTATGTTTCTTGCACAAATTATATCATTTATATATTTTTTTTGCAATGGAATAAAAGAAAAAAATTTGAATATTACAAACTCATATTTATTCCTCTTGCAACAACATCTTTCATATTTTCTATCAAGTCGTCAATTTCTTTTGGAGTAACAATCATATTGTAATTTTGTGGATTTAAAACATCTTTTATTTTTTCATAATTATCTTGCTCCTTTAATCCATTTAAATAAACATTAGATTTTGCTTCGTTTTGCATTTTTTCTATAAGTAAATCTAAGCAGTCATTTACCAAAACTGCAGATTCAACAACTGTTGGAATTCCCAGTGCTATAACTGGTATACCTAAAGTTCTTTCCGAAATCTCCGCTCTTGTATTTCCTACTCCTGCACCTGGCACTATTCCTGTATCTGAAATTTGGATTGTACTACTAATTCTTTCTATACTTCGTGATGCCAAAGCATCTATAACTATTATAAGTTTTGGTTTTACATTATCTACAATTCCTTTTAAAATCTCATAAGTTTCTATTCCTGTTGTTCCTAAAACACCTGGAGATATCGCAGTTACAGGTCTTGCATTTTCATCAATATATTGTGGCAAATATTTTATTATATGTCTTGTTACATCAATTTCATTTATAACCTTTGGTCCCAACGAATCAGGTGTTACATATATATTCCCCAAACCTACTACCATAATGTCATCTTTTGATTGAATATGATTTTGTATTAGTTTTTTTAGCTCATTTGAAAGTGTATCTGACGCCTTTTGAATTTCACTTTCATCTGCTATTTTCAAGTCTTTTAAGTCTATTGTTACATAAACTCCTTTTTTCTTTCCAATTGCTTGCTCCCCATTTTCATTTGTAATTTTCACCCTTGAAACTTTTATATTTTCATCTATTTCTTGCTCTTCTGTTTTTATTCCATCAATTTCTTCTAATTTATTTGCCTTTCTATATAAATTTGTTCTTTCAACAGCCAAATCTGTTCTAAAATTATACATACAAAAACCTCCCAATTACTTTTATAAGTATTATTGGAAAATTTTTTATTTTTATACATTTGAAACTTCAAACAAACTTTTTTAGGTTCTTCGACACGTTTCGACAAACTTTTCAAAATTTATGTGCTATAAGAAAAAAGCAGATGCGGGGGCATCTGCTTTTTTCGTTGATTCCATCTTTTAATTTAGTGAAATTCATGCATTTCTATTAATATTATACAACAATTTCAAAAAAATGCAATTCTTTTTAGAAAAATTTTTTAAAAATCGTTTGTCAAAATTCGACAAAAATGTACTAACCTCCAAAATTAAAGTACTTACAAGATTGAAAATACTATTAAATTCACACTTAAAAAATTCCCACAATTTCTCCATTTTCATCAATATCAATTTTTTCTGCTGCAGGTACTCTTGGAAGACCTGGCATAGTCATTATTTTTCCTGCTAAAACTACAATAAAGCCTGCACCTGTTTTTAAAATCACATCTCTTACATAAATATTATATTCATTTTCACAAAGTAAATTTTTATCATCATCAGATAATGAATATTGTGTTTTTGCAATACATACAGGCAAATTTGTATAACCTAATTTTTCAATTCTTGAAATATTTTCTATTGCTTCATTTGAAAACTCTACATCTTTTGCCCTATATACTTTTTGTGCAATATTTTGTATTTTTGTTTTTATATCTTCGTTTAGTTCATAAGAGTAATGTAATTCAGACTTTTGCTGTGTCATATCTACTAATTTTTGAGCAATATCTATTGCACCATCTCCACCTTTTGCCCATCCTTCAACCAAACTAAACTCAAAACCTTTTGCTTCTATCTCTTTTTTTACAAATTCTATTTCTTCTTCTGTATCTGTAGTGTATTTGTTTAGTGCTACAATTGTAGGCATTCCATATACATTTTTCATATTTTCTATATGTATAAATAAATTATGCATTCCTTTTTTTAGAGCTTCCATATTTTCTTTTTGAACCTCTTCTTTTAGTGCTCCACCGTGATATTTTATAGCTTTAATAGTTGCAACACAAACAACTGCATTAGGCTTTAAATTAGCTTTTCTACATTTAATGTCCAAAAATTTTTCAGCTCCTAGGTCAGATCCAAATCCTGCTTCTGTTATAACAAAATCTCCTAATTTCATTGCAAGTTTTGTAGCTCTAATTGAATTACAACCATGTGCAATATTTGCAAAAGGTCCACCATGAATTATTGCAGGTGTATGTTCAAGAGTTTGCACTAAATTAGGATTTATTGCATCTTTTAGAAGAACAGATAGAGCTCCTTGCGCTTTTAAATCTTTTGCAAAAACAGGCTTATCATCTTCATTGTATCCAATTAAAATATTTCCTAACTTTTGTTTTAAATCTTCCAAATCTTTTGCTAAGCATACTATTGCCATTATTTCAGATGCAACTGTAATATCAAATCCATCTTCTCTTGGAACAATTTTGCTTTCTCCAGAAAGTCCTGTGTTAACCTTTCGAAGTTGCCTATCATTTAAATCTAGACACCTTTTCCAAATAACTTTTTTTATTTTTAACTCATTCCCAAAATATATGTGATTGTCTATCATTGCTGATAAAAGGTTATTTGCAGCTGTCATTGCATGAATATCTCCTGTAAAATGTAAATTAATATCTTCCATAGGTGCAACTTGAACTTTTCCACCACCTGTAGCTCCTCCTTTTAATCCAAAAACAGGTCCAAGTGATGGCTCTCTTAATGCTAAGATAGCTTTTTTATTTATTTTCTTAAGTCCATCTGCAATTGCTATAGATACTGTTGTTTTTCCTTCTCCCATAGGTGTTGGGCTCATTGCAGTAACTAAAATAAGTTTTCCGTCTTTTTTAATTTTTAATCTTTTAAATGCTTCTTCGTTTATTTTTGCTTTGTATTTTCCATATTGCTCTAATTCATCTTCTTTTATCCCCAATTTATCAGCAATTTGTGTAATTGGTTCTAATTTTGTAGCTCTTGCTATTTCTATATCTGTCATATTTAACTCCTCCAAAATAATTATTTATTTCTTTCATTTATAATTTAACATATTCTAAATTCACAAATGGTGGCACAGATTTAAAACTCATCATTTCTTTTTTTACAGGATGTTCAAATTCTAGCTTATAAGCCCAAAGTCTTATTTGTTTACCTTTGCCTCTTACTCCATATTTTTGGTCACCATATAAACTATGACCTGTATTTGCAAATTGAACTCTTATTTGATGATGTCTTCCTGTATGTAATTTTATTTTTACTGTTGATAAATCTCTTTTTTCATCATAATCTAAAACTTTGTATTCTAGTTTTGCTAGTTTAGCATTTTTTTTATCTTTATTTACAACTTTACTTATATTATTTCTTTCATCTTTGTATAAATAATCTTCCAAAACCCCTTCGTTTTCAATAAACTTTCCATCAACTACTGCAATATACGTTTTTTGCAAAGTCTTATTTCTTACTTGCTCACTAAGTCTTGAAGCAGATTTTGACGTTCTTGCAAATACCATAACTCCGCCAACAGGTCTATCTAATCTATGTACTAATCCAATATATGCTTCACCTGGTTTGTTGTATTTTTCTTTAACATATTGTTTTACCATCGAAAGCATATCTATATCACCTGTTTTATCTGCCTGTGATGGGATATTTTGTTCTTTTTCTACTACAATTATTTGATTGTCTTCATAAATTACTTTCAAAATTATTATCATCCCTTTTTATATATTTGCTGTATTGTGATTATTTTCCAACTTTCTCTTCCCATCTACCAAAAATACCTGCAGGAAGTACCAAAGAAGAATTTTCCATAGGAAGTCCAATTTCTCCTGATTCTACTTTTCCTTTATATTTTTTTGCCACAGTTAAATTCAAAATATTTGCTAAAACAGAGCTTGAAATTCCTGTAGTGTATGAATTTATAAGGAAAAATAATGGTTTGTCTGATAGAACCTTTGTACACAATTCAACTAAATCATAAATATTATTTTCAAATTGCCAAACTTCCCCATTTGCACCTCTTCCATAAGATGGTGGGTCCATTATTATTGCATCATATTTATTTTCTCTTCTAATTTCTCTATTTACAAATTTAACTACATCATCTACTATATATCTAACCTTTTTTTCTGCTAAACCTGATGAAGTAACATTTTCTTTTGCCCATGTTACCATTCCTTTTGAACTATCTACATGGCACACAGAAGCACCAGCTGCAAGGCATGCTACTGTAGCTCCCCCTGTATATGCAAAAAGATTAAGTACTTTTATTTCTCTTTTTGCATTTTCTATTTTGTTTCTCATCCAATCCCAATTAACTGCTTGTTCTGGAAAAAGTCCTGTATGCTTAAAACCCATTGGCTTTATATTAAATGTTAAGTCTTTATATTTTATTTGCCAAGCTGTAGGTAATTTCTTTTTATATTCCCAGCTTCCCCCACCTGTTTTACTTCTGGAATAAATTGCATCTGCTTTTTTCCATTCTTCAGGATTAGATTTATTTTTCCATACAATTTGTGGGTCAGGTCTTGAAAGTGCGTAACCTCCCCACTTTTCCAGTTTTTGCCCATTCGCCATATCTATTATTTTATAATCTTCCCAATTTTTTGCTATATTCATTTTTACCAGAATCCCTTTCTAATTGTTATACTATTTCTACTATTATACTAAGTTTTTTAACTATTTTCAAGAATATTTTAAAATAAATTTCTATACACACTACAATTCACTTAAATATTTTTAATCAAGCCTAATAATAATTATAAATTTTAATTTAAACCTGTTGTAATATCTTAAAAAAATTATAAATTAAAATCAAATTCATACCAACACACATCATAAACACAATTATAGATATTGAAATTAGTTTATTATCTCGAATAAATTTTATAAAAGTGCTTGTCCATTTTTTATTTTTACTACTTTTATCCAACACAGATGTGTATTCTACATTAAATATATTTTTCTTTGAAATTTCCATATACATTCCCCCTATATAAATGTATATGCAAAAAAAATAAAAATATTACTTTTTAAAAGAGGTAAAAAACATCTTTTGTTTTTTACCTCAAATTATTAATTTGTTTTATTATATCCTCTTTTCTTTAATTCTTCAATTACTTGTATTTGATTTCCATTTAAATCTATTGCATAATAATTTGTTTTTCCTGATGTTGTTTCTATAAATGTATCAGAATATACAAGTCCAGGCGCAACCCTTCCTTGTAAATCCATAAAACCATAACGATTGTATTTTTGAACTACTATTACATTATAATCTTTTATTGCAATTAAATTAGATGTATTTCCTCTTATTACATTAGATATACAACCAATACTATCAAAATCTCCATTTTCTATTCTTGTACATTGAACACTATTACTTCCATCTTGATTTTTTTGACTATTTATACTAAAAAAGATCCACTTTCCATCATATCTTTGAACAGGTATTATTTTTCCTAATAAAATATATCCACTTTTTAGTCCATTATCTGCATATTCACTTATGTCAACACCAATTTTGCTATATTCTATATAAATCTTTATATTGCCTTCTTCATCAATTACACCAAAACGAGAATTATTTTCAGCTAAATATAATCCATTTTCATTATCTATTAAAGTTAAATTATCATATTGTAATTTTACTCTTACTACACCATCTCTATCAATAATTCCAACTTTTCCATTTTTTTCAACCATAAATATTTTCTTTGTAGGAATATATGTTATATCATCATATTGATATCCCAATATTTCTTCTTTTGTTGAATAATTTATTACACCTTTTTGTCCATCATAATCAGATGATATTATCATCATATTATCTAAAATTGCTTTTTGATTAACAAATCTTTCATCTAAACTTCCTAGTTCACTATCTAAAACTTTTTCTTCAGCTGATTCTATAAATCTGTCTAATGTAGTTATACTTATTTTTTTCTTTTTATTATCAATTCTAATATTTACATTAAATGCCTTAGCAAATCCATAGCTATCAATATATAGACTATCATCTATTCTAATAACAGGAGTATCTATTATTAGTTCTTCATATTCGACATTATTATTTTCAACTGTTTTATCAATTGTATATAATGTAGTTGAATCTTGTGTAAAAATCACAACTTCATTATCAGATTCAACGTAACAGTTTTCTAAGTTTTCAACATTTGTTCCATAGTCACCATTACTTGATTTATATCCAAACTCATCAGCAACTTTTCTAATAGGGAAAAATATTGCTTCGTCTCCATCATCTGTTGTTTTTTTAATAATCATATTTTCTATATTTTCGCTTTCTTGACCGTCAACAGTTATTGTGATTTTGTTTGGATTATATATTAAATAATAAATTGATACAATTGTCAAAACTATTAAAATAGCTGTAAATATAATGCTTACCAAAATAATTTTTTTTACATTCTTACTTTTTTCATTTTTTTTCCTAAGTTCCTCTTCATCATATAATTTCATATTAAAATCATTCCTTTCCTACTTCGCTTAAAGGTATATATAATTATGAGAATTTCATTCCTTCAGAATATATTCCACTTTTCTACATAATTTCATATCCATATTTTTGATAAAATTCTTCTCTAAATTCTAACAAATTATCTTGTTCTATTGCTTCTCTTACTTGTTCCATAAGTCTAGTTAAAAATCTTAAATTATGTAGAGAAATTAATCTTATACCTAATATTTCATTTGTTTTTACTAAGTGTCTTATATATGCTCTTGAGTAATTTTTGCAAGTATAACAGTCACACTCATCATCTAACTTGCCCCAATCTCTTTCATAAGTAGCATTTCTTATAACTAATTTTCCTTTAGATGTAAGAGCTGTTCCATGTCTTGCTAAACGAGTAGGTAATACACAATCACACATATCTATTCCAGCAAGTGCTGCTTCAATTAAATAATCTGGTGTTCCAACTCCCATTAAATATCTTGGTTTATTTTCAGGCATTAAAGGTGTTGTATATCTCAAAATATCTAAGAACTCTTCTTTAGGTTCTCCTACACTAATTCCCCCAATTGCATAACCTGGAAAATCCATAGCTATTAAATCTTCTGCAGAAATTTTTCTCAAATCTTTATAAAATCCACCTTGTATAATTCCAAACAACCCTTGATTTGTAGTTTTATGAGCTTCTTTACACCTTCCAGCCCATCTTGTTGTTCTATACATAGATTTTTCTGTATATTTATAATCTGATGGATATGGGCAACATTCATCAAATGCCATAATTATATCTGCTCCAAGTGCTTCTTCTATTTCCATTACTTTTTCAGGAGTGAATAAATGCTTACTTCCATCTAAATGAGAACTAAATTTAACTCCTTCTTCTGTAATTTTTCTAAGTCCACTTAAACTAAATACTTGAAATCCTCCACTATCTGTAAGAATTGGCCTGTCCCAATTCATAAAATTATGAAGTCCACCCGCTTCTTTAACTAAATCATGACCTGGTCTTAAATACAAGTGATATGTATTTGCTAAAATTATTTGAGCTTTTACATCTTCTTTTAATTCTTCTGGAGACATCGATTTTACTGTAGCTTGTGTACCTACTGGCATAAAAATTGGTGTTTGTATATCGCCATGTGGCGTATGTACCACTCCTCGTCTTGCCCCTGAATTTTTATCTACGTGTAGTAGCTCATAAGTTATTGCTTCTGCCATATTTTCTCCCTTTCAATTAATTGTTTTCCTATTATTTTTTCTATTATACTATAACTTGTTGACTCCTTATATGTTCTCATATCCTCTCTTTCACCTGCTATAGTAATAGCATTTTCATATTCTGAATTGCAAATAATTGGTATAAATAAAGATATAATAATAAAAATAGTCAATATTATATGTTTTATTTTTGTCTGTTTTATTTGTATATTATAAAATTTATATAATAGAATTCCTAATCCTACAACTATAATTATATTACAAATTAGAGCAGAATTTGTTACATATTCTACACTTCCAGAATCACTTAGCCTAATATTTGAGCCAGACTTATCATTTACTGTTCTTTCCGTAAAAATCTTTATCTCATACTTTATTCCTCCTGAAATAAACATCCAAATAAAAACAACAATAATCAAAGTACTCAGTAAAATAAATATTTTTTTATTTTTAAATATTCGCTCCATTTTTGTCTAAAATCTCCTTCATTTAAAAAATGTTTATCTCATTGATAATTCTCTTAATGCCCTTTTTATTATATCTTCTACTTTTAATTCTGCAGTATCTATTTGCTCTAAAGCCTTTTCTACATCTTTCTTTGTATATCCTAAAACTTGTAACGCATCAATTGCTTCTTGTACCTTACTATCTGCAACTATTACTTTTTTAATCTTAGATTTTTGTTCTAAAGTAGCATTTGTAAGTTCTGAAATTTGCTGTTCTTTTTTCATTTTATCTTTTAATTCCAATACTATTCTTTGAGCTGATTTAGGTCCAACTCCTGGAATCTTTTTTAAAGTATCTATATCATTAGAAATTACTGCTATTGCAAATTGTGATGGCTCAATGCATGCAAGCATTGCAATTGCAGTTTTTGCTCCAATTCCACTTACAGAAATTAAAAGTTCAAACATTCTAAGCTCTTCTTGTGTATTAAATCCAAATAAACTTATATCATCTTCTGAAACTCTATAATAAGTGTGAACTTTTACTTCATCTCCAATATTTCCTATTTCTTCTATTGAAGGCTCTGACATAAAAATTTTATATCCTAATCCCCCAACATCTATAACTACATATCCTATTTGTTTTTGTACTAATTCTCCTTTTACGTAAGCTAACATTTTTTCCTCTCCATATCTTTCTTTAATCTATCTATCAAATCCTTTTGGTCTTCCATTTAAAATTTTATCAATTCTTTCGTCTATCTCATCAGGAGTAACAATAGGTAGTCCATCTACCATAGCCCCCTTTTTCCATTTTATTTTTTTTCCTATTTTTGCTTCTACCCTTGCTGTAATTTCATCATCATCCATCCTTATTAAATCTTCATAAGGTATTCCAGTACTTTCTGATATTAATTACTTTGTTTTCTCACTTAAATACATTTTCTTGTCTCCTCTCTTTTTATAACAATTATATAATAAAATAACTAAAATATCAAGATTTTTTACATATTATTTATCGCTTTTAAAATCCCAATTTTTCCATATTGATATGTAAGCCCACCTTGCATATATGCAATAAAAGGCTCTCTTATTGGTCCATCACAACTAAGTTCTATTGTTGAACCTTCTGTAAAAGTTCCTGCTGCCATAATCACTTTATCTTCATATCCTCCCATATCACCCGGTTCTGGTATAGCAAAAGCATCTACAGGTGATGCTGATTGAATTCCTTGGCAAAATTTTATCAGTTTTTCCTTGTCATTAAAAATTAAAGTTTGAACTATGTCTCCTCTTTCTTCGTTAAATCTTGGTTTTGCATTATAACCCAATTCTTCTAAAATTTTGCTAGCAAAAACTGCAGTTTTAAGTGCACTTGCAACAACACTTGGTGCAAAAAATAGTCCTTTTAAAAATAAAGTATTTTGTCCAAGTGAAGGTCCAATTTCTTTACCAATTCCAGGTGAAGTTAATCTTTCTGCGCAAAGTTCAATCAAATCTTTTTTTCCTACTATATATGCTCCACTTGTTGCAATTCCTGCACCTAAATTTTTCATAAGAGATCCAACTGCAATATCTGCCCCAACTTCTATTGGTTCTTTTTCTTCTACAAATTCACCATAACAATTATCTACCATTATAATAACATCTGTATTTACTTTTCTAATTTCTTTAATTACCTCTTCTATTTGAGGAATTGTTAAACTTTTTCTTGTTGAATATCCAATAGATTTTTGAATTTCTACAAGTTTTACGTCTTTTTTTGAAAATCTTTCTGTAATCTTCGAAATATCAAAATTATTATCTATTAAATCTATTTGCTCATAATTTATATTAAAAGCTTTTAAAGAAGATGGACTTGGGTTTTCTCCTAAACCTATTACAGTTTGCAATGTATCATAAGGCTCACCTGAAATACTAATCATAGTATCTCCTGGTCTAAGCAACGCTCCTAAAGTTATAGCTAAGGCATGTGTTCCAGAAATAAGTTGAGTCCTAACTAAAGCATCTTCTGCTTTAAAAATACTTGCATAAATCTCTTCAATTTTGTTTCTTCCAGGTTCATCAATTCCATATCCTGTTGAAGTATTAAAATGTGAAGTTGATAAATTGTTTTTTTGAAATGCTTCAAGTACTTTTTTACTATTTATTTCACATATTCTATCTATTTCTTTAAATTGTTCTTGCAATTCATTTTCTACTTTTTTTGCTAAATTTTCTAATTCCATAATATTTTCCTTTCTGTTCAAAATGGACTGGTTCTTCCTTTTTATTATTAGTCTGCTTTTATTTTACTACAAATACGGCAAAAAAGCAAGATTGCTCTTGCTCTTTCTACATATAATTTGCAATTCTTCTTTCACAAGTATTGCATTCTATATTACAGTCATCTTCATATTTTCTTTCTTTTGTTCATTGATCTTCACATATTTTTGTACAATATCAAAAAAATCCATTATCTACCACTTCCTTAAATTTAAATTTAGTGGCGTCTTTGTTTACAAGACATAAACAAAAACCAATTTTTAATTATTCTATTTCGTAAGTTTATCGCATTTAGCTGCCAGTTCTACTTTATGTAAAGTCCAAGCCTAGAACCAATGTTGTTGCTAGTGTTGTAGGGATAGTTGTAGTAGCGGACAGAAGGTGAAAGAGAACTGCCAGTGTAGACACTACCGCCTCTATTAACACGATAGTAAGTGCCGTAGGCCTCTTTTGTCCATTCAAACATATTTCCTTCTAAATCAAATATATTATTTATTTTATCTGTTTCAGGATTTGTAGTATTTGAACCAAGCCATGTTCCTGTTTTTAATAGTTTTCCTGAATGGTTTCCATTTGTATTTGCTGTTATTTTACTACTATCATTTCCATTTGAAAGAGCAAAATTTAACATTGCATCATATTGACTTCCCCATATCATACCTGCTGTGATACTTGTTTTATTATATTCTTTTGCTTTTTTGTATAATCCATACCACATATTTTCATCACCTGCATCTTCTGATGTTGGCATAACTCCTATTTTTGAGTAATTACTTCCTTTACCCATTTCATATCTTCCTACATAAAATCCTCCATAAGTTTTTATGCTCTGTATCATTTTATTATAGTCACCTTGCATTAATGCCTCTGTTACACCTTGTGATGAATAATCTCCTGTGTCATAAGATATTACTGCAGGTTCTCTATAATTATTTGTGCCTTGTACATAATTTAAGTTTGGAGTTGAATTTGCTAAAAAATCAGAATATAATGCTCCTTGATAATTTGGTAAATTTTCTGTTTCTCCTGATGTTTTTGTTGCTATTGGTTTACTTGTATTCTTGACTACTATTGACTCTGCATTACTTCCTGAGGCAGCAGTATATGTTATAGGAATCCACACAAATTCATTTCCATTACTATATCCATTTTCGTCTACACTATCTGTTATTACAAATCCTGTGCTTACTTTTCCTACATTTTCATCGTCTCCATAGTAAAATCCTGCTGGAACCTCTACTGTTGTTGTTGTACTATCTTTTGCAGTTACAGTTTTTGAATTTTTTCCTGAATCTGCTGTTACTGCTGTTTTTGTATATTTTTCAATTTTACATTTTGTTACATCAGCTTCAACACTTCCTGAAGCTGTTCCTTTTGTTCCTGTTATTGTATATTTTCCATTTTTTGTAACTACAAATTCTGCTGTAACAGCTGTTATACTTTCTCCATTAAAAGTCATTGTTGCACCATATGTTGAAATATATAAATCATTAGAATATCCTTGTTTAATAACCAAATCATAAATATTATTAAACATTGGAGAGTTTCCTGGTCCTTGAGAATATAACTCATCTGCTGTTTTATTTCCATTTTGAGATGATAAGGTTTCCCATCTTGCTGTTGGCCCACCATAAGACTTTGCAAACATTTCATTAAATTCGCTTTCATTCGTTGTTCTATACTCAGTAAGCCATGCTTCTTGTGTTGGAACATCTCCTGCAACTTTTACCTCAATTACCGCAGCCCTTGACTCAGTTGCTCTATCTGTTGCAGTTAAAACTAAAGTATTATTTCCTTCTCCTGCTCCTCCACCTGTAATTGCTCCTGATTTTTTAACATTTTCTACTACTTCTCCAACTTTTACGTCCCATGAATCATCTTCTTTATCTATTAAGTCATATCCATTTTCTCCAAATTGTTTATTAAGTTCTGCTTTTAATAAATCTTCTGTTATGCTTCCATTTCCATTTGCAATTGCTCCTGCTACTGCAAGTCTTATTTTTTCTTGTATTTGTTTTGTTCCTGTTTCATTTTTTGCTTGTGTTGCCCTAGATAGAATACTATTATCACCACTTAGCATACTAATAGATATTGCAGCTAAGATTAATAAAACTATGATTGTTACAACAAGAGCTATTAGTGTTATACCTGATTAATTAATTTTAAATTCTTTCATTTTTTATTCCTTTCTTTTGTAATCTTTTATTATTACAAAAATTTTATAAAAATACAACTGATTTTTAGCTTTTATTTAATTCCATTTATTTATATTTTAGTCTATCATTTTTGCATAACGACTATGCATAGCATTTAGTAAGTATATAACTCAGAAGTTCTTCCCCATATATTTTTTCATGTGTCACTCCTCAACAATTAAATTACTTTATAGATCATAATCATAATCAGGATTGTTTGAAGCTTTTAACCCCATCTCAGATCTTAAACGTATTATTGGTCTTAATGATGGATTATATCCAGATATTTTATTATCCCAAGTATTACAAAATCCTAAAGCACCATCTGACCATATACTCATTAAACAATTGCTTGTATTTGCTGAAGGAGATGATAATAAATAAGCTACACCATCTGCTTGAGAACAACTAGCATCTCTGAAAGGATAATATAAATTGTTATTATATCCCTCTGTTATATTCATTACTGATTTTGAAATTTCGTTTGCTTTTGTACTTGAATCTTTTCCAACATAATATCCATATGTCCCTGTATTATTACAATATACTAAATCATTTGGATATAAAGAATTCCAGCTTGAAACCCACATTTCTAAAGTGGGTCCTCCAATAGCAAAATCTGCATACAGAGAATTCACCAAATTTGACCAATTATTAACGTTTAATAATACAGAAGCTTTTTTTGAACTATTATAATCTTCTTCTAAATCATATCCTCCTGTCATAATATTTTCTCTATATTGATTCCAATTATTTTGAAATGTTGGCATATTACTCCAATAAACACTTGTTTCTCTATTTGCTTTTAATTCAGTTCTATCAAAAGGTACTTTAGTATTAGGCAAAAACCCCTCTTTAATCAAAAATATATTACTTTCATCAGCAAAAAAAATCTGCCAACCTGTAACGTCATTAGCTCTATAATTTACTTTTTTTCCATAAAAATTTTGAGGTTCATCCTTAACATTTTTTGCTAAAATTCCTTTACATATAACAATTTTTCCATTTTCATCTATTAAATAAGTATTTTTTGTATCTGTATATGTAACTTTCAAAGGAAATTGTGTTGCATCATCTATAATTAATCCTTTTATATTATTTCCTAATTTTTCTTTTACAATTTCAATTGATAATCTCATATCTTCTTTATAGCATCCTAATACTTCTATTTGAATTTGTTCTTTTTCTTTACTTTCTGTTGATACTTCTTTTGCTACCATAGTCTTTTGTAGCAATCCATTTTTCCCAGTTAGCATTGCTATTGATATTCCAGCCAATATCAAAAGGACAATTATTGTAATAACAAGCGCTATAAGCGTAATTCCGCCATTATTTGTAAATTTTCTTTTTCTAAAATTGTTTTTTAAATTCATTTTTTTCTTTCTCCTTAACTTTTTCATAAGCGTTTTTTTTGCTTTTTTATCTCTAAATGCTTTTCTCATTTATACACATCTATATTATGCGCTTTTGTAGCTTTTCTTATACAGAATTACTCTTATTCAGTTTTCAATATGCATAAATTTTAAGTTTTAGAAATATTTTCGTATCTTATACGAACTTATCGATTTTATATTATATTTTTCTACATTTTTTGTCAATGAGTTTTACGAATTTATTTCCGATTGACCATAATTTATATTGACTAATAACGTTTAAATTACTTTTTTATCGTTGTAAAATTTTTAAAAAACTTTTGACTACAAAAAAGCACCATATTTCTATGGCACTCTTTCCTTAATTACTTACATATATGTTCTAATTAAATAGCTTCATCCATTACATTTGTTTCTTCTGAAGCTGATTCTGCAGTTTCTTCAGTTTTGTTTTCTGCTTCTTTTACAACTTCTAAGCTTCCAATTGAAACTTCATAAGCTACTTTTTTAAGTATTGTTCCATCTTCTAATTTTTTCTCATAATTTCTAGATTGAACACGTCCTACTACTTTAACTTCTGTTCCAACTTCTAAGTTTTGGCAGAATCTAGCATTTCTTCCCCATGCAATTGATGGAATATAATCTGATTTGTTGTATGCTCTGTTTACAGCTAATAATATGTCTGCGATTTCTCTTCCAAATGGTGTTTGTCTGTAAACTGGTTTTTTGCATATATAACCAATTAATACAACTTCGTTTGTGATGTAGTCTTTTCTAAATGCTCTTTCTCTTGCCTCTTCTGGAGTCAATTCAACATTTTCTGCTACTTCTTCATTTTGAACATCTTCTTCGTTTTCTTCTAACTTTTCGATGTCTTTAGCAAATACTGTAAGTATTAGCTTATTTTTTTCATTTTCATAGCTGTTGTATGATCTAAATTGTCCTTTAATTAACAATTTAGTTCCATCTTGTAACATTTCGTCTGTAAATAATCTTTCTGAAGCTGTTACAGGAATAATGTCAGCTGATCCACTTAAACGTGGAATACATAGGTCAAATGAATAAAACCTTTCTCCATAAATTTCATGGCTAAACTTCTTTTCTGAAGCCACTTTTCCTACTAATGTTAAGTAGTTGTTCTCTAAATAATTTGTATCCAATTTAGATTCCTCCTTGT
>CAMMZC010000017.1 GCA_946529215.1 uncultured Clostridia bacterium
ATATTATGAGTAGAGGTCTTTCTGAAAAAGATGCAATGAAACTTATTGTTAAAGCTAAGTTTAACAAGATTTTGGAGACTATTAAAGATGAGGAATTAAAAGAAATCATTGTTGAGGAGATAGATAAAAGGCTGGATTAATAATAATGTCGAATAATGTCGAATTTTGCGATGAAAAGTGAGTTAAAATATATTGACTTTTATAAAGATTTATGATATTATAATTATAGATGAAAATCTAATATGTAGGTCATAAGATTTCGAAAAATAACCTCACTCTCGCGAAGTGAGGTTATTTTAATTGCCATAAATCACTTATGTGATTTACTTATCAAATAAATGATTATTATGGCAATTATATCAATTATGTAGGTCATAATTTTCACCTCCTTAATAGATACTCTCTTTAAAAGAGGCAATAATTATTATATCACTAAAACCGCTAAAAATCAACAAAAATCGTTCGACATAATTCGACAAATTGTCATTTAATTACTAAAAAATGGGAATATGAGTGAAGCAGAAAATTTTGACAAGAAGCATAAAAAATAAAAAAGCGCCCCTAGTGGCGCAGTGCGCCATTGGGGGCAAGGAGTCACTTTAAACCGAGAAGCATTTCTAATAAATAATATAATATTGATAGATCAATAGCGAGAAATACACAACATCCTAAGCCAAAGAGCACTGGCTTAGTTACCTAGTCCACAGCAGTTTTGAATGCTTCTTTTAGCGTTAAATCAGAAGTCATCATAGTATAAATTGTTGCAAAAATTGTTAACATATTACTCCTTTCCCACGTACCAACCCATGGGTGGGTTCAACAAGTGCCATTGGCACAACTTTAGCTAATTATATTATAGCATATTATTATTATTATTATGTCAAAATATTACGTATAACATGAAAGGAACAAGAGTAAAAATGAATATTAAAAAAGATTTTCCAATTTTAAACAACAAACAAATCACATATTTAGATAGTGGAGCAACCACTCAAAAGCCAGAGCAAGTAATTGGGACAATAGAAAATTACTACAAAACCGCCAATGCTAATGTTCATAGAGGAGCATATGCTTTAAGTGTAGAGGCAACTTCACAATATGAAGAGGCGAGAGAAAAAGTAGCAAAATTTATAAATTCACCATCTGCAGAGCAAGTAATTTTTTCAAAAAATGCAACAGAAAGTTTGAATTTAATTGCTTATTCTTATGGAATGGAAAAATTAAAAAAAGATGATGAAATAGTAATATCTATTATGGAACATCATTCAAATTTAGTTCCATGGCAAAAAGTTGCGAAAGTAACAGGTGCAAAATTAAATTATATGTATATAAATGATGAGTTTGAAATTTCTGATGAAGAAATAGAAAGTAAAATCACAGATAAAACAAAAATAGTTGGAATTACACATGTTTCAAATGTTTTGGGGACAATTAACAATATACAAAAAATAATAAAACAAGCACATAAAAAAGGTGCAATTGTTATTGTAGACGCTTCTCAAAGTATTCCGCACATGAAAATAGATGTTCAAGATTTAGATTGTGATTTTTTAGTATTTTCAGGACATAAAATGCTTGCACCACTTGGAATTGGTGTTTTATATGGAAAAAAACAATTATTAAATGATATGACTCCATTTTTAATGGGTGGAGATATGATAGAATATGTTTATGAGCAAAATACAACTTTTGCACCACTTCCAAACAAATTCGAAGCAGGAACACAAAACATAGAAGGAGTAATAGGTTTATCTGCTGCAATTGATTATATACAAAATATAGGGTATGAAAAAATTGCTCAAATTGAAGAAGAAGTTGTAAGCTATGCAAGAGAAGAACTTTCAAAGCTAGACTTTCTAGAATTATATATTACGCCAAATAAACAAAATCATTCAGCTGTAATTTCGTTTAATATAAAAGGAGTTCATCCACATGATGTAGCAAGTATTCTAGATACTTATGGAGTATGTGTGCGTTCAGGAAATCATTGCGCACAGCCACTTATGAGATATTTAGGAATTGACTCAACTTGCAGAGCTTCGTTTTATTTATATAATACAAAAGAAGATGTAGATAAACTAGTAGAAGCCTTAAAAAAAGCTTATGAAATGTTTAAAAAATATATGTAAAGTGTGCAAAAAAGAAATAGTCCTAAATGCACGCTGTCGAATAATGTCGAATTTTGCGATGAAAAGTGAGTGAAAAAATATTGACTTTTATAAAGATTTGTGATATTATAATTATAGATATAAATCGATTATGTATTGCATATGTATCTAAAAAATAACCTCACTGTCTCGAAGTGAGGTTATTTTAATTACCACATATTATTTATGTGATTTATCAATCAAGTAAATTAATATCATGGCAATTATATCGATTATGTAATGCATATTGCATCACCTCCTTAAATAGATACTCTCTTTAAAAGAGGCACTAATAATTATATAACAGAAATTGACAAAAATCAAGAATAAAGTTTCGACAAAAATTGACAAGAAACTATTGATTAGTATAATTGATAAAATATACTTGTGCTAAATTTGTAAAAAAGAAAGGTAAAAAATAATGAAAAAAGTTTTATTAGGAATGAGTGGAGGAGTAGATAGCTCAGTATCTGCATTGCTTTTAAAAGAGCAAGGATTTGAAGTAACAGGATGTACTTTAGAATTATTTGCAGGAAGTAGCTGTTGCAACATAAATACATATATAGACGCAAAAAATGTGTGTAATCAAATAGGAATTCCTCATTTTACATTTAATTATAAAGAAGAATTCAAAAAATATGTAATAGACGATTTTATTAATTGTTATGCAAATTGCAAAACTCCAAATCCTTGCATAGAGTGCAACAAATATATGAAGTTTGGTATTATGTATGAAAAGGCTAAAGAAATGGGATGTGAGTATATTGCAACAGGTCATTATGCCAAAACAGAATATAGCGAAAAATATGGTAGATGGGTTTTGAAAAAATCAAATGCTGGGAAAAAAGATCAAAGCTATGTTTTGTGGAATATTCCAAAAGATTTGATAGAGCATATTGTTTTTCCACTTGGAGATTTTGAGAGTAAAGATGAAATAAGAAAAATAGCTTCTGATCATAATTTAAAAGTTGCAAATAAGCCAGATAGTGAAGATATTTGCTTTATTCCTGATGGAAACTACAAAAAATTTTTAGAAAATAATTCTGAAATTAATCCCAAAGAAGGAAATATTGTGAACTCCAAAGGAGAAATTTTAGGAAAACATACAGGATTATATAATTATACCATTGGTCAAAGAAAAGGACTTGGAATTTCAAATCCTGTACCACTATTTGTTTTAGGATTTAATCCTTTAAAAAATGAAGTGATTGTTGGTGAAGAATCAGAGCTATATAAAAAGGAGATTTTAGTTACAGATATAAATTTATTGTTAGTTGATGAAATACAAGAATTACTTGATGTAACAGTAAAGACAAGATATTCTTCAAAAGAGGCAAAAGCAAAAATTATTCAAGATGGTTCTAATATAAAAATTATTTTTGATGAGCCTCAAAAAGCAATAACTCCAGGGCAATCGGCGGTATTTTATATTGATGATATTGTACTTGGAGGAGGAAAAATTGTGAAATAATAAAAAAGGTCGCCTAAATGGCGATTTTTTTGTTGCAGAAGATACAGATTTTGATGTGAATCCAAAATATTGGACAATCTTTGGGGGTTCAGTACATTTTTGTCGAATTATGCCGAAAACTTTTTTACCATTATTTGTAAAAACACTTGACAACTACAAACAGTTGTTTTATAATAAATGTAAATTTTAAAGAGATTGGACGTGATATCTATGAAAAAAGAAATTATAAAGACTCAACTAAAAGTAAAAGATACTTTAGTAGGAATTATGAGGATTGGTGATATAGATTATATTTCTTTAACAGATTTAGCACGATACAAAAATCCATTAACTCCTGGAGATGTAATTATTAAATGGATGAGTAATAAAAGTTCTTTTGATTTTTATTGTCTTTGGGAAGAATTATCAAATCCTAATTTTAAACTAGCGGAATCCCGCGAGTTTAAAAATGACTCTGCTACACAATCTTTTACAATGAGCCCATCAAGATGGATTAAAGAAACAAATGCTATAGGATTTGTTTCTAAAAGAGGAAAATATGATGGTGGAACTTTCGCACATCCGGATATTGCTTTAGAGTTTGCATCTTGGGTAGATACTGCTTTCAAACTTCACTTAATAAAGGAATTTGAGAGATTAAAACAAAATGAAAGCTATCAAAAGAAAATTGATTGGTCCGTTAGAAGAGAGCTTGCAAAAACTAACTATAAAATACATACAAACAGCATAAAAGAAAATTTAGTTCCGACTTTAACAGAAAAACAAAAACAATATGTATATGCAAATGAAGCCGATGTTTTAAATGTTGCATTATTTGGAATGACAGCAAAAGAATGGAGAGATAATAATTCTGACTTAGATGGTAATATGAGAGATTATGCTAATATTTTACAACTTGTAATTTTAAGTAATTTAGAAAACTTAAATGCTGAAATGATTAAACAAGGGATTGAACAAAAAGATAGATTACAAAGACTTAATGAAATTGCTAAAAATCAATATACTATTTTACAAGGAAATACTAGTATTAAAAAAATTGAAGAGCTTGATAATAAAAAATTATTGTAATCATAAAAAAACTTAGGAGCATTTTTAATAAGAATTGTCCTTATTAGAATGCTCTTAACTAGCATTTTTTTAAAAATTTAAAGATGGTGCTTGCATAATAAATAGAATTTGTAGTATACTAAATATGTATTTTTAGGCAGAAAAGATAAAATTATGGCAAAAAAATAATCTAGAAAAGTATGCCTTTGAGCAAAGAGAAAGGATTGAGAATAAGAATGAAACAAGGAATAAAATTACACACAATAAATACAAATAAATTCAAAACAAATTTAATAGCTATGTTTTTAAGCATTCCTCTAACAAGAGAAAATGTTACAAAAAATGCGTTATTAACATCAATTTTAAGAAGAGGATGTCAAAAATATAAAACTCAAGAAGAAATAAGCAAAAGATTAGAAGAGATGTATGGAGCAGAATTTAATTGTGGTTTAGATAAATTAGGAAAAAATCATGTGCTTAAATTTTACGTTGAATCTATAAATGATGAATTTCTTCCTGAGATGAAAGAAAATATGCTAAAACAAAGCATAGAAATCTTATCAGAGATAGTTTTTAATCCATTAACAGAAAACAATGGCTTTAATGAAGAATATACAAATCAAGAAAAAGAAAATGTTAAGCAAATAATTGAAGCAAAAAAAGATAACAAGGCAAGATATGCTTTATTTAGATGTGTTGAAGAAATGTTCAAAGATAAGCCAGAAGGTCTATATAAATATGGATATGTAGAAGATTTAGAAAATATAAATGCTAAAAATTTATATGAATACTATAAAGAACTAATAGATAGTTGCAAAATAGATATTTTTGTTTCAGGAAAGCTTGAAAACACTAATATAGAGCAATTAGTAGAGCAAGATGAAAATATAGCAAAATTAAAAGAAAGGGAGCCTAAATTTAATATAAACAAACCTGAAGAAAAAGCTCCAATGCAACAAGCAAATAATGTTGAAGAAAAGTTAGATGTAACACAAGGAAAGCTTGTAATTGGGTATGATGTAGAAGCAAGCAAACAAGAGATAGAAAATGAAAAATTTAGATATATAGGAATGCTATATAATGCGATTTTAGGTGGAACTGCAACTTCAAAGCTATTCCAAAATGTTAGAGAAAAAGCAAGTCTTGCATATACAGCAAGTTCAAGTTTTTCATATTATACAGGAAATATTTTTGTAAATGCAGGAATAGAAATAGAAAATTTTGAAAAAGCTACAGATATTATAAAAGATCAAATTGAGGCTATGAAACAAGGTGATTTTTCTGATGAAGATATAGAAAATGCAAGAAAAGTAATTATATCAAATATTGAAGGTATATCTGATGAACAAGATACAGAGATAATTTATTTTTTAGGACAAGAATTGAGTGGAAGAAATGTATCTTTAAAACAGTATGCTGAATTTGTTCAAGATGTAAATAAAAACGAGATTGAAGATTTTGCTAAAAAGATAAATATAAATACAGTTTATTTTTTGAGGAATTAGTATTAAACTATATGAAGCTTCTAATGTAGTTATGTAAGTTGAAGCAAAATTATAATTAAGATTTTATTTTCAAGGTTCTTTTTTTCCTCCGTCCCAAAAAAGAACCTTGACAAAGGAGTTAAAAAATGCAAGTTATAGAAAATTTAAAAGTTAAAGAAAAAGTATATATAGAGAAATTAAATAATGGATTAACAGTAATGATTATTCCAAAAGAGGGCATAAAGAAAAAATACATTATATGGGGAACTCATTATGGTTCAAATGATAGTAAGTTCATAGTTCCAGGAGAAAACGAAGTTACAGAAGTTCCAAAAGGTGTTGCACATTTTTTAGAGCACAAAATGTTTGAACAGGAAAATGGAAGAAATAGTTTAGATGTTTTGTCAAGTCTTGGCGTAAATGCAAATGCTTTTACAACAAATACACATACAGCATATTTGTATGAAGCTACAGATAATTTTTATGAGGCTTTAGATGAATTTATGGATTATGTTCAACACCCATATTTTACAGATGAAAATGTTGAAAAGGAAAAAGGTATAATTGGTCAAGAAATAATGATGTATGACGATTATCCTGAGTGGAAGGTTTATTTAAATGCATTAGAAGCAATGTATCATAATCATCCTGTAAAGCTTGATATTACAGGAACTATAGAAACAATAAGCCATATTGATAAAGATATTTTATATAAATGTTACAATACTTTTTATAATCCTTCAAATATGTGTCTTGTGGTTTGTGGAGATTTTGAGCCAAAAGAAATTTTGAAAGAAATTGAAAATAGATTAATAGAAAAAAAGCCAGAAGGTGAAATAAAAAGAATATATGAAAATGAAGATGAATCAATTGTAAAGCCAAGAGTAGAAAGTAAAATGGAAGTTAGTATTCCTTTATTTACTATAGGAATAAAATGTATTCCGCCAAAACAAAAAGAAAAAGTAAAAACTCATATTGCAATAGAAATTTTGCTTAATATGATTGCAGGAGAGAGTTCAAAATTGTATCAAGATTTGTATAAAAGTGGGGTAATTTTAAATATGCCATCTTTTGAATATGAGTTTACAGATGATTATGCATATATTTTAGTAAGTGGAGCATCAAGAAATCCAGATGAATTTTTAGAAAAATTTAATCAGGAAATCGAAAACTATATAAAAAATGGAATTAATGAAGAAGATTTTGAAAGAACTAAAAAAATGATTTATGGCGAATATGTAAAAGAATATAATAATGTCTCAGATATTGCAAGAATGTTTTTAAATGATTTTATGAAGGGAGTTAATAGCTTCGATTATATTGAAGAAATTTCGACTATTGACATAGAATATGCAAAACAAGTATTAATTGATAATTTTACAACAGAAAAACAAGTATTTTCTGTTGTAAAAAGTAACTAGATTTTATGTAGAAGTATCGATTTATAAGTATTATTTAAATAAATTGATACTTCTAGTAAAAAAATGAATTTAATAAACTGTAACAAAAAATGTTCTTTGGTGTTACTAAAAATAACTAATTGTCGAATGCTGTAAAATACTGAAAAATATAGTTTTTTTGCGTCATACGAAAGTTCGAAAAATTTGCTATAAATACTTGACTAAGGTCACATTCTGTGTTACGCTAAGTATATATGAAGTAAAAACAAGATTTTTGAAAAGATACTAATTAACATTAAAGTGTTGACAATCTAAAAAACTAAATTTTATGTGTCACGAGTTACTCTTTAAATATATGAGGAGAGAAAGTTATAGTTACTTTTTTCTAATATGTAAAATTAGATTCAGTAATGTGGAAGGAATGATTATAATGCTAAATGATGAAATTTGTAAATTAAGAGATAAATTAAATAAAAGTATAGAAGAAAATGCAAGTTATGATGAAATATATAAACTTAGTGTTGAACTTGACGAGCTAATAGCAAAATTTTATAAATTAAAAAACTGCTAAAACTTTAAACAAAGGTAAAATAATAGATGCTAATTGGAAAAAAATGCAAAAAACTCTTGCAATTTTTAAAAAAAGTAGTATAATAGAAATCGGCTGTTTAAAAATAGGGGAAGGAGTTATGGCTTGAAAACATTTTTTGATAGCATATTTATAGGTAACAATAGTGTACAAGATGAAGGTGAATATCCTATTAAGTTAGAATATTTTAAGACAATTAAAACGGAAGAAAATGTTGAAGCCAAATACGGTATAGAAATAGTAATAACTGAGTTTATAAATGGAAAAGTTAATATTGAAAGTAAAACAATAGATGATATAGCAAATACTTCAGAAGAAATAAATAGAATAATTACAATACTAAAAAATAACGAAGTAACACCTATTGGCATAGAGGATGCTATTTTGGAGATAACATAAGATAGAAAAAGATAGGCACAAAATGAAATAAGAAAATATATACAAGAATGATACAAAAAAGATGTAAAAAGAAAATAGCGCTTCTAAATTTTATAAAATATTAAAAAGATTCAGATATTTCACTGAACCTTTTTTTGTTGTCTTTAACAACAATTTTTGCCTAAATTAGCAACATCCTCCTCTGTTGTTACCACAACAACAGCAAATTAAGATTATAAGGATTATTATCCAACAGCAATCATCACCACCGAAGCCAAATCCACCACATCCTCTATTCTCAGGCATAGTTTTCACCACCTTTCAAAAAAATTTAAGTATAACAAGGTGATTATGGATTAATTAGAGTCACAGCAGGCTCTATTGCCACATCCACCACAGAAAAGAAGTAAGAATAAAATAATGAACCAAAGGATTACATTATTATCATTATTACAGCAGCACATAATGACCTCCTTGTAATTTGTTATGTTATATAATATGAGAATTTAAAAAATGTGTTACAAAACAAAAATTTTTACAAAATTATTGAAACTTTAAGTATAATATGATAAACTTTAACTAACGAAAAGAGGTATATTTTAAAAGAAAAAGTTTTCATAACTATATGTGCCTTCAGCCGAAGCGAGAAAGGAATGAATTTTATAATGAAAGTAAATAACCCAAAGTTTGAAATATCAGCAGTAAGTCCAAAACAATACCCAAAAAATGAATTACCACAAATAGTATTAGTAGGAAAATCTAATGTAGGAAAATCAAGTTTTATTAATACAATGATAAATAGAAAGGCTTTAGCTAGAACAAGTAGTGAGCCTGGAAAAACAAGACAAATTAATTTTTACAATATAGATGAGACTTTTTATTTTGTGGATTTACCAGGGTATGGATATAGCAAAATGTCAAAGCAAGAGCAAGAAAAAGTAGGAAGTTTTATAGAACAATATCTTGTTAAGTCTAAAAATATTTCACTTGTAATTTTTTTAATAGATATAAGACATGCACCAACAGAAAATGATAAATTAATGTATGACTATATTATTCGCTCAGGTTTGCCTTTTATAATATTGGCAAATAAGGCAGATAAAATTGCTCCTACAAAAGTAGAAGGAGTAGTAAAAGATTTACAAAAACAAATCAATCCTATAGGAGATATAATAATGCTTCCGTTTTCTGCAGAAAAGAAGATATACACAGAAGATGTGTGGAATGTGATTGATGAATATATAAATAAAAGTAAATCTGTGTAAATTCACAGAATTAAAATGCTATAGTAAAATAGGAAAGGTAAAAAAATGTTAAACAAAAAACAAGCAGAAAAAAGAATTCAAGAATTAAGAAAGCAAACAGAATATTATGCTAATAAATATTACAATGAAGATAAGCCAGAAATATCAGATTTTGAATATGATATGCTTATGCTTGAACTTCGTAATTTGGAAAAACAATATCCAGAATTTATTTCAAAAGAATCACTTACTCAACATGTTGGCGGAAAGGTTAAAGAAGGATTTAAAAAAGTTGAACACAAAATTCCACTTTTAAGTATGCAAGATATTTTTAGCATAGAAGAAATATTAGATTATGTTAACAAAATAAGAGAAAGAGCAAATCAAGAAAATATTGAAAATAATAATTTTGTTGTAGAAACAAAAATTGATGGTTTAACAGCAGCACTTGAATACAAAAATGGAGAATTTGTAAGAGGTTCAACAAGAGGAAATGGATTAGTTGGAGAAGACGTTACAGAAAATTTAAAAACAATTAAGAATATTCCTCAAAAACTTACAGAGAATATAGATATTATAGTTCGTGGAGAGGTTTTTATCTCTAAAGAAGATTTTGAAAAGATGAATCAAGAAAGAGAAGAAAATGAAGAAGAATTATTTGCAAATGCAAGAAATGCAGCAGCAGGTTCTTTAAGACAACTTGACAGCTCTATTACTAAAAAAAGACCACTAGATATTTATGTATATAATGTTCAAGAAATTTCTGGAAAGACTTTTACATCACACTATGAGGAGCTTTTATATTTAGAAAAATTAGGATTTAATGTAAACCCTGTTAAAATTTTTTGCAAAACTCCTGAAGAAGTAAAAAAGGCAATAGAAAAAATAGGAGAACAAAGAGAAAGTTTAACTTTTGGAATAGATGGAGCAGTTATAAAAGTAGATGATTTGAACTTTAGAGAAATACTTGGTGCAACTGCAAAAAATCCAAGATGGCAAATAGCATACAAATATCCACCAGAAAAAAAGACAACAAAATTAATAGATATAGTTTGTAATGTTGGAAGAACAGGAGTTATAACACCTCTTGCAATACTAGAGCCTGTTCAGGTTGCAGGTTCAACTATTTCGAAAACAACTCTTCACAATCAAGATTTTATAAAGGAAAAAGATTTAAAAATTGGAGATACAGTTGTTATTCAAAAAGCAGGAGATGTTATTCCAGAAATTGTTGAAGTAAAAAAAGATAAAAGAACAGGTGAAGAAAAAATCTTTGAAATGCCAAAAGTTTGCCCAATATGTGGAGCACCTGCTATAAGAGAAGAAGGAGAAGCGGCAATAAGATGTACAGGAATAGAATGTCCAGCAAAACTTTACAGAAATTTAGTACATTTTGTATCTAGAGAAGCAATGAATATAGATGGACTTGGAGAATCTATAATAGATCAACTAATGAACAAAGAGTTAATAAAAAATATTGCAGATATTTATGCATTAAAATTTGAAGATATTGCTTCACTTAAAAAGAATGGAAATAAATTTGCAGAAAACCTTACAAATGCAATAGAAAATAGCAAATCAAACGAACTTCATAGATTAATTACAGCACTTGGAATAAGGCATGTTGGTAGTAAAGCTGCAAAAGTATTAGCAAGAAAATTTAAAACATTGGATGCATTGGCTGAAGCTGATTTTGAAACCTTAAGTGGGATTAATGATGTAGGTCCAATTGTTGCAAATAGCATTGTAGAGTTTTTCTCACAAGAGCAAACAAAAGACTTAATCCAAAGGCTTAAAAATTATGGCGTAAATATGGAAGATAATTCAAAACAAAATGAAGATAATAGATTTGAAGGATTAACTTTTGTATTAACAGGAAGTTTAGAGAGTTTTACAAGAGACGAAGCAAGTAATATTATAGAAAATTTTGGTGGAAAAGTTTCAGGCTCAGTTTCAAAAAAGACAAGCTTTTGTTTAGCAGGAGTTGATGCAGGAAGCAAACTTACAAAGGCTCAAACTCTTGGGGTTAGAGTTATTACGGAAGAAGAATTCAAAGAGATGATAAAATAGAATTCAACAAAAATGAACAGAAAACAATTTTAAAAAGTGAATGAAAGGATTTATGAATATGAATTTAAATGTCAATGAAAATGAAGAATTAAAACTTTCAGATAGTATTACTGAGTTAATAGACAAATGTTTTAATGAATTAAATATAGTTATGCAAGAAAAAGAAGGTATAATTGAAAAAGAATTAAAAATGGCACAAAAGTGGGGTGGCGATATTAATCCATCTGAAACTATGCTTAATATTACTAAGTATAGAAAGAAAATAGTAGAGGATGAAAAAGAAGAATCGAAAAGGAAAATAAAAGAAAGCTGCAAAAGAGCAATAGCGAATGAACTTGGAAATATGAATCATAGTGAAGTAAGTACAGGAGATTCAGAGAAAATCCAACAATTGACCAATGACTTCATTACTGAATTAGAAGGTGGGTTAAATATAGCTAAAAGGAATCTTTTAGTTTTGTTAGAAAGAGCACGGAGTATCAAATATTATAAGAAATTCTATTAGTGAATATGATATTAAATTGAGAATACAAGCATATTTGAATCAAAATGAAATTAAAGAACATCTTAAGAATGAGTTAGAAAAGATTAAAGAAAAAATGAAAAATGGTTCTTTGAGTTTTGAGTATTCTGAAAAAAACACTCCAAGAGATGAATTTAGAGAAAGCTTAGATGTAACTGATACATTTACACCAAAAAGACAAAGTGAATTTGCTGAAAGTTCTAAGCAAACAAATTCAGGTGAAAAACAGTATAGTTTAACAACTGATTTAATTCAGTAATGCCAAATGGGATAAGTAGCGAGAAAGGAATATTATTTAATATGGAAAATTACACATTTGAAGATATGTATGTTGATTTAAGAAATGGATATCAAATTTATTATACCTATGTAAGAAATAG
Organism: uncultured Clostridia bacterium; assembly: GCA_946529215.1. GTDB lineage: Bacteria > Bacillota > Clostridia > TANB77 > CAG-508 > CAG-269. Next base: position 12,734 of record CAMMZC010000017.1, read on the forward strand.
ATATGTACTTTTTAAAACAGCAAAAAATTGCTATACTCAAAAACTTGTAACAGATAACCCAAAAAATCCACATCCTAGAATGACAATGCTTACTTTAAAAAGAGTGAAAGAAATTTTTCCTTTTATGGAGGATATTGAATATAAGGTGGGAACAGATGAAATGAATTAAAAATCAATGAAAGGTAAAGTAAAAAAAATTATAAAAATCGATTGTTTTTTATTACATTTTGATATTTAAAAGGAATGAAAATAATTATGGAATTAAATGAATTATTAACTGATAAATTAACAGAAAAAGTATATTATTCTAGGATACAAGATGGTAATGAATATATGCAAGAACAAATAAAAGCATTTCTAATGGAATTATATAAAAGACGAAGAGATGATCCTATTGAAGGAGGATTACAAGCTAATATGTTAATTATGCCTAATGCTTATGCTGCGAAGATTACTGAAAATGATGGTACAGATCCACATATAATTACAATAATCAATTTGCTAAGATATATTAAAGGAAAAAATACATTTTATAAAAGAGAAGTTAGCGAAACACTTAAAATGATAAAAGAAGAAAAATATGATTCTTTAATAAAGGCATTAGAAAATGAGTATAGAAACTTAGATTCAAATAATGAACTAAATGAACCAAAAGATACAAAAACAATAAATGAGGAAAGATAAATAAGGAGTATACAAATGGAAAAAGAAAGATTAGTAACATTTACAGATGCAGTTTTAGCAATAATAATGACAATACTAGTATTAGAATTAAAAAAGCCAACAGAACCTACACTTGCACAACTATGGGCATTAAGAGAATCATTTTTAGCTTATGCTTTATCATTTTTTTGGTTGGGTTCAATGTGGATTGCACTGCACAATACGTGGAGTAAAGCAAATACAATATCAACAACAGTAATTGGATGGAATATAGTTTTACTATTTTTATTATCATTAATACCATATACAACTTCATTAGTTAGTATATATTATGATAATAAAGTAATTCAAGCACTTTATGGAGTTGTAGTTATTCTTATAAGTATTGTAAATATTATTTTAAACAAGGTATTGAATAAAGCAAACAAAGGAAATAAAGATTTGTCTAAAATAACAAAAAAATATATGGATGCTTTAATAATTGATGTGGATATAAAAGTATTAGGTTTAGCACTTGCAATTTCAGTTTATCCGCAAGCTATGATGATAAGTGTATTTATTGCTGCAATCATGATGATAGTTAAAAGAAGATAATTTATAGAATGCAAAATTGGTAATAACTATTTTGAATAAAAAGGAGGAATATAAAATGTATGAAAATAAGTATTGGACACAAGAAGAGATAGAAAAATATTTAAAAGAATTAGGCGAATATAATAGGAATAAAGAAGCAAAAATTGATATGCATAATCATACACAGGGGTCAGATGGAGAGGATTCACCATTAATGTTATTGCTTAGAGCACATAATATGGGGTTGGAAACAATTTCATTTACTGATCATAATTCAGTTAAAGGGTACAGTATTTTACAAGAACAAATTGAAAAATTGTTAACATATCTAGAAGAAATTAATTCAAGAACAGATTTAAATAAAGAATAAAAAGAAAAAAGAATAAATGGAGCAAAAAGATTATTAAAGGTTATAGAAGAAATTAATATAGTTCCAGGGTGTGAGGTTTTAACGATTTATAAAGGTTGCCCATATGTTGAAATTTTAGCTTATGGAGTTGATATAGATGTTTTGGAAGAAAAGTTAGCACAAGCAAGAGAAGGGTTGGAACAACCAGGACAGAAACTATATGAAGGACTTAAAGATGTTGCAGAAAGAAATGGGATAAAAGCAGATCTTTTCTTTATGGAACATAGAAGTGATTATAGAAAAATGTTTTACCATGAGTTAATAAAACATCCAGAAAATGCATATTTGTATGAAAAAATAGAAGGAGAAAACGAAGACGAAAAGGCAAAAAATTTCGCAAAATTGTATTTAGACAATCCAGAAAGTGATTTTTATGTGGATTTAAATAATAGCAATACAAGAAAAGCGGAAATACAAAAAATGGTAAGAAGACATAAAGATTTGATTTTTGACATTGATGTTTTAAAAAATGCTGGTTCTGCAGTTGGACAATTTTATACAGAATTATTAAAACATCCAGAAAATAAGCATTTAATTGACGAAAGAATTGATTCACAAAAAAAGTTTATTTATTTAGGAATCTATAATGAAAATAGCCCATTTTTTGTTGACTTATCTACAACTAAACCTTCTCCTGAAACTGTAATAAATGCAATACATGAGGCAGGAGGAAAAGCGTTAGTTGCTCATTGGGGAAGATATTTAGCAAGTAATGAAGATGTTTTTGATTGGAAAACTGAACCGGGCAGAAAAAATTTAGAAGAAATGATAGATATTTGTGATGGTGCAGAATGTGCATATCCAGATAATCCAATTGACCTTCAAAGATTAATCTATAATATGTGCAAACAAAAAGGCAAGTTTATATCTATTGGAGGAGACAATCATGGGAAAAGTGGAAAAGAAGGAAAGCAATATATGTTAGGCTCACAAAAAGGAAGAGAAGCTAAAGGTTTAGAGTGGGTAAAAGATTCAGTTATTCCTGGCAAAGAATTTTTAAGTCAAATTGAAAAACAACATAAGTATATAAATAGACTTAAAGAAATAGTAGCTAAAAAGCTTGAATTACAAGAAAAAACGCCAACAAATGAAGAGAAAGAGATTTAAAAAATAAAAAGTATTAGTTTTTCATAATTACATATGTATTCAAGGTGGGATTTTAAAATGAGAATTATAGAAATGATAAAAAATTTATTTAATATAAATAAAAAAAAGAAAAATCTTTTAATAGAAAAAACAGTGGAAAATAAAAGAAAATCAAATTTTATTCAAAATTTGGACTTAAGAGGAATTCAAGAAAGTATGGAATTACAATTAAAATTAGAAGAACAGCAAATATCAGTTGATGACTTATCAATATTTGAGATTTTGGATTTAATTGATTTATATAATAAGCAATTAAATATTGTATAGCAGCATAAACTATTTATTAATTAATTATAGATTGTACAAATAATAATAATAATTATAAAAAGGATTTTAAATATGGAATTAAATAAAAAAAATTGGAAAGATAAAGATATAGAAGAATTCAATAAATACCTAGAAAGCATAAAAAGACCAGAAAAAATTGAATTTGCAAAAAGAACCATTAACACAGAAATGGAAGTACTAGGAATACCAATTCCAGATTTAAGAAAGATTAGCAAAGAAATTTCAAAAGGAAATTACTTAAGTTTTTTAGAGTTAAAAAATAACAGATTCTATGAAAACACTATTATAAATGCATGTTTAATTAATATAATAAAAGATTTTGAATTAAAAAAGCAATATCTAAACAAGCTATATATAGATAATTGGTCAACATGTGATATTTTATCTTTTAAAATAAAAGGCTTAGAAAAGGAGTATTGGAAGCTTTCAGATGAATATATAAAAAGCAAAGACTTATTTAAAAGAAGAGTAGGAATAAGGATTTTGTTTAGTTACAAAAACAATGATGAATATGTAGATAAAATCTTTAAAGTGTTAGATAACTTATATGATGAAAATGAATATTACGTAAATATGGCAATAGCATGGCTTTTGTGCGAACTTATGATATATAATCGAGAGAAAACTTTAAAATATTTAGAAAATCATAACTTAAACCAATTTACAGTAAACAAAGCAATTTCAAAATGTAGAGATAGCTTTAGAGTAAGCAAAGAAGATAAAGAATTACTTTTAAAATACAGGGTTTCTTTTGGGGACGGAGAAAAAAAGTAACATTAAAGGAGCAATAAATGAAATTAATAAAAAAATTAATATTTATACTAATTTTAGTTATACTAATTATAGGAATATTAGTAGGAGTAATATTTGGGATTCCTGGATATAATATGTATAAAGATGCATTACAAAAAGAACCCATAGATGAAAAAGTAGCAAGTATTGAGAAGAAAAAGAACTATTCTGAATTTTCAGAATTGCCTGAAATGTATGTGAATGCAGTTATTGCTACAGAAGATCATAGATTTTATGAACATAAAGGGATTGATTTTATATCTGTTGTAAGAGCAATTTATAATGACATTAAGGCAAAAGATTTCGTAGAAGGTGGAAGTACTATTTCACAGCAACTTGCAAAAAATATCTATTTTACTCAAGAAAAAACAGGCAAAAGGAAAGTTGCGGAAGTACTTATGGCAAGCAAGTTAGATAATACTTTAAGTAAAGAAAAAATTTTTGAACTATATGCAAATACAAGTTATTTTGGAGATGGATATTATACAATAAAAGAAGCATGCAAAGGATATTTTAAGAAAGAACTTCGAGAAATGACTGATTACGAATGTATAATGCTTGCTGGAATACCAAATGCGCCAAGTGTGTATGCTCCAACCAAAAATCCTGATCTTACCAAGAAAAGAGCTAGACATGTTATACGTAAGATGGTAGAAAATGAATATCTAACACAGGAAGAGGCTGATAAAATTTTGAAAGATGAAGAAGGAGGCTAATTATGCAATTTTTTAAAGAAGAAAACAGAATTTATGCAACAAATATAGATAATGAAACTGTTGCAGAAGTTACTTTTTATGAAATAGAAAATGGAGTATATAATATTGATCACACATTTGTTGATGATTCTTTAAGAGGACAAGGTATAGGAAGCAAATTGGTTCAAGAAGCGGTTGATACAATAAAACAAAAAGGAGCAAAGATACAAGCAACTTGCCCATTTGCAAATAAGTGGTTAGAAGAAAATATGTAAAAACATTAGATTTATAAGGCTTTTTAAAAAGTGGCCTCATAAATCTATTTTTTTTAAAAAATTTTGTTGATTATTTATTTTGATTGTGATAGAATTCTTATGAAAAAGAAAAAGGAGGCACAAAAATGAAAATATATCCAAAATTAGATGAAAAATTAAATGGAATAAATCGTTTAAAACAATATGCAGAAAAATATAAAGGAATAGAAATTCAACTTTTATCTTTTGAATGCATAAATATTGCTTATGATGTTATAAAAAAATATAAAGATGAAATTCCAAATATAGAAGAAGTTACAATACATCTACCACTTGCAGATGAAGATAGATTTAATTTTGAGGCTTTAGCTTTTGCAAAATTTGATGAAGAAAAAGAAAGAATAAATGTTTTAATTAAAGCATCAAAAGAATTTAATTTAAAAATAAATTTATTGTATCATACTAGATGGAATTATAATACATGGATAAGTAGTGGTGCAATAGAGAGGATGAAAGAGCTTTTAGAATTAATTCAAAATACAAATGTAAATATTTTAATTGAAAATATTCATGCAATTGCAGAAAGAGAAGAATGTGCAGTATTTAAAATTGCAAAACACATAAATAATGAACACTTAAAGGTATGTTTGGATATTTGCCATTTACATGTAGAAGCCAATATGTTTAAAATACCATTTGATGAATTTTTACAGAGTTATTTAAATAAAGATGATTGTCAAAAATTCATTCAACAAATCCATTTTGCAGGAACTTTAAATGGTGATGGATTAATTGATAAAAAAACTCATGGAAGAATGCATGATTCTTGGCGAAGTTTTGAAGAAGATTATAGTATTTTAGAACAATTTGGAATTGAAGATAAAAAAATTGTTACAGAAGTTTCTGAAGATGATTTATCTACAAGAGTAGACCAATTAGAAGAAATAAAAATGTTGATGAAGATAGAAGCTAAAAAATAGTTGAGAATGACTTTCCTTTATTTTAACTATTTGTTTTGCGAATTAAAAAACAAAAAAAGCAAATAATAAAATTATGGAGGTAACATCAAATGTTAATCGAAGTTATAAAATTTGTATTATTTGCTTTTTTAATTGTATTTATTTCTAAATATATCTTAGTTACATACCTAAGAAAACTAGCAGAAAGTCTGAATTTAAAAGCTAAAACAGTTGGGAATATTGCAGGAATTTCAACATCTGTTCCAGAATTCTTAAGTATTACAACATCAAGTATAAGAGGTTTGCAAGGTGCAAGTATTTACAATATTTTAAGTTCAAATATAATTAATTTAATCCAATATTTAGTAACAATTATGCTTAATAAAAATACACATAAACTAAAAAATCGTGCAATAATAATAGACATGATTTTTGTAGCTATAACAATTTTTATTCCTATTATATTACTTAGGCTTAATATAAAACTAGATATGTTTATAGTACCACTATTTTTAATATTTTACGCTCTTTTTTCATATTTAAATAATAGTATTCACAAAATGTATATAAATAGTGAAGAAAAAGAGTTTGCTCAAAGAAAAAAAGATATAAAGAAAATTGTAATTTATATAATTATTTTAGCTATAACAGGAATTATGCTTTATATAGTTGGTGAATTGTTAGGAAATAGTTTAGAAATTTTGTGCAAAAATTTTGATGTCCCACAATTTGTGGTAGGAATTTTACTTGGATTTATTACAAGTATTCCAGAACTTATGACTTTTTTTGAATCTCAAAAATATAATAAAAAGGAAAAAGACGAAATGAAAGGAGTTGTTGAAGCTACAAATAATTTGGTTGCTTCTAATACTTTAAATTTGTTTGTAATTCAGACAATTGGGATTTTGATTATTAATAGATAAAAAAGGCAAAAATATATTAATATTAAGTTTTTTTAAGAGTTAAATAATTTGAGGAAAAAATTAATGATTGCAAGTTATACAAATTTATGATAATATGATTCCAAGAGATTAAATTTTAAGAATAATTAAGATTTAATTTAAAAAGAAGTGTAGAGAATTATAGTAAGCAAATTTATTTAAAAGAGGATGGAGGACACTATGAAAATAGGATTTTATGATTCAGGATTAGGTGGAATAAAAACTTTAAAAGATATTATAGATATGGGATTAAAAGAAGAAATATATTTTTTAGCAGATGAAAAAAATAAACCTTATGGAACCAAAACGCCAGAAGAAGTAAAAAAAATAGCCATTGCAAATGTTCAAAAACTTGTAGATCTGGGATGCGAAATAGTAGTTGTTGCATGTAATACAGCGACTTCTGTTGCAATAAAAGATTTAAGGGAAAAGTATTCTCAAATAAAAATTATAGGAACAGAGCCAGCAGTAAAATTAGCAGTTAAAGAACATACAAATAAAAAGATTTTAGTAATAGCTACTACAGTAACTGTGCATGGTGAAAAACTACATAAATTAATAAATTCTTTAGATGCAGAAGAAAAAATAGAACTTTTAGCAACAGATAATTTGGTAAAACTTGTTGAAGATGAAAATTTTGCTAACAACCAAAAAGAAGTAAATAAATATATATTCGATTTTTTAAAACCATATAATTTGAAAGAATACAGCCACATAATATTGGGGTGTACTCATTTTCCAATAGTTAAAGAAAATATTCAAGAAATAGTTAAAGATTATGGCATAAAAGTGATTGACGGAAATGAAGGAATAGGAAAAAATTTATTAAATAAAATTTCAGAATATAAAAAAACGAATGTTGAAATAAAAGATGAATCAAAATTTCAAATTAAAATTATAAATACAGCGCCAAGTAAGGCATTTGAAAAAAGAACAAATGAAATTTTACAAAAATTACCAAAGGAAAATATTTTATTTCTAGAAAATATTTCATAGCATAGAGGGTAACTAAGATAATAGTATTTTGCAACTATAGCACATAACTTTACATAAAACAAAAATAAAAATAGTTGACAAATGTCAAAAAATGAAATATAATATAACAAATATATGTTATCAAGAGTGGACGAGAGATTCGGCTTTAAGACTCCACAGCAACCTATTTA
>CAMMZC010000018.1 GCA_946529215.1 uncultured Clostridia bacterium
GTACTACAAAATTTATATATATATTTTTGTTTCACATCATTGACAAACTTACACATTTTTGGGCATTTCTTTTTGAAAAAATCTTGATTTTTTTGTAAAAATAGTGTAATATTAAATTACAGAAACGAGAAATTGGGCATGCTTAAAAAGCAAATAGAGGTAAAATTTTTTTTCGTGTAAGATTAACTTCCATTTGCCTAATTAGTATATTCAGTTAAAGATGTTTCTAGGGTTTTTAAAATATTTAAATAAATATGGTGATTTATTTAATGTTTAGAAGATATGGTTGTAGTGTGACCATATCTTTTTCAATCTTCTGTATATTAAGTTTCTTTAGTATTTCAGTACCATACAAAAATTCAAAAGCTTCATATGGCGTTTTTCCATTTAATGCTGCGCGCGGTGTTGAATTGATGTGTGAGAACATTAAGTCGATATCTTCTTGTGTTAAATGTTTTAAAGACTTTTTGTTAGGGATAATATCTCTAACATAGTTGTGATTGTTTTCAACATGAGGCTTTTGACTAGGTGTTTGAGGATCACAGTAAAATATATTAGTTCGTACTTCTCCAGTCTGAGTATTTACTTCAAATAACTGATATTTCTCAAATTCTGTACCTCTATCAGTTAGCAGTAATGAAAACAATCTAGAATAATCTTCTTCAAGTGATTCCTGCAACTTGTCTAATGTACTAGCCATAGATTCAGAAGTTTTTTTTGTGTGTAAAAATCCTATCATCAATCCTGTATTTTGAAATATGAAAGTTTGTATATATGGCCCATCTTGATGATTGTAAACTGTATCCATTTCAGTAGTTAAAACATTAGGGTTGTCTTTTACAAATTGTATGTAATCTTTGTAACGTCTGCCTTCATAATTAACAGGTTCTTTACGTTTTTTTAGTTTTTTCCTTTTCTTCATTGAAACTTGTCTACGCAAAGAAAAGTTGTTAATGCCATAATCTTGAAAAATGCCTGTTTCAATGTATGTGTATAGAGATTTAGGACAAAGTTTAATTTCAGGATGTTTTTTTAAAATTTGATAAACAGATTGTCCTTTTTTAGTAGGGGTTTTATGATGTCAACAATATCAAGCATTTCTCTAGTATTTAAATTAACACCTTCTCTAGAATCTTTTAAAGTGTATAGATAATCTTCATGAGCCTTTTTGGCATGATAAAAATACTTGTCTAATCTACAATTATTAATTTTAGGACAGTGATTACATACTCCAACTTTTCTGTCTCTTCTAGAGCATTTAATTTCTTCATATTCAGAGCATTTACCATGGCAAATGCCACATTCTTTAAATTTAGTACATGTAATTGGGTTATTAAAAGGGTTTCTTGGCTTTAACTTTCTTCTGTTTTTAACCTCTTTGGCAACTGTAGAAACATCTTTATGAATTGTTTTAGCAATATCAGTTCTAGACATTTCTTTTTCAAGACCTTCTTGAATTAATTTTCTATCTTCTAAAGATAAATGAGAATTTTTCATAGCGACCTCCATCTAACCTTAGAAACATCTATATTCTATTATACACCTTGGAACTAAATCTTACAAATTCAGTTTTGTGTAAATTTAACTTCTTAATTAAAATTAACTATATGGAATTTACTTTTAAATTTTACGCTTTCATAAAAAAATGAGGAATTTCTTATTTAAACTATTGAATAAAAAATACATCTATGATAAACTTTAATATGATAAAAATATAAACAAAAGAGGAGGCAAGAATAATGAATGAAAAGGAACCTGTAAAAATAAGGCTTTCAATGTTTTTGTAGTATTAGCATTAATTGTAATTATAGTAATGGGATACTTTATATATAAACTTAATTAGGAGTATAGAAATGAAAAAATAGGCATATTTTTTTGCAAATAACTTCACTTTAGGCTCCAAAAATAATTAATCTCAAATCAATAACCCAAAATACAAGAGAGGAGATATACCAATTATGGAAAAGGCACATTTCAGTCCTATATGGAAAAAAACTATAGAGCTTATATATGGCAAAAAAATTATAGGCCAAGCTTCAAAGGAAGAAATAGCAAAAATTTATAATACTATTGCAAAAATTATTTCAGAACATGACAAAAAACGTACAGAAGATGAAATATTTGCACAACTTATTAAAGGTGCTAAAATAGTCTATACAAAATGTCTTCCTGTATTTTCTGGTGCTGCTGGAATTGCAAGTGGGAATACAATTTATATTGATAAAACCGATATAGATGAATTAGAAAAGAATAATTATCAACCATCAACCAAATCTGTTGCTCTTAATACACTTGTGCATGAAAGCATTCATAAATTACAAAAGTCTAAACTTTCATATAAAGGTAATTCGACTAGAGGATTTGTCGAAGGTGCAACAGATCTTATGGCTTTAAGAATGACTCGAAGAGCTAAAAGTATTAGTCTCGGAAAAGGAAACATTTCTTTTAATTTTCCTGAATCTAATTATATTAAATTAGTTAGTCTTATGGCACAATTTGAAAATATTTTTGGTGAAGAAATTGTTTCAGATTATGCTTTCTATCAAAATCCTGCTTTATTAGACAAAGTTCAGGACCTCTTTGGAAAAGATATGTTTAAAAGCCTTTGCAAAGATACCTCTGAATGGGGAAATGTTGCAAATAAATTATTTAAAAGAAAAAAATCACAGTACAGCTTTAAATTTTGGCAAGATATTCTACTAAAAAAAGCTTATGATAAAAAGCTTGAAGAAATTGAAAATCAGGCAGATGCAGAAAAATACTTAGACAATTTAAAGCAACTAGAATTAGTCAGAGCCAAGATAAAGGGAGATACATTCTATCAAGATTACTACTCATCAAAGTTAGCTTACCTAAAGAGTCTATATCCAGATTTAGATATAGAAAAGTATACTTATAAAGAATGCAAATTTAATCCTGAAATATATCATGATGAAAAGCTCTCTCTATTGGATGATTTTACTTTTAGTTTCATATCTAATTCTGTTGAAAACTTAGATGGATTTAATGGTCTTAATCTTCATGATTATAAAAGATATAGACTTGAAAATGGTGAAAACATATTTGAAGTACTAACACATAAAGGCAAATTCTGTTGCCTTAAAGCTATGGATAAAACTGGAAGTACAAGGAATAGCGGTTTATCTGTTATTGCTAATCCTGATGGGACAAAATCACAGTTTCAAGTTAGCATAGACTCGGGCAATGTTACAATTTCAATTGACGATTCTTATTATAAAGGCATTGAGCATATGCAAATGACTGAAATTCCTCTTGGCTTCGGGAAGAAAGAAATCTATGAAAGTATGCTAGAAAGAGAAGCTTCTGACATATACTATGAGACTTTTTTTGAAAAAATAAAGAGATTACTTTCAAGACAAAAAAGATTACCCGCATACACTGAAATTCAAGAAAAAATAACTGATAACGTTGATTCTTCTCCAAAAACATGGGAGCTTTCTCCAGAGCAACAAGAATCATTCCATGTTGGAGAATTAGAAGTTCTTAATCGTAATGATTATAAAAATCAATCTGCTTCTGAGCAAACACAATCTACAACAAATACTATTTCTCATGTTGGTTCATCAGAACGTTCTTAAATAAAAATTTACGCTTAAGTACTCAAAAAAAGACCCTTGTAAATTATTGGTTTACTAAGGTCTTTTGTTTTACAATATTTGTCTCATACTTTCATAAACTAATCCTACACAAGATGATATGGGCAAAAACATGTTTTAACTCCTGCCATAGTTTTAGCATGATAAAATTTTCCACCTAGAGTTAAATAGTTGTAATGTAACTTTTGCTAAAATCATTAGAATGGGGAAATGAAGAAAATTTATATAACAAAACACTTGACAAATAAGAAAAAATAGTGTAAACTAGATTAGTATTACAAATTTAGTTTGCACTTTTTTGTATGAATTACGGAGTTTAAAAGATTTTGTAAAATATACTTTTGAAAGGAAATTTTATAAAATGGAAGAAAAAGTAAGAATAAGTATATTGCTTGAACTCTATGGAAGTTTGCTTACAGAAAAACAATATGAGTATATGGATTTATACTATAATCAAGATTTGTCTTTATCAGAGATAGGAGACAATGAAGATATAACTAGGCAAGCAGTAAGGACAATACTTTTAAAATCCAAAAAGAAACTTGAAGAATATGAAAGCAAGCTAAAGTTTATGCAAAAAGAAGAAAAGATAAAAAAGTGTATAGAAGAACTTGAAGAAACTAATGCAGACAAAAAAATACTAAAAAAAATTAAACAACAAATAGATTTTTAGGAGGTATTTTAGAATGGCTTTTGAAGGCTTATCAAGCAGACTACAAGCAATTACTAAAAAAATAAAAGGTGAAGCAAGAATAACAGAAAGCAACATGAAAGAAATGCTTAGAGAAGTTAAACTTGCATTATTAGAAGCTGATGTTAACTACAAAATAGTTAAAGAATTTATAAATAATGTTCAAGAAAAAGCACTTGGTCAAGAGGTAATGAAATCTTTAAAGCCAGGAGAACAAGTAGTAAAAATAGTTAAAGACGAGTTGGTAGAACTACTTGGTGGAACAGAAAGCAAAATAAATATTTCACCAAATCCTCCAACAGTTATAATGTTAGTAGGACTTCAAGGTTCTGGTAAAACAACAACAGCTGGAAAGCTTGCAAATTTACTTCGTAAACAAGGCAAGAAGCCGTTACTCGTTGCATGTGACGTATATAGACCAGCAGCTATTAAGCAATTACAAGTAGTAGGTGGCCAGTTAAATATACCAGTATATAGTGAAGAAAATGTTAAAGATGTTGTAGGAATTGCAAGAAGAGCAATGAGCACTGCAATGTCAAAACTTAATGATGTAGTAATTCTAGATACAGCAGGACGTTTACATGTAGATGAAGAATTGATGCAAGAGTTACAAAATGTAAAAAAATCAGTAAGACCACACGAAATTTTATTAGTAGTTGACGCAATGACAGGTCAAGATGCTGTAAATGTTGCAAATGAGTTTAACACACAAGTTGGAATAGATGGAGTAATCCTTACCAAGCTTGATGGCGATACTCGTGGTGGTGCAGCACTTTCAGTTAAAAAAGTTACAGGAGCACCAATAAAATTTGCAGGTGTTGGTGAAAAATTAAGTGAATTAGAAGTATTTCATCCAGACAGAATGGCATCAAGAATTTTAGGAATGGGTGATGTACTTTCAATTATAGAAAAAGCTGAAGCAAGTTTAGATTTAGAAGAAGCAGAAAAATTAGAAGCTCAGCTTAAAAAAAATAAATTTGACTTAAATGATTATTTAGCACAATTAAAACAAGTAAAAAAAATGGGTTCATTTTCATCAATATTAAAAATGATTCCAGGAATGAACAAATTAGGAGACATCAAAGTAGATGACAAAGAATTTGACAAAATCGAAGCAATGATAAATTCAATGAGTGCAGAAGAAAGAGCAAATCCAAAAATTCTAAATGGAAGCAGAAGAAAACGTATTGCAAAAGGAAGTGGACGTCAAGTAAGCGAAATAAATAGATTTATGGATTCTTTTGAAATGACTCAAAAAATGATGAAACAAATGAAAAATAAAGGCAATATGAGAAAAATGATGAAAGGCTTGAATCTTGATAATATTAAAGATTTTAAAGATTTAATGTAGTTTTGTTTGCAAAATAATTGAATTTATACGGCGTTAGAAATCATTTTAAACGCAGTCACATACACAAAGTATGCTCCTTTGCTTTTAAAATAATTTCTGCCTTGTCTAAATTAAATTCTTTTACAAACAATAAAAAAGTTTATAAATTTTATATATATAATTAAATCAATGGGAGGTGAACAATATGGTAAAAATAAGATTACAAAGATTTGGAAAGAAAAAAGCTCCATTTTATCACATCGTAGTTGCTGATTCAAAATCTCCAAGAGATGGAAGAATTATCGAACAAATCGGAACATACAATCCAATGACAGAACCATCAACAATTGTTTTAGACATAGAAAAAGTAAATCAATGGATTAAAAATGGTGCTAAGCCTACTGATACAGTTAAAGCTTTAATTGAAAAGGCAAAATAGGCTTTTTTAATAATCAGCATCTTGCGTCGTTATAATTCATTTAAAACGCAGCCGAAGTACACAAGTACGCTCCTTTGCCTTTTAAATAAATTTTGCCTAGCAATATCTAATTCTTAAAAAAGCAGAAAGTGAGAAATTCATTATGAAAGAAATTTTACAAACAATTATTGAAAATTTAGTTGATGACAAAGCTTCAGTTTCAATAAATGAAGTTGAAGGAGAAAAATCTATAGTTTTCGAAGTAAAAGTTGCAGAAACTGATATGGGAAAAATTATAGGAAAACAAGGTAAAATAGCTCAATCTATTAGAAGTATAATGAAAGCCGTAGCTGCAAAAGAGCATAAGAGGGTTTCAGTAGAATTTTTAGATTAAGCGGAAAGGATTAAAAAGAAACGAGTATTACAAGGCTAAATTTTAAGAAAAAAGCGCAGTTTACTTGATGCAAATGAGCATTTTTGAATAAAATTTGAACGCAGTAAGACGAAGTTTATTTTTAATACGTAGAATGAAAAATTTAGAAATAGGTCAAATAGTAAACACATTTGGAATAAAAGGATTTGTGAAAGTAAATCCTTGGGTAAATGATGTAACAAGATTTGATGATTTAAAAAAAGTATATATCAAAATTCGAAAAGAAGAAAAAGTGTTAGAAATAGAAGAAGTAAAATATCACAAAAATCAAGTTTTACTTAAGTTTAAAGGAGTAGAAACAGTTGAACAAGCAGAAATGCTACGAAACGCTATTCTAGAAATAGATAGGAAAGATGCTATTCCTTTAGAAGAAGGCGAATATTTTATAGCAGATTTGCTAGAGTCTGAAGTTTTTACAGATGAAGGCGAAAAGCTCGGAATATTGGAAGATATTTATAATACTGGAAGTTGTGATATATATGTTGTAAAAAATGAACTTGGAAAATCTATTTTATTACCTAGAATAGATGACGTTATAAAAGAAATAGATGTAGAAAATAAAAAAATAACAGTTCATTTAATAGAAGGGTTAATTTAGAAAATTAGCTTTGATAAAATGATATGCTAAAAGTTAAAGTAAGAAAAATAGCTTGTAGCAAAAATGATTTTGAAAGGATTAGTTTAATGAAATTTGATGTTTTAACACTTTTTCCAGAAATGTTTGAACCCCTTAATTCAAGCATAATTGGAAGAGCGAGAGAAAAAAATCTAATAGAAATAAACTTAATAAATATTAGAGATTTTTCTAAAGATAAACACAAAAAAGTAGATGATACACCTTATGGTGGAGGAGCTGGTATGGTAATGATGCCAGATGTAGTATATGATGCATATAAGTCTGTTGAAGATAAAAATGCAAAGGTTATATATATGTCACCACAAGGAAAAAAACTAACCCAAAAGAAGGTCGAAGAATTAGCCAATCAAGAGCATTTAATAATTCTCTGTGGACATTATGAAGGCATAGATCAAAGAGTAATAGACAAAATTGTAGATGAAGAAATTTCGATTGGAGATTATGTTTTAACAGGTGGAGAATTACCTGCAATGGTACTAATAGACGCGGTATCTAGGTATAACTCAGGCGTTATAGCAGAAGAATCAAGAGAAGAAGAATCATTTGCAAATGGACTTTTAGAATATCCTCAATACACAAGACCAGAAGTCTTTGAAGGAGAAAAAGTCCCAGAAGTTTTACTATCAGGTCATCATGCAAATATTGAAAAATGGAGAAGAGAAAAGGCTTTAGAAATAACAAAGCTAAAAAGACCAGATTTATTAAATAAAAATGAAGTGCAATAAATGCACCGCTCAAAGTTAATCTAATGACAAGCTTAAAAGCTTGCGACATTGGAAATTAAGAAAGGAAGGAATTTAAAATGGATATAGTTAAATCTATAGAGCATGAACAATTAAAAAACAAAATACCAGATTTAAAAGTTGGTAATACAGTAAAAGTTCATCAAAGAATAAAAGAAGGAAATAAAGAAAGAATCCAAGTATTTATAGGAACAATTATTAAAGTACAAGGATCAGGTGTAAACAAAACATTTACAGTTAGAAAAATATCTTATGGTGTAGGAGTAGAAAAAACATTTTTAATTCACTCACCACTTGTAGAAAAAGTAGAATTAGTTAGAGTTGGTAAAGCAAGAAGAGCTAAATTATTCTATTTAAGAGATAAAGTCGGAAAAGCTGCTAAGACTAGAGAAATTGCTGGTGCAAGAATTGAAGATAAAGAAATCGAAATTAAAGGAGCAGAAGTTGTAGAAGAACCAGTACAAGAAGCAGAAGCAGTTAGCGAAGAAACAGTTGCTAACGAAGTAGTAGAAGCTACAGAAACAGTAGAAACAACTGAAGCACCTGTAGAAGAAAAAGCTACTGAAACAGCTACAGAAGAAGTAGCTGAAGAAAAAGTTGAAGCTTCTGTAGAAGAAGATAAGACTGAAGATACTCCAAAAGCTGATGCTGAATAATATAAAAGCAAAAATTAGGAGAAAATATTATGAGAATTAGATACAAAAAGTGGGCAAGACCTGAATTAGAGGCAAGTAGCTTTTATGTAGATAATCCTGAAGAATTAAGAGGCAAATGGAAAACAAGATTTATGAATCCAAATTTGCCTCTTAATTTGGAATTAGGATGTGGAAAAGGTCAATTTATCTCAAAACTTGCAAGTGAAAATTTAGACCAAAACTATATTGCAATTGACTTAGTAGATGCAATGCTTGGTCTTGCAAAAAGAAATGTAGAGCAATTGTATAAAGAAAAAAATA
The DNA here is from genome assembly GCA_946529215.1 of uncultured Clostridia bacterium. Lineage (GTDB taxonomy): Bacteria > Bacillota > Clostridia > TANB77 > CAG-508 > CAG-269. The sequence goes on from CAMMZC010000018.1 coordinate 8,826, forward strand.
TTGAACCTGAAAATGTTATTTTAACAAGATTTGATATAGATAGAATTTTGCTAATTTTATCAGAAGAAGATAAAATAGATAGAATATATATAAATTTCTGCAATCCTTGGCCTAAGGGAAAACATAGAAAGAAAAGACTTACTCACACAAGGCAATTAGAAAAATATAAAACATTTTTAAAAGAAAATGGAGAAATATATTTTAAAACTGATGATGATGATTTATTTAATTCAAGTTTAAATTATTTTGAAGAAGCAGGATTTAAAATAATAAAAAAGACTTATGACTTGCATAGTGAGCATGATTTTTGGTATAATATAGAAACAGAACATGAAAAAATGTTTTCAGAGCAAGGAATAAAAATAAAGGCGGTGATTGCATGTTTACAGATTACACAAAAATAATAATAAAATCAGGAGATGGCGGAAACGGAGCTATCTCATTTAGAAGAGAAAAATATGTTGCTGCAGGTGGACCTGATGGAGGAGATGGCGGAAAAGGTGGCGACGTATATTTTAAAGTTGATAAAGACAAAAATACTCTTGTTGATTTTAGATACAATAAAAAGTTTAAAGCTCAAAATGGAGAAAATGGCAGTGGTGCAAGATGTAATGGTAAATATGGAAGTGACATATATATTGGAGTTCCAAGAGGTACAGTTATTAAAGATGCAGAAACTGGAAAAGTTGTTGCAGATTTATCTGAACCTGATCAAGTTGAGCTTGTACTTAGAGGTGGACGTGGAGGAAAAGGAAATTCTCATTTTGCAACACCTACAAGACAAGTTCCAAGATTTGCACAAGATGGTGAAAAAGGTGAAGAAAAAGAAATAATCCTAGAGTTAAAACTTTTAGCAGATGTAGGACTTTTAGGATTTCCAAATGTAGGAAAATCTACATTTTTAAGTACTGTAACAAGTGCAAGACCTAAAATTGCAAATTATGAATTTACTACTTTAGAGCCAAACTTGGGAGTTGTTAAATCAAAAAATGGAGATAGTTTTGTAATTGCAGATATACCTGGAATTATAGAAGGAGCAAGTGAAGGAGTTGGTCTTGGATTACAATTTTTAAGACATATAGAAAGAACTAGACTTTTACTTCATTTAGTTGATGTATCTGGTGAATCAGGCAGAAATCCTGTAGAAGATTTTAATACAATAAATGCAGAACTAAAAAAATATAGCGAAAAATTATCTGAGAGAAAACAAATTTTAGTTGCAACCAAAATTGACTCAATGCAAGATGATAACTTGCTTTTAGAATTAGAAAGTTTAGCAAAACAAAAAAATATGGAATTTTTCAAAATTTCTAGTGTAACAGGAGAAGGTGTAAATGAACTTTTAGATTATGTTTCAAAAATTCTAAAAACACTACCTAAAGAACAATTAGTAGAAATCGAAGATAGAATTGTATATACACTAGAAGATGAAGAAAAATTCACTGTAGAAAGAATAAATGGAATTTTTGTAGTTAAAGGAAAAGCAGTAGAAAGTTTGATGAGAAGAGTAAATATTTCAGATAACGAATCTTTATACTACTTCCACAAATGCTTAAGAGATTTAGGTGTAGACGATAAATTAAGAGAAATGGGAGTAAAAGAAGGAGATATTGTAAAGATTTTAGACTATGAATTAGAGTGGGAATAGTTAAAGGCAAGGAAAAAAATAATAAAAAAACACTTGTAATCTTAAAACAAATGTGATATAAATATTATATAAAAATCATAAGTAAGGGAAGGGAATGTTTGTGGAAGAAAATTATAAAAAAACAATATTAGTTGTTGATGATGAAAAGGCCATAAGACACTTATTAAATGTTAATTTAAGTAAAGAAGGATATAATGTAATAGAAGCTGCAGATGGAGTAGAAGCAGTAGAAGTTGCAATAGAAAAAAGACCAGATTTAATATTACTTGATGTTATGATACCTAAGTTTGATGGGTTAACTGTTTGTAAAAAAATAAAGAGTATTATGAATGTTCCAATACTTATGGTAACTGCAAAAGACAGTGAATTAGATAAAATTTTAGGATTAGAGCTAGGTGCAGATGACTATGTAACTAAGCCATTTAGCATTAGAGAGTTAATTGCAAGAATAAAAGCAAATTTAAGAAAAGCAGAAGCTACTGTTTTTGCTGAGCAAAATCCAAATGTAGATGTAAAAAGAGATAACATTATAACAGTTGGAGTTTTAACACTTGATTTAGATAGATTTGAAGTTATGGTTGAAGGTAAGAGAGTGGATCTTACTTTAAGAGAATACGAAGTTTTAAAGTTTCTTGCATCTGAACCAGGACAAGTTGTTTCAAGAGAAGTTTTGCTAGAAAAAGTATGGGGATATGAATATTACGGAGATATACGTACAGTAGATGTAACTGTTAGAAGAATTAGAGAAAAAATAGAAAAAGATACATCTGATCCAAAAATTCTATTAACAAAAAGAAGTGTAGGATATTATTTAGCTGTATAAAAATAAGGATGTACTGTAATACATATTATAGTCCGTCCTTTTTAATGTAGATAAAATCTTTATAATCTGGATTTTATTATCTCAATTTATAGAAAAGAAAAAATTATATAATTTGAACTAGAATGAATCGAAAGAGTGAAAGGAAGATTAACATGAAAAAAAATAATTCAGGAATTACATTAATAGTACTTATTATCACAATTATTGTTTTAATAATAATTGTATCAATAACAGTATTTGAAGGAAAGAAACTAATTGCAAGATCAAGAGTTCAGACTTTGGAAACAAATATGCTTACAATACAAGCAAAAGCAAAAGCTTATGCAGAAGAGATTGATGCGAAAATATGGACAGAAGATAATAAGGATTCAGCAAGAGATAGAGAATTTAGTGCAAAAAATATAATACCAACAAATATAGAACCAAAAGTCTTAGGACAAGTTAGTCAAGAAATAAAAGGTAACCCAAGTGACTCAGATAACTATGTAGCATATGAAGTTACTGGGATGGCATTAGTAAATATGGGGTTAAAGGATCTAGAAGATGAAAAATATGTTGTTATTTATAGTAAAAGTAACTATAAATTAATGGATATAATCTACCCAAAAGGAATTAGTTACAAAAAATCAATGCATTATACTTTATCAAATTTACAAAGTATATTAGTAGATTAAAAAACAAAATTTAACATAATATTTTGAGGATTTATAGATAATCCTTTATTAAAAATCTAAATATAGTTTACAAGGAATGTTAGAAAACATGAAAGAAAAAGAAGAACAAAGATTACTTAAATTAAAAGAAATAGACAAAGAATTTTTCAATATGGGAATGAATTATGTATGTGGAATAGATGAAGCTGGAAGAGGACCGTTAGCTGGTCCTGTTGTTGTTGCAAGTGTTATGTTGCCAGAAAATTCGATGATTGAAGGGATAAATGACTCGAAAAAAATATCAGAAAGTAAAAGAGAAAAGCTTTATGATGTAATTTTAGGTGAAGCTATAAGCTATGGAATTGGTATAATATATCAAGATGAAATTGATGAAATTAATATTCTTCAAGCAACAAAAAAAGGTTTACACGATGCAGTTGCAAATATGAAAATAAAGCCTAATGTTATTCTAGTAGATGCACTAACTGGAATTGATACATTAGGAATTCCCTATAAATCAATAATAAAAGGTGATGCAAAAAGTTATTCAATAGGTGCTGCATCAATTATAGCAAAGGTTACAAGAGACAGAATTATGAGGGAATGGGATAAGGTTTATCCTGAGTATGGCTTTGCAGGACATAAAGGATATGGAACAGCAAAACACATAGAAGCAATAAAAAAATACGGTCTAACTCCAATACATAGAAAGAGCTTTTGTAAGAATTTTGTATAAACTCTATTTTATAAATATTAAATTTTTTAACTTACTTAAAAATTAAATCAAAAATAGTAGATTTTTTAAAAACTATGTGCTATAATTGTTAATAGAGTGGAAAAAATATAAATATATAGAATTTAAGATTAAAAGAAAGGAAAATAAGTTTGAAAAATAATTTACAATAAAGTATTTTATCAAATTTTGTACCTTTAAAGAAAGGAATGAGAGTAAAAATGAAAGAAAAAAATGAAGTAGCAAAAAAGAAAATAAAATCAACAAAAACTCAAATAGCAGGAAGAATAATTGCTGCATTAATGGTTGTATTTATGCTTTTAGCATCATGCTCTACAGTACTATATTTTTTAATTAATTCATAATTATAATTTAGGATAATAGAATAGCATTTTGTATAATTTGTAAAATTGAAAAATGCGTTTTTCTATAACTAAAAACTTTTAGAAAAGGGGAATATAGATGAGCAAAATAAGTGAAGTTATAAATACATTTTATGAAAAAAACATTTTAGCTTATATAAATATGTATAAAGAATCACCAATAAAATTAGTTTCTTTAATAATAGATATAGCTTTAGTTCTTTTACTTATATATTTATTTGTTAGAATGGTTAGAGGAACAAGAACATGGCAACTAGTTAAAGGAATTGCATTTTTAATAATAGGAACTTGGCTTAGTGGAATTCTTGGACTAAATATACTTCATTACATATTAGCTGCTATAATGAATTGGGGAGTTATTTTAATATTAGTAATTTTTCAACCAGAAATTAGAAGAGCTTTAGAGCAAATAGGTACAAACAAAATTACTAAGTTTTTCGGAATGGAAAAAGATATAGCAACAAGGACGAAAGAAGATATTTATAAAGTTGTAATTGCTGCAACAGAGCTCGCAAAAACAAAGACAGGAGCTTTAATTGTAATAGAAAGAGACATCAAGATTAAAGATATTATTTCAACAGGAGTTGAAATAAATGGAGATGTAAGTCCTCAAGTTTTGGTTAATATTTTTGTACCTAATACACCACTTCATGATGGTGCTGTTGTAATTAGTGAAAATAAAATTGCAGCTGCAGCATGTATGTTACCACTAGCTTCAGATACAGATATTGCAAAAGAACTTGGTACAAGGCATAGAGCAGCGATTGGTATTTCTAAAGAATCAGACGCAATTGCAGTTGTTGTCTCAGAGGAAACGGGAAAAATTTCTGTAGCTAAAGATGGTACTTTAATTGCAGATGTTAGAGAAGATGTTTTGAAGAAAATTCTTATTAGCAATATTGTTACAAAAAGATTTAATGAAAAAGAAAATGTGATTAATCAAAGATTTTCTAAGATTAAAAATATTTTTGAAAAAAAGAATACTAATAAAAATGTTTTAAGTGATAAATGATATAGCTTTTGCTATATCATTTTATGTGATTGATTATTTAACATAAAATTTTCGAGTATAATTAACAGCTAATCAACAATAAAAAATTAAGTATATGAAAAATACAATTAAATAGACTTTAATATTAATATTTTTACAATAAATTTCTACACACCCCTATTTTTGACACTAAGCTGAGGATTAGCTACAATGTATTTTTACGATGGTTTTAGTTTTTTAAACTGAAGTAATCATTAAAATACTCTTATATTTAATTTTAAGATGTTTAAGAACTATAATTTTGATATGTTTCATATACTTTGTTTGGTTAGAAAAATGCTTTACAAATTTTTTAAAAATATATTATTTACTTATGCGAAATTATATTGAATACATATTATTTACTTATATGAAATTGTATTAAAAATATATTATTTATTTATTTGAAGTTGAATAAAAAAATATATATGATTTTTTCAATGATATATATAAAAGAAAGGTGGTCGAGCAATGCGAAATATAAAACTTACAATTGAATATGACGGAAAAGACTTCAATCGGATGGCAAAAACAACCTGGCAAATTAAATATTCAAGGAAGCATAGAAGTAGCAATTAAACAAATAACAGGAGAAGATGTGCAGTTAAATGCTTCTGGAAGAACAGATGCAGGGGTTCACGCATGGGGACAAGTCGCAAATTTTAAAACAGAGTCTAATTTGCCTATAGAAAAGTTTCCAATTGCAATTAATACTAAATTAAAAAGATCTATAAGAATTATTAATGCTGAAGAAGTTGATGAAAGATTTCATAGTAGGCTATCTTGCAAAAGAAAAACTTACAGATATGTAATAAATAATTCAGAATATGCAAGTGCAATTTACAGAAATTTAGAAACTCATATTCCACAAAAATTGAATATAAAGAAAATGAAAGAAGCGGTAAAATATTTTGAGGGAGAACATGATTTTAAAGCATTTAAAGCAAG
>CAMMZC010000019.1 GCA_946529215.1 uncultured Clostridia bacterium
TCTGCAATTGTAGATAAAGCAATAGAAAGAAAGACAGGAGCAAGAGGATTAAGATCTATAATAGAAGAAATAATGACAGATATAATGTTTGAAATTCCTTCAAATCCTAAAATTGCAAAATGCACTGTTACAAGAGATACGGTTTTAAATGGTAAAGAACCAGAGGTAGTTATTGATGAATCAAGAGTTCAAAAAACAGATAATGCAACAAATATTAGAAAAGCAAGACCAACACTTAATAAAGAGACAGCTTAAAAAAAAACCTCACCGCTAAATAGTGAGGTTTTTAAAATTATTTGAGAAAGGAAAAAAATGAGCAAAACAGAGATATTAAATGATTATAAAAATCAAGAGGAAAGACTTCTAGCTGCAAAAATATTAGACAAGCTAGAATTTACAAAAACAAAAAATAAAATACAATATACAGATTTTTTGAATTTGAGTGAACAAGAATTAGCTATGAAATTATTAAAATCACAAAAATATGACAACTATTATTTTTTTGGAGGTAAAGAAAGTGTTGAGCGAAAAATACTTGTAATTTATCCAGAAAAGCTTACAGAAGAAATGTCTAAAAAAAATGATGATAAAATACTATCTATAATTAGAATTAAGCTTCCATCTGATTTAGAAGGTGAATATGATCACAGAAAATATTTGGGATCATGTATAAAAGTAGGAATAGAAAGAGAAAAAATTGGAGACATTTTAGTAGAAAGAACAGGAGCAGATATAATTGCTAAATGTGAAGTAATAGAATATCTACTTCAAAATTTATCAAGTTTAACAAGATTTAAAAGTGCTGAAATTTCAAAAGAAAATATTTCTGGACTAAAAGATGTGGAAGTAAGCAAAATAGAGATTTCTTCTGTTGTTATTTCATTAAGGTTAGATAATATAGTGAGTACTCTTGCAAAAACTTCAAGAAGTAAAGCACAAGAAATATTAAAACAAGAAAGAGTATTTTTAAATCATCAAGTTGAAACAAAAGCTTCTAAAGAAGTTAAAGTAGGAGACGTCATAACGATTCGAGGAAAAGGCAGATTCGAATTTAAAGAAATTGCTGGTAATACAAGAAAAGGCAGATTTGTGATTAAGATAGATAAATATGTGTAAAAAACTACCTATTAAATGGGTAGTTTTTAATTTAATTAAAATTTGCAAAAAAATGTTCGAAAAAGTATTGACATTTTTTGAAAATGATGTATAATAATACCAAACAAAAGTTTATAAAAATTCTAAGGAATTATTACATTTTTAAAATAGAAAATGGAGGTATATTATGATTACAAATTTACATATTAAGAACATAGGAATAATAGAAAATGTTGAAATAGATTTTAATAATGGTCTAAATGTATTAACAGGAGAAACAGGAGCAGGAAAAACTTTAATTTTAGGTTCATTAGGTATAATTTCAGGAGGAAGGTTTTCAAAAGAAATGATAAGAAAAGGAGAAACAAATTCATATGTAGAATTATGTATGTATGAGCCTAAAAGTGAGTATTCTATAGATGGAAATATTATTATTTCTAGAGAGATAAATATAAATGGTAGAAATATGTGCAAAATAAATGGAAGAATGGTTACTGTAAATGAACTTAAAGAATTTATGAGCAAATTTATAGAGATACATGGACAAAACGATAATCAAAATTTATTAGAAATTAAAGAGCATCAAAAGTATCTGGATGGTTTTATTGGTAACAAGATCGAAGATTTAAAAAATAAATATTTAAATTATTTTATAAGATATAACGAGATAAACAAAGAACTTAAAGAAAATTTCGGAGATGATAAAGAAAGACAAAGAAAAATAGATTTACTTAAATATCAAATAAATGAAATAGAAGTTGCAAATTTAAAAGAAGGAGAAGAATACGAACTAGAAGAAAAAAGAAAGATTATAATGAATTCAGAAAAAATTGTCCAATCATTGAATGAAGCTGATATGGCAATTGGAGAAAGCACAATCGATTTATTAAGTACAAGTATTAGGGCATTGGAAAAAATAGAGCAAATAGACAAAAAATATGAGCAAACTATAAATAATTTAAAAAGTGTATATTACGAATTACAGGAGATTTCGAAAGATATATCAAGCTATAGAGAAGACACATATTTTGATGAACAAGAAAGAAGTGAAGTAGAAGAAAGATTAGATTTAATATATGATTTAAAAAGAAAATATGGAAATTCTATAACAGAGATTTTGCAGTATAATGAAGAAATAAAGCAAGAAATAGATAAAATAGAAAATTTAGAAGAAAGAAACAATGAACTTAAAAAAGAAAAAAATCAAATCAAAGAAAAAATGACTCAATTAGCATTAGAAATACATAAAATTAGAGAGAAAAAAGCAAAAGAGTTATCTATAGAAATTAATAGTAATTTAAAAGATTTAGAAATGAAAAATGCAAAAATAAACGTTCATGTAGATTATATAGAAGATGAGTTTTATTCTACAGGAAAAGACAAAATAGAAATATATATTTCTACAAATATTGGTGAAGATGAAAAAGAACTTGCAAAAATAGCATCAGGAGGAGAAATGTCAAGAGTTATGCTTGCAATAAAAACAGTTTTAGCAAATACAGATCAGATGCCAATTTTAGTATTTGATGAAATAGATACAGGAATTAGCGGAAAAGCTGCAAATAGAGTAGCAGATAAACTAAGTAAAATTGCAACAAAACATCAAGTATTGTGTATTTCTCATTTACCTAATATTGCTGCAATTGCAGACTACAACTACTTTATAAGTAAGCATATACAAAATGAAAGAACAAACACCAATATCAAATTATTAAACGAAAATGAGGTCATAAACGAAATAGCAAGAATTTCTTCAGGAGAGATAAATGAAGCAACAATTAAGTATGCAGCAGAGCTTAGAAACAAGAAGGCAAGCTAAATTATGTTTAAGTTATTTTATATATAAGAAAAATATATATTAAAACCAATAAATTTCTTTTCTTAATGAAAATGTAATAACTAGAAAAACCGAAACTTAAATTCTCAAAATTATTGACTTTTGCGGTCTATGTATGATAAAATAGTTTACAATAAAGCGAGAATTTGAAGTATATAAAAACTATAGAGTTACTTCGCACAAAAAAGAAAGAAGGAATTTAAATGAGATTATCAAAAACAGGATTAGGAACTATCAAATTAAACAATATAGATGAAATGTATCCAGGACAAAGTATTTTGCTACAATCAGGTCAATTAGTACAATTTGGAGCAGGAATATTCGCATATAATAACATTCCGTTACTAGTAAAAAGGAGATTAGAAGAAATAATAGTAAAAACTTTAAATAAATATGATTGCATAGAAGTTTTACTTCCAACATTACAGCCAGACAAAATGTGGAAAGATTCTGGAAGATATGATGGATATGTAAATGATGGAACAATGCTTACAGTAGATTCAAATAAAGGAAGTTTCTGTTTAGCTCCAACAGCTGAAGAAGCTATGCTTGAATTTGCAAGAGAAAAGCTAAAAACATACAAAACACTTCCTGCAACATTTTATCAAATAGGAGAAAAATACAGAAATGAAATAAGAACAAGAGGATATTTACTAAGAGGTAAATGTTTCCCAATGCTTGATGCATATAGTTTTGACAAAGATGAAGAGGGAATGGTTAAATCCTACAACAATTTAAGAAAAGCTTTTTTAGAAATATTTGAACAATTAGGATTAAAGGTAATGCCAATAGCAGCAGATAATGGTGCAATTGGAGGAAAAAAATCTGAAGAATTTATGTTTAAATCTCCAATGGGAGAAGACAAAATCTTAGTTGATCAAAATACTGGGATAGGACTAAATACTGAAATTTTAGAAAGAGAAGATTATAAAGAATATCTTGAAAAAGAATATGGAATTACAGATATCTCTAAATTAGAAGAAGTAAGAACAATAGAATTAGGACATATATTCCAAATTGGTTTAAAATATTCAGAAATGATGAATGGTACATACATAAATCAAGAAGGAAAACAAAGTCTATATTATATGGGATGTTATGGAATTGGAGTAAGTAGAACAGTTGCAACTTTATATGAAGCGTGTGTTATAAACGACAAAAACAATAATCCATGTGGGTTTGCACTACCAAAAAATATTGCTCCATACAAAATACAAATAATTCCAAAAATTGAAGACGCTAATAAAGTTGAATTTGCAGAAAAAATATATAGCACTCTTAAAGAAAATGGAATAGATTCAATTTTAGATGATAGAGAAAATCTATCAATTGGCGCTAAAATAAAAGATGCTAAAGTACTTGGAACTCCTTATGTACTTGTTTTGGGAGACAAAATGGAAGGAGAGATTTTAGAAGTTGAAGATATAAAAACTGGAGAAAAGAGTTCGATGGATTTAAATGGATTAATGAGTTTTTTAAAATAATAATGTAAATTAAAAAGTAGCCTTATTTACAATTGTAGAGGCTACTTTTTATTTTATTTCTTTTCTTTTTTCTTATCGTTTTCATCTTTTAAAATTTCTTTTGCTGTACCTAAAGCACCTAAAGCTGATGTTGCTTCAAATGGAATAAATACTTTGTTTGATTCACCATTAGCTATATCTTTAAGAGCTTCTAAAGATTTAAGTTGAACTAATTTATCATCTGGTTTAGATTTCATCATTGCATTATAAACCATTTCAATTTCTTTAGCTTTAGCTTCAGCTACTTCCCTTATTGCTTTAGCTTCACCTGCTGCACGTCTAACTTTAGCTTCACTTTCTGCTTCAGCTTCCAAAATTGCAGCCTCTTTTTTACCTTGAGCTACCGTAATATCTGACTGTTTTTGTGCTTCAGCTTCTAAAATTAATGCTCTTTTATTACGTTCTGCATTCATTTGTTTTTCCATTGCTTCTCTAATATCTTCAGGTGGATTAATATTTTGAACTTCAACTCTGTTTACTCTACAGCCCCATTTATCTGTGGCATCTCCAAGCATTGTGCATAATTGATAGTTGATAGAATCACGAGAACTAAAAGTCTCATCTAAATCCATTTTTCCAACAATATCACGAATAGATGTAATCGCAAGGTATTCAACACCTTTCTTTAAGTTTTGAATTTCATAAACTGCTTTTACTGGATCTGTGATTTGGTAAAATACTACTATATCTATATTAATTGTAACATTATCCTTTGTAATAACACCTTGTGGTGGAATATCCATAGTTTGCTCTTTTAACAAAACTACAGAACTAACTCTGTCTACAAATGGTATAATAATTGTAAGGCCTGCATCTGCGGCTTTGTGAAATTTACCAAGTCTTTCTATAATGTATACTTCAGATTGTTTTACTACTTTAATTGAAGAAATTAACAAAATTATAGCAATAACTAATAATATTAATAAAAATATATGCATTTTTTACTTCCTTTCTTTAAGACACAAAACCTGATTATTAGGAATTAAATTACAAAAATTCATTGAATTTTGTGCTTATTCGCTTTTAAATTCATTTCTATTATATCATAAATTCCTAAAATTGGCAATAGTTATGTAAATTATTTTTAGGACAGTTGTAAGACAATTATTATAATATTTAAAAAGAATACAACAATAATTTAAGACCTTTCATTAAGTGGAAAGCACGTAATAAAAGTTCCAAGAATAATACAGAGTATGCTCAAGATTACTTCATTTAAACACGAAACTCTTGGCAAAAGTACAAAAACTGAACCTAATGTGAATCCTATTATACTAAAAAATGTTTGTGTATGAAGTTTATCTAATAAAAATTTTATTAATTTCATACAGCATATAGACCCTAAAATGAGTCCAATTACTAAAGGGAATAAGAAAGGTATATATAGAGAAGAAACAGAAAGAAGATAAGCATCATATACACCTAAAAGCATAAGTATTAATGTGCTACTAACACCAGGAACTATAACTCCTACAGACATAAAAAAGCCTGAAATTACTAGATACATAAAACTGAAATGATTATTTTCATTAGAAAAGTTATATTTTCGTTCAATATATACTAGCAAGAGACCTATAGCAAAAGAAAATATTAGAATAAATAAATTTTGTAATTTGAATTTTGAAATAGTTATAGAATTGGTGTTAGAGCGAGTATTAGAGTGAGTGATAAAGCAGACATTGGAAATATCTTTTACGTTTGAGTTAGTTTTTTTTATTAATTCAGGAATACTTCCAATTATTAGCCCAATAAAAACAGACTTAGTTTGGAGAGGATATGCGTAAAAAATGTATTTTAAAATATTTCCAAACAAAATAATTCCTGAAAAGATTCCTAAAACAATAGGGAAAAGAATTTTAAAATTATATTTTATATTTTTAAAAAAATTTAATGTACAATTAAGCAAAGTTTCATAAATACCAAAAACCACACATAATACGCCACTACTAATCCCAGGCAAAATTGCACCTGTACCAATCGCTATCCCTTTAAAAAAATCTAATAAAAAATGCAATTGAATCACTCCTATATATTTAGAAAAATGTTTATTTAAATATATGAAACATAAATTAAATTATTAATTTAAAAGTATAAAAAAATATATATTTGAGTTAAAGCTTCCTATATTTAAGAAGTTGCGGACCAACCTGTACATCTTATATAAAATCTTGTGTGCAGAAATTTGTAAAATCAATTAAATTTATTGATTTTTTATTTTAAAAAATATATAATTCTATTTAATAAGGCAAATAATTATGCTACAGATGAAAAAATTTAAAAAAAAGTGAACTTAAGAAAATGTTGAATTATCTAAAGAGTATAAAAGCACATTTGGTTAGGTTAAAAATTAATACAAAAGGAGATGTGGTAAATAAATGAACATTGAACAAGTAAAAAGAGCTAAAGCAGGTGATGTAAATGAAATCGGAAATATCATTCAAGAAAATGTGCAAGCAATGTATAGAGTTGCTTTTGGTATTTTAAAGAATGAAGACGAGATTTATGATGCAATTTCAAACACAACAATAATTGTATTTGAAAGAATTGCAAGTTTAAAAAAAGAGGAGTTTTTTAAAACATGGCTTACAAGAATTTTGATTAATGAGTGCTATAAAATATATAACCAAAACAAAAAAGTTATATATCTTGAAAACTGTACGCAAGAAAGATTAGACAATTTGCAGTATACTGAAAAAGACAGGCTTGAAGAACAAGATGCAAGAAACTTATTAAAAAATTTAAGTAAAGATTTAAAAGAAACAGTTTTACTTTATTATTTTGAAGACTTTAGTGTGAAAGAAGTTGCAGAAATTTTAAACATACCTGAAGGAACTGTAAAATCAAGGCTTTCAAAAGCTAGAAAAGACCTAGAAAAAATAATTATAAAAAATGAAGAAACAGAAAGGAGGAATTTAAATGGATAACAACGAATTAGATAGAATTATTAAAGAAAAATTAAGTGGTACAATTAAGCCATCAAAAGAATTTGAACAAAAAATAATTCAAAAAATTGAAGAAGAAAAGCAAAAAGCACATAACTTAAACTTTAAAACAGAAAACAAAAATGATAAACTAAAAAGTTATAATAGATTTGCAAAAGTCTTATCTATGGCGGCAGTTATATTAATTGTATTCACACTTGGAATGAATTTGAAAAATACTCCTTTAATTGGTGAAGAACAACCTGCAAATCTTATAAGTATAAAAGCAATAGAACCAACAAAACTTGAAGCAGGAGTTGTTGCAAAAGATTCTGAATTTACAATTTTTGTTGAAGGAGATAATGTAAATACAGAGGCTGTTCAAAAAAGTATTTATGTAGAACCAGCATTAGATTATACTATAGAAAAGACTTTAAACAAAAATGAATATAAATTAAAATTTAAACAAAATATACCAGACAATACAATTTTAAAATTACAATATGTAAAAAATCAGATAACTCAAGATAGTTGGGCATATCAAACTTCAAATAAATTTAGTGTAACATCAACTTATCCTTATAATAATGAAACAACTGTTGCTCCACAGACAATAATAGATATTGAGTTTTCATATGCTACAGTCAAAGATTTGGAAAAATATGTAAAGATTTCTCCAACAATTAAAGGAACATGGGAACATCTTGGAAGAATTTGGAGATTTACTCCAAGTAGCAAGCTTGAAAAAGGAAAAAAATACACAGTAGTCATTTCTAAAAACTTAACAGCTGAAGATCAAATTTTAGAAAATGATTATAAATTTGAATTTAAAATAGATGATGAAGATACATTAGCAGCAGAATTAGTAAATAATTCAATAGATGGAATTATTACTGCAAGAACTAATGAAGTTGTAAGAATTCCTTATTCTGCAAATAATGAAAACCAACAATTTGGAAAAGTTGAAATTGCAAAATTTTCTAGTATAGATGATTTTATAGAATATGTAGATACAGCAAATTATGCTAAAGCTACAAAGCAAGGAGACTATGAAGTAGAAAATAGAATTAAAAACTACCATGGAAATTTGGTATTTAAGCAAACATTAACAAAAGGATATTATGTTGCAAAAGTAAAAACATCAAAAGGAAAAGAATTATTCCATTGTCCTGTTCAAATAACAGATATTTCAGCTTATGCAATGGAAACAGAAAGAGATGTTTTAGTATGGGTTGCTCAGAATAATAATTTAACTTCAAATGTAAATGTAGAATATAACGGAAAAACTATAAAAACAGATAAACAAGGTATTGCAAAATTTGAAAATGTAACAGATGGATCTAAAAAAATAAAATATGCAAAAGTCGGTGATGAACTTGTAATAGGTGTATACAACTTTAGCTTTGAAAATTATCCAAAGGCATATATTTACACAGATAGACCATTATACAAAAATACTGATACAATTAATATTTGGGGATTTGTGCCAAAAGACTTTTTCTACGAAAAAATAGAAGATGAATTCTATATTGAATTAGATGAAGTAGATAAGAAAAAAATCTCATTACAACAAAATGGAACTTTTACATACAAAATAGATTTAAAAAATCATATTGATGATAATGTTTCTGTAAATTTGTATTACAAAGATATTTTAATAGGTATAAAATATATCTCTATAGAAAACTATGAACTTCAAAATTATACTTATGAAGCAAGTTGTAATAAAAATTACGGATTTATAGGAGATAAAATAAACTTTGATGTTAAGGTAAAACATATAACAGGACTTTTAGTTCCAAACAAAAATGTAGTTGCAATTTATGAAGAAAAGGTTTATAGAGCAAAAACAGGACAAGATGGAATAGCACACTTTACAATTACTTTAACAGGAAAAGACTCAAAAGATACAGATTCAGATTATCAAGGAGTAAGTATATATAATGGAGATGATGTAGAATACACAAATGCAGAAGCTCACTTAGACACAAGGCTTTTAACTAGGGATGTTTATGTAGAAGAAGATTATTCTACAGATCAAAAATATAAAGCAACAATATATAAATTAAATACAAGCAAAAATGCAAAGACTGAATATGACTTAAAAGAACTATATAACGGAATTTACGAAACTTCAATCGAAGTAAATTTAATAGAACATATTACAACACTATTTCAAAATGGAGAAGAATACAATGAATATACAAAACAAATGGAACCATATTATGACAGAGTAGAAGATGAAAACAAAACAAAATTAAAAACTATAAAAGCCACAAATGGTGTTATTGAATTTGATTATAGTGAAATCAAACAAAAGAAAGATACAGAAAATCAAAGCTATTCATACTATTTAGAATTTTTATTTAAAGATACAAAAGGAAGAGAGGTAAGAGAAACATCAACAGTAGAAAAAGACTGGTATAATAAAGAACAATTTGGATATCGTACAGGATTTGGAGAAAATGAGGATAGCTATGATAGAGTAGAAGAAATTTCAAGTAGTTTTTTGATTGAAGATTATTATACTTATAGGTATTTATGGAACTATGATCTAGAGGCAGCAGAGAACTTTATAAGTGGAAAAAAGGTTGAGTTTAAACTTCAAGAGGCAACAAATACTGGCATAAAAGACATAGAAAATAAAGGAAAAGTTCTAAACATTTTCTTTAAAGAAAATATTTCAGAAACAGAAGTGCTAGAGACAAATAACTTTACTCGTGAATTTACAGATAAAGACTTTCCTGGAATAAAGATGACATCAGCATATTTTGTAGATGGAAAATTTTATAGAATGCCTAATAGATATTTTGATATTGATGAAGAAAGCAAAAAAGTTGATGTAGAGATAACTTCAGATAAAGAAAAATATAAGCCAGGAGAAGAAGTTACATTAACTATAAAAACTACAAAAAACGGAAAAGCTGTAAAATCTAATGTAAACGTTAGTGTTGTAAATGAAGCTGTGTTTGCATTAGAAGAAGATAACACAAATATATTAGAAACAATTTATACAGATAAATCTTTGGCAGTATATACTTATTCTTCTTTTTATGATGACATCAGCTCACCAGATGGAGGTGCAGGAGGCGGAGATGGTGAACCAAGAGGAAATTTTGCCGATACCGCACACTTCGAAACAGTAAATACAAATAGCAATGGAACAGCTTTAGTAAAATTTAAATTACCTGAAAATGTTACAACATATAGAGTAACAGCACATTCTGCAAACAAAGACTTAGAAGTGGGAGTTGGAACTAAGAAAATTACTTCAAAATTAGACTTCTTTGTTCAATCTGTAGAGCCAAGAGGCATAAAAGTTGATGATGATTTGGTACTAAATGCAACATCAATTGCAGATACAAATTATGATGTAGATTATGAATTTACTATAAAAGAATTAAACAAAACACTTACAGCAAAAGGAAAAACAAATAGTTTAGTTACTGTGAATTTTGGAAAATTACCTATGGGAACATATACAGCTGTTATAAAAGGAAAAAGTAGTACTGGAACAGATGCTATAGAGTATAAAGTAAATGTTACAAAATCTATCCAAGAAGTTAAAGCAAAAACTACAATGAATATAACTTCAAATGCATCAATAAAACCTACAAAAAATCCGATTGTATTAGAAATATATAACAAAAATATGGAAAAATACGTTAAATATATAGATTTTGTAGAAAGCATTGTAACAGAAAGATTAGATACACAAATTGCATATAACAAAATACAAGATGTTAAAAACAAATATTATGAAACATCAGATGTAAGCTCTGTAAACAGAGTGAATATGGATATTTACACAGGAAAAAGAATAGGTCTTAAAAATTTAAGAAATGGAAAGGATGATTTATTTTTAACAGCAATGGTAACATATTATGCAAAAGAATATGGAACAAACATAATACTTAACGAACTAAGTAAAAATGACAATATTTTTGAATATTATTTATGTCTTGCAGCAAAACAAGAACCAGTGTTACAAGATTTAATGTACTTAAAAGAAGAAAAAGACATTTCAAATTACAATAAATTGCTAGTAACACTAAGCTTCGAATTTATTGGAGACTATAGAAATGCAAAAGAATTATATAGCACAATTTCTTTAAGCAATGAAGAAGCAAAACAATATAAATCAATTATTGCAACAATAGAGACATTTATAAACAAAAAAGAAGCGGTACAAAAAATTGATGACTTAATTAAAAACTCTCCTGCAGATGAATACTTAAGATTTGCAATACTTTCATTCTTCCAAAACAACTCAGAAGAAATTGGAAATGAAGAAAATGTTTTGGTAAAAATGAATGGTAAGCAAAAAGCAATTAAAGTAAACGGAGTTCAAATACAAAAATTATTGATCAATAATGAAGAGTTAGCAGATATAAGTTTTGAAACAGACTCAGCAAATCTAATGGTTTCATATTATTACAGAACTTCGCTAGAAGAGATTGATGATAAGAATATAGCTAAAGACATAAAGATAAGTTTAAATGGAAAAGGACAAGTTGGAAGCACTGTTAACCTAAAAGTAGAATTTAGTGGAAACTATGAAGGAGAAGTAAGAATTGCTTTACCAAATAGTTTAAGGCTTTCGAAAGTAGAAAAAGATGTAAGCGAGAATGATAAATACTATATTCAAAATAATATGATTAATTATATAACCATTTATAAAACTAAAAAATGTAAAACTATTAATTTACCACTAGTTGTTGTAAATCCTGGAAAATATAAATTTGAGAATGTAGTTTGCAATGTGGAAGGAAGGTATCATATTTCGAATTCTGTGGGGTTTGAGATAAAGTAGACAAACAGTTTAAGTATAGAAAATAATATTTTTATGGTCATGCACTTTTGTAATTTTATAACATACAATATGTTATGAAAATATGGAGGTGCATGATTTTATGTTTTCAAATATTTGCCTAGCAGGATTTTTGAGTTTTTTAAAAACCTCAATTTTTGTTGTTGGATATATTTCAGGAGGAACACTTTTTCCTGAACCATTAAGAGCAGAAGAAGAAAAAGAAGCACTAATAAAAATGAAAGAAGGAGATGAAGAAGCAAGAAACCTGCTTATAGAACGAAACTTAAGATTAGTTGCACATGTTTGTAAAAAATATTCAAATACAAATGTTGACCAAGATGATTTGCTTTCTATTGGAACAATTGGGCTTATAAAAGGAATAAAAAGTTTTGACGTAGATAAAGGTGCAAGGCTTTCTACATATGTTTCAAGATGTATAGATAATGAAATTTTAATGTATTTAAGATCTATAAAAAAGCTGAATGCAGAGGTATATTTAAATGATACAATTGGAAAAGACAAAGATGATAATGTGGTCACTTTAGAAGAAGTTTTGGAAAATGATGAAAGAAGTATAGAAGAGGTTGTTGACCTAAAAATGAAGGTTAAAAAGCTTTATAAAAAAATGAAAGAAGTTTTGAAAGATAGAGAAAGAACTATTATTGAGCTTAGATTTGGCCTTAATGGACAAAAGCCTAAAACTCAACACGAAATAGCATCTAGTATGGGAATTTCTCGTTCTTATGTTTCGAGAATAGAAACAAAGGCAATTGGAAAACTAAGTGAAGAGTTTAGAGAATAAAGATTTAGTTTTTAGTGGAAAAGATTTGTCGAAAAATGTCAAACTTTGCGATGAAAAGTACTGAAAAATAAGCATTTTCTATTGCAAAATTAAATTTTTTATGTTATTATAATGTTATGCAATAACTTTTTTAACAAAATAGGAAAGTAAAACTTTCCTATTTGCTAATATACTGGGAAAGTCATATTGACTTTTCTAGCATATAAAAAATAATATGCAAAATTTTGCAGACTCAAATTTGTTCAATGTTGCAACTTTTAAAGATTAATTCAAATATTTAGAATAGTACAAGCAATTTGACTTATGCATAATAATTTTTATTCTACTATATAAAAATAATCAGATTTAAAAATAAAAAAAGAATGGAGGTCTTACAAAAGAGAAATTTATATTTATCACTTAAAAGGTATAAGTATTAATTATATAAAAATCTAAAAAGGTTATGTCAATAGTTTTTGAAAATGTCCTAAAAATTTTTAAACATTAGCACTAAAATTTTAGAGATTTAGTGCTAGTGTTTTTTAGTTAAGAAGCTTGTTTTTCCAATTCTTGTTCAATTCTGTGAGCTTGTTTTGCAACAAATGCTTCAAAACGACCTTTTCTCCATATGTGATTCATCTTTGGTATTGTTCTTTTAATTGGCTGTACTTCATCAATAACGTCAAAATGAGGGGATTTTTCTGCTTTCATAGGTATTTCTTCAAGTACATAAATATCATTATCTACAGAGGCATATAAATCGCCATTAAGAGTTTTTATGACCATACATTTAGTTCCTTTGGCATAAAAGATATTATTGCCGTCTTTGTCAATTGTCTTGTAGAATTTGTTGTGATATTTAATCGAATGTCCACTATCCACAGTTCTTTGAGTTAAAACAGATAAAGCTAGATTGATTTTTTCGCTATCTACTTGCTTTTCAAACACAGATGTAGTATGATTTATACATA
>CAMMZC010000020.1 GCA_946529215.1 uncultured Clostridia bacterium
GCTTTAACAATAAGTTTCATTGCATCTTTTTCAGAAAGACCTCTACTCATAATATAGAACAATTTATCATCTTCAATTTTCCCTGCACTACTTGAGTGATTTCCTTCTACATCTTCTTCAGTGCAAAGTAGCATAGGAAGAGCTTTTGATTTAGCCTTATCTGATAAAAGCATACAAAATTCATTTTCATCACCTTTTGCTTTTTTGCTTCCTTTTTTGAAGTCTATTGTTCCTTTAAAATTCTTTTTAGCTTCATCTTTCAAAGCTCCTTGAACTTCTATATTTGTTTCTGTATTTTCTCCAAAAAGTTCAGCAATATAGTTTATGTCAAAAACTTGCTCATCTTTGCCTAGATAAATTGTATTAATATTTGCTTTTGCACCTTTTCCATCTAATTTTGAATAATAATTTGTAACACTTGTCTTCCCTCCAAAATCAACTATTGTGTAATTTACATTTGAAGATTCATCAAGGATATTTTCAATGCTTAATAAATTATCCGAATTATCATTTAGCATATTTATAATCACAATATTTGTTTTAGAATTCGGCTTTGCATTTACTCTTAATATTCCATTATGATAACATTTAAAATTATCATCTGACATATATTTTATATATATAGTAGTTTTTGATTTAGTATTTGCATCTATTTCAATATTTTCAACTAATGTAGAATTTTCTTCATTTAAGTTAAAATCTAAATATAGATTGCCTGTTTTTGTTTCTTCTATTTTAATATTTTGATTTGCATTTTTAAAAATTTGATTTTCTAATTCTTTTCCATTTCCATAAATTAATGGCTGTTTGCTAGTTGAATTTGAAATATTAAAATTTGAAGTATCTCCATATATTGTTAATCCTTCAAATTCTTCTTGTCTTTTTGGCATTTCTAAATCTAATTCTATGTTATTTATTTTATAATTTCTTGACGTTCTTATTGGTGTTTGGTTTAAAATCATATTAGCCCCTTTCTTTTTCTGTTAGTGTCAGTTCATTTTATTAAAAAATTACCCTATTGCTCCCTCTAATTCCAAATTAATCAAATTATTCATTTCTACAGCATATTCAAGTGGAAGTTCTTTTGAAATTGGATATGCAAAACCTCTTACTATCATTGCTTTTGCATCTTCTTCAGAAATTCCTCTAGACATTAAGTAAAATATTGTTTTATCACTTATTTTTCCTATTTTAGCTTCGTGTGAGAATTCTACATCATCATTTCTAATATCATTTACAGGTATTGTATCTGACCTTGAAATATCATCTAACATAAGTGATTCACATGATACTGAGCATTTTGAATTTTTCGCATTTTCATTTACTCTAACAAGTGCTCTATATGTGCATACTCCACCATTTTTTGAAATTGATTTTGAATTTACTACACTTGAAGTATTTGGAGCATTATGAATTACTTTAAATCCTGTATCTAAATTTTGGTCACGTCCTGCAAATGAAATTCCTGTATATTCAGTTTTTGAGCCCTCTCCATTTAATATGCTCATTGGATAAAGCATTGAAATTTTTGATCCAAATGAACCTGATACCCAATCTATTTGTGCATTTTTTCCAACTATTGCTCTTTTTGTATTTAAATTAAGCATATTTTTTGACCAATTCTCTATTGTAGAATATCTTAAATAGCTGTTGTCTTTTACATATAGCTCTACACAACCAGCATGAAGATTTACTTTGTTGTATTTTGGTGCAGAACATCCTTCTATAAAATGAAGTGAAGCTCCTTCTTCTACTATAATTAAAGTATGCTCGAATTGTCCTGATTCAGGGGAATTTAGTCTAAAATATGACTGCAATGGAATATCAACTTTTATTCCTTTTGGAACATATACAAAAGACCCTCCAGACCATACTGCTGCATGAAGTGCAACAAATTTGTGGTCTGACATTGGAACACATTTCATGAAATGTTCTTTTACAATTTCAGGATATTCTCTTACAGCTGTTTCCATATCTGTATATACAACACCTTGTTTTACAAGTTCTTGTTTTATACTATGATATACAACTTCAGAATCATATTGTGCTCCCACTCCTGCTAAAGATTTCTTCTCTGCTTCAGGAATTCCAAGTCTATCAAATGTATTTTTTATATCTTCAGGAACATCTTCCCAATTATTGTTAAGCTTTGACTTTGGTCTTACATAAGTTGCAATCTCATCCATATTAAGTTCAGATAAATCAGGTCCCCAAGTTGGAAGTTCTAACTTATTATATGTTTCTAAAGCTTTTAGCCTAATTTCTAGCATCCAATCAGGTTCATTTTTTTGTTTTGAGATTTCTTCTATTATCTCCTTTGTTAAACCTTTTTGGATTTTGAAATCATATTCATCTTTGTTTTTTATATCATAAATATTTCTATTTATTTCGTCTAAATTTGTTTTCATTTTTATCCTTTCATATACCTCTCATACCCATTTTCTTCAATCTCTTTTGCAAGTTCAGCTGAACCTGTTGCAACAATTTGTCCATTAACTAAAATATGAACATAATCTACATCAAGTTCTTTAAGAATTTTAGTACCATGAGTAATTATCAAAGTTGCATTATTCTCATTGCTAAACATTTTTATTCCTTTTGAAACAATTTTTATTGCATCAACATCAAGTCCTGAATCTGTTTCATCTAAAATTGCAAGTTTTGGTTGCAGAGTAAGCATTTGAAGAATTTCTGTTTTCTTTTTTTCTCCACCAGAAAAGCCTACATTTAAATTTCTATTTATGTAGCTAGAATTCATTTTTAGCTCTTGCATATTTTTTTCTATTTCTTCTTTAAACTGAAATATTTTTACAGGCTCACCTGTTGTTTTGTTTTTAGCATATTTTAAGAAATTCATTACAGAAATACCCGGAATTTCTTCAGGAGATTGGAATGACATAAACACACCTTTTCTTGCTATTTCATCAGTTTTTAGGTCATTTATTTTTTCACCTTCAAAATAAATTTCTCCTTCTGTTATTTTATATTCAGGATTATTTAATATAACATTTGCTGTTGTTGATTTTCCAGAACCATTTGGTCCCATTATTACATGAGTTTCTCCTTTATTTAAGCTCAAATTCAATCCTTTTAAAATCTCTTTTTCTCCTGCGTTTGCATGTAAATTTGTAATTTTTAATAATTCACTCATTCTAATTAGTCCTTTCATTTTTTATAATAATCTCATATTCTCCGTTGTTCAAGAATTAGTTTTTCCAACCACTTACTAGCTGTTGTTCAAGAATTGGCCCTTTAGCTAGCATTTGCTGTTGAAACAGAATTTGTATTTTAGCTAGGCGTAATTGTTTTTGAAGGCAAAGGAGCGTACTTTGTGTACGTGACTGCGTTCAAAAATAATTACAACGACGCAAAAATAAAATTATGTTTCAACCATTCTCCTCATACAATCAATACAATGTTCATTGTTTATATCATACCCACAATCCAAACTATATAACCCAAGTTCTTGATGAACATATTTTGCAAGTTTATTTAAAGTTGTGTCTTTCATTGCCATTTTTATTTCTTTTGCCTCTTCTTCAGCAATATCTTTTTCTTCTCCTAATATTTGTTTTAAAAATAAAAAAACAATATCATCCGCTTCTAACGATTTTTTTGCAAGCTTTGTACCTTCTTCAGTTAGTTCAATTTTTCCATAAGGTTCATAATTTATTAGTTTTTGCTCTGTTAATATTTTCAAAGATTTATTTACACTTGCTTTGGTACAATTCATCTTTTCTGCAATATTTGTTACTCTTGGCTGCTTGTCTTGTTTTTGTATAATATATATTGTTTTTAAATATTCTTCTTGTGATTTTGAAATCATTTAAAAGTCCTTTCTATTTCAGTTTATGTTTATAGTAAATACTCTTTAGCCTCAGTGTTAACTTCGGTTAACATTATACTATTTTTTTATATAATTTGTCAATAGTTTTTAACTATTTCTTTAATTTTCCCAAAAAATAGTATTACATATTAAAACGTAATACTATTTTCTATACTACTTTAACAATTTGAATTTATTTTGCATTATCCTGCAAGATTATAAGCAAAACTAAATAAATAACCTTTTCTTCCGTCTTTTAGTTTAACATATAGACCATTATTTACCCAATTTCCCTTTTCAAAATTAATAAATTCAAATTTAAATCCTTCTTGGTAATAATAAATTCCATATTTCTCTAAAGTTTTGTTATAATCCTCATTACTATCTGTATAAGAAGAGGATGTATATTTTTTTAAGCTATCTTTATCTTGTGTAAAACATAATCCACCTTCACATTTAAAAGTTTTATTCTTTATTTTTTCTATATTTGCTGTCTTTTTATCAATTTTGTTATTGTTTAATTCAAAGTATGTTTCATATATTTCAGGTTTTATACATTCCAATAGGGAATTATTTATTACAAATTTTCCTTTCTGATTTATTTTCATATTCCAACCATCATCTATAGTTATTAACTTATTCATTTTGTTTCCGTTTTTTGAATATATGTTATAAATTGTATAATCATTTGCGCCTACAGTTTTAACAACTATTTCTAATCTTTTATCATTTTTATCTAAATCTACTATATATAGCGAACTTAAACTATATGGATCTGTTGTGTAGAATTCTTTTTCATTTACATAAAATTTATGAATATCTTCTTCGTTTCCGTAAATCATATTTACCAATATTTTTTATTGTGATTTTATCTTTTTTGCTATCTCCATCTAAATCATATTCAAAGTCTTTGTAATTTTTTATCTTTTCACATTCCCTATAGTCTAATGCTACATCTTCTAAATCTGAAAATTTTTCCTTAAACTGCATCAATTCCATTTCATCTTCTAATTCTTTAGCAATATCAGAAAAATTAATATATTGTTTATTTTCATATTGTTTTTTTCTATTTTCAAATTCTTTAGA
Organism: uncultured Clostridia bacterium; assembly: GCA_946529215.1. Classification (GTDB taxonomy): domain Bacteria; phylum Bacillota; class Clostridia; order TANB77; family CAG-508; genus CAG-269. Next base: position 4,913 of record CAMMZC010000020.1, read on the forward strand.
CGAAACTTCATTATCATTTAGAATATATTTTTGAATTTCTTCATTTGCAGGCTCAATAAGCTCATCTATTTTTTCAAAATTTCCATCATCTTTAATTTTCCCATAAATAGTTGTTATATAGCCTTTATATTCTAATTCTGCCTTAATTAACTTCGTATTTGGTTCATAGTATAAATCATATTCATATTTATGTTGTAATGCTTTGTTAAATAGAACTTGTCCATTATTAAAACTAACAAAGAAATATATTGACCTATTACCATCTTCATCTTGTTCATGTTCTACATGTACTATATAGATAGGCTTACCATTTCTACCCATTTTAGCATATTTTACTTTACTATAAATATCAATATTGTTTTTGGCTAAAAATCTTTTTTCTTTTAATTCATCAAGTATTATTCTATCTACATCTTTTTGTTCATTTACTGCTAACTGTTCTTTTCCTATATCTTTTTGAGCAGTAGTTTCTAATGTCGCACTATTTGTAATATTATTATTTGTGTCATTTTTTTCTGTATTTTGTTTAAATGTAATTCCTATTATTATAGCAACCGCAATTATAACTACAAATGCAATTATTAATAAAACTATACTTAATTTTACTTTTATTGGTTCTTTTTCTTCCATTTAAAAATTCCCCTTTATAATCTATAATTTACATTATCTTGCATAGGCAGCATATATATATCCCTTAGTTCCATTTGATAGCTTTACATATCTTGCTGTATTGCCATCTTGTTTAAATGCAGAGCCTAGAATTTTAAATTTAGTTCCTTTTTTTATTTCTTTTGCATTTTCCCCAATATTTTTCTTTGAAGTTGAAAACATTATAGTAGAGTCATCAGTTGCATCTTTTGTTGTTTTAAAATTAATTTTAGAAATATTTCTTACAAGTGTTTTTATAGTTTTTATTTTTCCTTTTGAAAGTTCATAATATTCATTTACTATATATGGAGAAATTGCTGCGTCTATATGATTTCTTGCTACCATTTTTCCTTTTTGATTTACTTTCATTTCTTCAGCAACATAATAATCCCCTAATTTTTTTACATTTTTTCCTTTCAATTGATATACTGCGTAGTTTGTTCCCATGCTGTCTCCTTCATATCCATATTTTAAAATTACTTCCATTGTTTTATCACTCTTATCTAAATCTACTACATACAAATGTGTATAAGCATCTAGCTTTTCTATTTCTTTTCCATTAATTCTAAATGAATAATATAAATCATCAATATTATCCTCATTGTCATAAGTTACTTCTCTTTTTACCAATATTGTATCTTTTTTTCCATCACCATTTAAATCATATTTATATTCACCATAATTTCTTATATCTCCAATATATTTGTGTTTTTTAGCTACATCTTTTAGATCATAAAAAGTTGTGCTAAATTGTGTTAATTTATATGGTTTATTTTTTATTGTGACTTTACAATTATATTTTTTTCCTCCAACCTTTGCTGTTATTGTTACCTTTCCATTTTTCTTTACATATACTTTTCCTTTTGAATTTACTGTAGCTTTGCTTTTATCTGAGCTACTCCATTTAACTTTTTTATTTGTTCCTGTTACTTTTAATTTATATGTATAACCTTTGTACATTGTTTTTTTAGTTGCACTTATTTTTACAGCTGCCTCTACTTTATTTTGCATTTGAGGCATTACAACTAACGCTGCCATTAAAATAATTGTTATTAATAATACTTTTTTTAATATTTTCATTTTTATTTTTCCTTTCATATACTATCAATCTTATTTTTAATCTATGATTATTATAATGATTGAATTGAATTTTTTTATTAAATATAAATAGTTTTTATTGTTATTTTCGTACATTTTCCATTTTTAAATTCAAAATTATAATTTGGTAATAACTCTCCTGGTTCTATATTTTCTGTAATACTTTTAAAGTTCTTAAAATATTTTTTTACAGTTGTATCTTCTATTACTTCTTCCTCATCTATACTTCCATTATAATTGGTATGTACGCATTTTGTATTTTCCTCTATAGTTATTTTTTTATAATTATTTGTTGCTTTATAGCAAATTCCTTGTTGAGTTTCTGATTCTAATATATATTCACCATCAACTTTTTTTATAAAATATTGTAATGATTGTTTATTTTTAGAATACAGACTAAATACGTCATCACCATTTTGTTTTTCTACTTTATACTCTTTTCCGTTAATAATAATTTTTCCTGTGTTTTTTGCAGCATTATATTCACTTTTTGTTAATATATATTTTGTGTAAACTCTTCCTTTTAAAGTATATTTTCCACCATTTTTCTCCACATCTGTAACAACAAATATCTCTTCAAAGTTTTCATCATTCAAATCTAATTTTTTTGTAATTTCCTTATATTTATCTGTTTTATTATCATTTTTATTATTTCCATTTTTGTTTACTTTTATATAAGTAACTATCTGCTTTTCGCCAAAATTATCTATTTCTTCTTTTAAAACATCTTCTTCTGATATATATGTTAAAGTACTCCAATTCATCTCACCTTTTACATCTGTTGGAATACCATATTTTATAGTATTTCCATCTATAGTATATGTGCCATCGTCACTACTTGCAGTTATTCCTATAGCATAAGAAAGAATGCCATTTTCTTTAAATTCCATTTCGTTTGAATAACTAATTCCTGTTCCCCATACAGCACTTAAACCTATATCATTTCCATCAGAATCAACCACTTTTTCTGCTTTCCATTTTCCTAAAATTTTATTTGTTGTGGTATTTTTACCAACATTAGAGGTCATTTGCGTATTATCCTTTGATGTATTATTGTTAGAGCTATTTTGTTTAGTTGATTTATTTTCATTTGTAATTATTGTAGTTGTATTACTATCACTAAAATCATCGTTTTCTTTATTATCTTGCTCATCTATATCATTTTTTTTAACATCTTCCACATTACTAATTTCATTTTCTCCTATCATTACATTTTCTGTATTAGGCGCATTGTCATTTTTACTAATATTTTGCTTATACAAAATTCCTATTACTACAGTCATTGCAATTACAACTATAACTGCAATTATTAATAAAGCTGTACTTAATCTTACCTTTATTGGTTCTTTTTCTTCCATTTAAACCTCCATACTATCTAAAATGTGCATAATTTCACGTTTTTTATTCTTTCTTTCATTTTTATACTATTTTTTTCTAATAGTTTTTCATTTTTTCTTTACACTTATATAGTAAAATAATTTAATGCAAATCCTTCATAATCTTGATTTATTCCTTTTATTTTTATAGTATCAAAATCTCCAATTTCATCGAACTTCTTAATATAAAATTTTATATTTTCTAGTTCTTGTACTCCAAGTTCTTCTTGTTTATTCTTATTTTTTTGATTTAATTCAGTATCTTCTACATAATTACCATTTTCATCTATTTTTGAATGTTTCATAAACATTTCAGCAAAATCTTGTGGATAAATATCTTTTAATACACTTGAATCTGTTATTGTTTGAATATATTCTGATTTGAATTTTATATTTTTTATTTTTTTTGCTGAGCTTATTCTTTCTTTTATTTTTGAGTTTGAAAATTTATAATATTTAGTATAAATTCTTGGTGAAACTCTTGATAATTCATCTCCATCTGATAATATTTTTCCTTTTCCATTAAGTCTTATATTTGCAGTAACTCCAATTTCACCAACTTTTTTCAGTATATTACCTTTTTTTGCATATACTAAAAAACCTGGTCCATCTGTAGCTTCTGCATCTTTTATTATTATTTCTTTAGATTTATCCTTTTTATTAATATCAACTATATATAATTCTGTATATATTCCTTCAATAAATTTCTTACCATTTATTGAAATTTTATGGCTTCTTAAATAACCAAAATCATTTAATAATTGTATCTTTATAATGTCTTTTTTCTTATCTCCATCTAAATCATATTTTATAATTGTTGATTTCTTTATTTTTGAAAGCTTTACTCTCTTTGTTGCATATTTGTTTATATCATAAAAGTACTCATCATATTGAGGTAGTTTTACTTTGATTGTACATTTTAGTTTTTTATTTCCTACCTTAGCTGTTATTATAGCCTTGCCATTCCTTTTTGCTGTTACTTTACCATTTGAATTAACTTTTGCCACCTTTGTGTCAGAACTACTCCACTTTATTTTTTTATTTGTTCCTTGAACACTCAAATTATATGTATTTCCCTCATATACTGTTTTCTTAGTTTTGTTTAATTTTACACTTGTAGCTTGTACCTTATTTTGTATTTGTGGCATTGCAACTAATGCCGTCATTATTAAGATTGTTATTAATAATAATTTTTTTATTATTTTCATTTTATTTCCACCTTTCATTTTAATATTATCTTTTTTTAACAATTTTCATTTTTTCATAATACTCTTGAAAATTCTTTATGTCCAATAACTATTCATTAAACAGATAAACATTACTATTATTTCTTCGTTGTAAAAGTATATTGTCCTGGCTTTATATGAACTCCTCCTCCAAATAAATCTGTCTTATCTAACGAAATATTTTTGTTAGATTCTTCAAGAGTAGAATTTTCTACTTTTATAGATACATTATTTTTCTTTAATTCAATTATTGCTTTTCTACAATAAAACTCATTATCTTCATCTTTGTTATTAAAGTTTTTGTCTTCATATCCATGATAATAGAATACTGCTTTATTATCTTTAAATGGAACTGTAACATCCTCTATTAGTGCTGTTCTATATATAAACCAAGTAAATGTAATTAAATCATTTCCAATATTTCTAACTTTAAATTCATTTTCTGAACCATCAGACCAAGTTCCTATATATTTAGCATAATCTGTTTTTGATGTTTCTTTTTTGCTTTCATTTGTAATAACTTTAGTTGCAGTATTATCACTAGAATCATTATCATCTTTTTCGTCAACATCTTTCTCATTTTTATTAGTAAAAGTTATACTAGAAATAACACATTTTTCATTGTTTTCTGAAACTTCAAATAATATCTCCATTTCGTCTTTATATTCTTCTTCTGAATAGCCATACACATTTCCTTTATATTTTGTATCTGATTTGTTTATTTTTTCTATACTTTTAACTTCATATGTTACTCCTGTTGCACCAATATTTTTGCAATACAAATCTCCATTTTTGTCAATATATCCACGAGCAAAATCTGTATTATATAATTCTTCTGTCATATAATTTAGCATAAATTCTTTAAACTCTGAATACTTGATTTTTGTAGGTAAAATTGATCCTTCTCCATATTCAATAGATTTAGGATATTCATCATCTATAACATTTTTTCCTGTTATTTCTTTCATTACATATAATACACTATATGGGTCTCCTTGATAAGCTCCACTTAGTTTTAGATAATTCTGCAAAGCCTCTTTTATTTCAGTTTCAGAAAATGTCTTTTCTTTATTTGAATTATTATTAATTACATTTTCTTTTTCTCCTAACATTACATTTTCTACTTCAGGCACATTATTATTCTTTGTCATACTTTGTTGGTACATTATACCTATTATTACACCTATTGCAGCTATAATTATAATTGTAATTATTAATAGTACTGTACTCAATTTTACCTTAATTGGTTCTTTTTCTTCCATTATAAATCCCCCTTTTTTCTTTGGACAAATATATTTTTTACCCACTCTAGTTGTTAGATAATTAAATCTTAATATTGGTTCATTTTTTTATCACTTCCTCTCTTTAGTTTTTTTATCAAAAAAGTTAAAATCATAAACTTTGTAACCTCTTTACATATTCTGCAATATTTTTTACACTTCTCCAAGTATTCGGTGTTACTTGTGTAGGTTGCACCTCTATATTAAATTCATTATTAAGTTTTTCTATTAATTCAATAAATGCTAGTGAATCTAATATTTCATTTTCTAATAAGTCTATATCTTTATTATTATTTAATTCTTTATAATCTGTCAAATCCTCAATTATCTCTATTATTTTTTCTTCCATTAAATATCTCTTCCTTCTAGCTTATAATTTTCATTTTAACTTACACGATTGTGCCACATTAGTATTGTCATTTTTTTGTTATTAAAATTCCTCCAATAGCTTTTTTTCATCACATTTACCATTATTATTTAAAGGAAATTTGTCCACTATTTTGATTCTAGGTATCATATAATCTGGTAATTTTTTCTTTAAATCTTGTTTAATTTTTTCTATTTCTTCGTTAGTTTTTACAAAAGCTAAAATACTTATAACCTTTCCTTCTTCATCCTTTTTTGCAACAACTACCGCTTTTTCTATATATTTTAATTCTATCAAATTATTTTCAACATCTGAAAGTTCAATTCTATATCCTTTATATTTTATTTGTTTATCTTTTCTTTGTATATAATATAATAATCCATTTTTTATATATCCTAAATCTCCTGTTAAATACGCATTTTTACCTTGGTAGCTAATAAATGAATTATTTACAACATTGCCTAGATACCCATCTGCTACACTTTTTCCAGTAATTAAAATCTCACCTATCTTTTCTTCTGATAATTTTTGAAGATTATCATCTACTATATATATTTCTACATCACTTTTTGGAGTTCCAACAGGAATTTTGTTACAAACATTTCTTGGTACTTCATAACTTGTTACTGCAAAAGTACATTCTGTTGGTCCATATGTATTTATTATTTTTAATTTATCAAATCTATTGTATAATTTCTCTGCAGTTATGTTATTAAGCTTTTCTCCACAAAAAATTATTTTTTCTAATTTTGGCATTAAATTTTGATTAAATGTTTTATCTAATAAAAGTAAATCTGCATAAGATGGTGTCATAACTGCAATTGTTGCATTACTTTTATTTAAACTATTAAAAGTTGTTTCATAATCTAATTTTTCTGAATCTATTATATAATGTTCACTTTCTGTAATCAAACTTAAATATAAATCTGCAACAGATAGATCAAATGAAAAGTTTGCTTGATTTAAAATTACTTGCTTTTTTGTTTGTACTAATTCTTTTAACCATTTTATACATGAGTCAAGATTATTGTAAGTAATTTTAACTCCTTTTGGAATCCCTGTACTTCCCGATGTAAAAACAATATAATAAATGTCGTCTTGCTTCATAAATATTTGATTTATTTCATTGTAATTATCATTTTTCATTATATCATATATTTCATTTTTTGAAACATTTTTATTATAATTTTTTAAATCTCCAACAATTATTTTTGGTTTTACTTGATCTATAATTGATTTTATTCTTTCTTCTGGAATACTTATATCTACAGGGACATATGTCATTCCTGCCATAGAACTGGCTATCATACAGGCTTTCATATATACTTCTTTATGACCATAAATTACAACAGGCTTTTTTCCAATGTTTTCTCTTAATAGGAATTCATATATATTTGCTACATATTTATAAAATTCTGCATAAGTATAACTTTTTTCTCCTATTGTGTATGCTTTTTGATTTGACTTCTTTTTGAGCATTTCTAGTACATCATCTAAAAACATTATATTTTTCCCTTCTTTTAAAGCATAATTTAAATTATAATATTTTTTTTATTTATCTGTTATCTCTGTTTTATCCTCTCTAATTTCATCTTTTGGAATCAAACTATAATCATACATTACTTTTGAATGATTGTTAAGTATCTGTTCTTTTGCTATTTCTTTATCTGTTTCTTTATCAGTAATTATTCTATAAACTTTGCTATTTCTATAAAATACACCTTTTTCATCTTTTGCATAATGGTTATCTTCTTCTACAATTTTATATTTTTTATTTAATGGAACTATACTTCTTATTTCTCCATAAAGAAATTTATCATCTAACCATACTCTAATTTGAACTGGATAATCTGTTGTGTTTTTAAATCTATAATCTAAAGCTTTATAGCTAATAGATGTACCTGTTCCGAATGGTTCTCTTCTTTTCACATCTGGAAATAGTGCATCTGAATGGTGATGAAGCTCTGTTACTTCAAGAGGAGTATGTAAAACAAGCCAGTGAATCATATTTGCCATTTGGCATAGTCCTCCACCTATTCCAGTTTTCATTTTACTATTACTTATTACTAACCCTTCTTTATATCCTTTTCTTTTTGTTGCATTTCCTACTAAATTCCAAAATGAAAATTCTTCACCAGGCTTAACAATAACTCCATCTATTTTTTTACTTGCTAATAACAAATTCTTTGTCTTGTTTTCTTGCAAATCTAAGTCTACACCTTGCAATTTTCTTAATAATAGCTTAGTATGACCTTTCCATAAATATTCTAAATTTTCTTGGCTTTTCTTTTTTGCAAATTTTCTTCCTTGCATTAAATCTTTGATATCTTTTTTTCTTGCTTCTTTAAATATTGAAATCTTATATGCAATTGGTCCATATTCACAAAATAATTTTCTTCCCATTTTATTTTCATTCCTTTTCCATTTTCAATTTATTCTATAAATTAGATTGTTATTTTTATTTGTTGGTTCATTTTTGTACCGCTTGGTCATATTATATCATTATTATATATTTTTTTCAATCATAATAAAAAAACTACCCGTTCAACGGGTAGTTTTGAATAGCCCTATAAGGGCATATTAC
>CAMMZC010000021.1 GCA_946529215.1 uncultured Clostridia bacterium
AAATCTTCTGGCATAGTTCCACCAATTTTCTTTATAGTTTGTCTAACAGCTTGTCCAACACTATGATGAGTTTTGCAAGCATCATCTTCATTATTTATATTTTTGTTTTTTAGAACTTCATCAGTTTGTGTAATTCTAAATAAATTTGCTGCAAGTTCTGTACTGCTCATATAGTCTAATATATCTTCTTTTTCTGAAATACCCTTTCTGTTGGCAATATCTTTAGCTGTTTCTCCATTATATAATCCCCTGTAGCCATAATTATTAAATCTTCCGTAATTTTTTACACCTGCTAATTTTGCTGTATCAAATAAATATTTATTTTTATCTTTTACGTTTTTTCTAGTATATAATCTTTTTTCATCTTCACTTAATTGTTCATATTCTTGTCTTGTTAATTCTTGCTTTCTTGTTTGTACTGCAAAATATGTTTGAGCTAATGCTATTGCTTTTTTTCTACTGTCTCCATTTTGTGCAATTAAATATCCTGCATAACGAGTCAATCTGTAATCGTTTATTTTTTTCTCTGCACCTTTAGGCATTTTTATCGTTTTGTCGGAGCCGACAAAATGTTCAATCACACTAATTCCGCTATTTTCACATGCTTCCTTTGCTTTGATTATTACATTTTCAAATTTTCTCCATTCTTTATATTCTAATACTATCTGTAATTCCCTAGCAAACCAAAATTCCACACCATTCTCGTCTATATGTTTAATGCTTTCAAAATCTTTCTCTGTTCTATTCATTAAATTATTTTCCATAAATATTCCTCACTTTCAATATATAACTAATCATTAAATATAACTATATTTTACTTTGTCAGTTTGATTTTTGTTTAACTAATTTTTCTTTTTAACCTTTTCATTCGAAACTCGTGCATTTTTCAATTAGTTAGCTTTACTAATCTTTTCATTTCCCCTTTCCGTTTAATATTTTCTACTTTTAGATAATTCTTTAATTTAAAAGAACGTAGAATTATTTTGAATTAAAACATTTGCAAAACTTGCGAATAAATTTTCTATTAAATTTATGTGTATTATATCACTTTTAATGTGAATGTCAATAATTTTTTAATTTTTTTCATCAAATAGTTCATTAGTTATTCTTTTTCTCACAATCTAAAAAAAGAACTATATATTTTAATAACTATATAGCTCCATTTTACACTTAATTACTTTCTAAACAAATTTCAATTAAATCCCTCAAATACTCTCTTTTAGGATTATCTAATTTGTCTAATTCTTGGGCTGCTGTACTTTTATTTAAAAATATTAATCTTGAAAATTCCAATTCTAAATCATTTTCTTTTAGATAATTTTTATAATTTTCAAAATGTGTATTTAATTCTTCCTTAGTCATATCAAGCTTTCCAATTGCTATAAATCCATAAACACTTCTTTTTTCAGTAGGGCACTCTAAGTATTTCATTTCATATTGAATATTATCTAAGTTTAAGTATAATTCTTCTTCTAATTCTCTTTTTAAGTTAAAATTTATATCTAATTCCCCATCACTAATATCTTCATCAGATATTCCTCCCCCTGGAATTTGTAAGCATTTAGGAATAGAAGTTGTATCACACATTTCTCCAATTACGAAATAATCATCTTTCGTCTCCAATAGTATTCCACTCCAAATATGAATAATTCTGAAATTTTTATCAGGTATTCCTATTCTTTCATTATATAAATATGTAGCGTAATTTGTTTTTGCAACTTTCATTTCAATGCAATCTTCTTTTTCTACTACACTTTCTACGCTATGATTTTCGCCATTAAATAAATTTGGATTTTCTTCTTTTGCTTCGCTCCAAAATTTTTTAATATTATCTTCTATTTCTGGAGGCATTTTAATCATTCTATCTTCATATTTTAAAATTATTGGCTTTGTAATTGGTTTTATCATAAATCTCCACCCCCTATATTTTAGTAACACCAACCTCTATTTTTCAGACATATCATAATTCCAAAATCCTAGTTTTCCTTTTGCTTCAATTGGTTTAATTTTTTTTACGTTCTCTAATTTAAAACCATATCCATTCCATGCTCTATCTTGTATTCCTTTATATACAAGTTCATTTTTATTTTTTAATTTTTCTCTTAACTCTTCATCAACATTTACACAATCTGTCATATCAACTTTAGCAATAATACATCCTTGTGGATATTCTAGATTGTATTTTTCAAATCTTTGTACTGCTTCTTTATTTATACTTTTGCCTGCATGTATTAAAAGTTCTCCTCTGTATTTTGTATTCCAAGTTCTAAATTCATATTCTTTGTAACCTTCAGCAATTAAAGTTGCCCATGGTTGTTTAATTGTTAATACTTTCATAACACTTTCCTTTCCCTATATAGTTTATCAACTATTTTAGCACTATCTTTTCACAATAATCCTTTATAGCACTTGCTGTATAAGTATTAGTTTTTATTAAATCATCTACAAATCCACTAAACACAATTTTTCCACCATTTTTTCCTGCATCAGGACCCATATCTATTATATAATCACTATCTATAATAAAATCTAGATTGTGTTCAATTACAATTACAGAATTGCCTTTTTCTATAATTTTTCTCATAACTTTTTTCAATACTTCAATATCTTTTAAATGTAATCCTTGTGTAGGTTCATCAAACACATAAATGCTTCCTTTTTTATCAAGATATTTTGACATATTAACTCTTTGCACTTCTCCACCTGATAATGTATCTAATGTTTGTCCTAATCTCAAATACTCTAATCCAACATCTTTTAAAATTTGTAGTTTCGTTTTGATCTCTGTGTTGTCAAAAAATATTAAAGCTTCGTCCACTGTCATATTTAATATATCATTAATATTCTTATCTTTAAATTTATATTCTAATACTTCTTTTTTGTATCTTTTTCCATGGCATATTTCACATTCTTGCTTTACATCTCCTAAAAAATGCATATCCATCTTGATAAATCCATTACCACCACAATTTTCACAAGCACCTTTTGAGTTAAAGCTAAATAAACCACTATCAACTTTATTTTCTTTTGCAAATATCTCTCTTATAATATCAAATACTTTAGTATATGTTGCTACATTTGACCTAGAGTTTACTCCTAGATTATCTTTCCCAACTTTTACTATTTTTTTATCATTATCTATAATATATTTTATAAGTGATGATTTTCCTGAACCCGAAACACCTGTAATGCATGTTAAGACACCTAGAGGAATTTTTACATTTAAATTTTTAATATTATGAATACTTATATCATTTAATTCATAATACTTAGAAATTTTTTTATGCTCATAATTAAGCTTTTTTCTGTTATTTAAATATTGACCTGTTATAGATTTTTTCTCTTTTACAATTCCTTTTGTGCAACCATTATATATAAGTTCTCCACCTTCATTTCCAGACTTTGGACCTATATCAATAATATTATCACTACTCTCTATAACTTGTCTATTATGTTCAACCACAATCGCGGTGTTATTTCTAGAAACTATATCTTTTATTGAATTTATTATTTTATTTACATCTCTAGCATGAAAACCAGTAGATGGCTCGTCCATAATATATACTAACTCATTTAAAGAGTTATCTATTGCTTTAGCTAATTTTATTTTTTGTGATTCTCCATTAGATAGAGTGTTTATTCCTCTATTTAGTGTTAAATATCCAATACCTAAATTGATTAAATTTTGTATATCTTTTTTCATTTTATTTATTATATCTTGAACAGCTTCATCTTTTATCTCACATAAAAAACTATACAAATCGACTAATTCCATATTAAGTAACTCAACTAATGTCTTGTTGTTTACTTTAACTTCTCTCGCTTTAGCATTTAATCTTGAACCAGAGCAGGCTGAACAATCATCTTCTACAAAAAATGATCTATCATATTCATTAATTGATAATCCCCTTGAATCTCCTTGTCTTTTCATAATTCTGTTTATAATACCCTCATGCGAAAAAGTCTGTACAAGCCCAAAACTTTCTTGAGATATTTTTGTAGATTCTTTATATAATAAATTATATAATTCCTTGTCATTATATTCTTTTATTTTCTTATCCATATCAAAAAAATTTGAAATTTTTTGGATGTTAAAATATCTAGACCCAACTTTCCACGTTCTATGTTTAATAGCTCCTTCATTTAAAGATTTGTCAAAATCAATTAATTTGTTTAAGTCTGGTTTTAGTTCAAATCCTAATCCTCCACATTTTTCACATGCGCCTTTGGGAGTATTAAATGAAAAATAACTACTATCATAACTTGGATAGCCTATTCTTGAATATAATAGTCTTAAATATGTAAAAATCTCTGTATATGTACCAATTGTACTTCTTGGATTTTGTCCAAGCTTTTTTTGCTCTATTAATACACATGGAGATAAATTATAAATATTGTCTACATTTGGTTTATTTATTTTAGGAAGATTTTTTACAATATATGTTGATAATGTTTCATAAAATGAAGATTGAGCAGTTGCATAAATACAATCAAAAACTAAAGAAGACTTTCCACTTCCAGATACTCCTGTTACTACATTAAATTTATGCTTGTCTATTTCAAGTGAGATATTTTTTAAATTATTTTCCTTTGCTCCAACTATCTTTATTTTGTTATTATTCATATTTTTTTCTCCTATTTATTTATGGTAATTTAAACTAATTTATTGTTTGTTATTATCATATTTTTACCTTATAATACCATTATGTAGTATTTTTAGGTGAAAATCAAGCATTTTTTTAATTTTTCACAATTTTTTCAAGTACTTCACTCTCACCTCATGCATTTTATTTGCAACTTCTTTTCCTTCAGTAATTCCACATTCCTTCATTATTTCATTACCATTAGTGCAATTTATTATTTCATGTCCTAATTTTGCAAATTGATTACTATTATTATTTTTTGATGTCATATCATCTGCATCCACAATTATTTGCAATCCATCTAGTCCTAAAATAGTGCTATTTACACGTTCTATAAATTTTACCTTTTTTGTGGTTGTCATTTTGTCAAAAATTCCACCTCTCATGTGTTCTAAACATGACGTAACTCCACATTTTATTAATCTTGTTGGGAGTTTTAATCTTTTTCCCATATTTTTTACAAGCTCTGCTCCTCTTTTTTCGTGATTAAAGTGATGTGGATATTCTTCTTTTGGAGTTGTTCCTTTTCCTAAATCATGCACTAAAGCAGAAAAACGAATTTCTAGTTCTTTTGTTTTATTTGCAACTTTATCTAATACAATCATTGTGTGATTATAGCTATCTCCTTCAGGGTGATATTTAAGAGGTTGCTCTGCACCAATTAAGTCATAAATTTCTTTAAAATGCACATCTAGTACATTTGACTGTTTTAAAACATCAAAAAAGATTGATGGCTTGTCTGTAAGTAATGCTTTGCTAAATTCATTATACACTCTTTCTACAGATAAACTTGCAAGTTCATTTTTTAATGAAGTCATCATTATAATTGTGTTTTCATCTACTTTAAAATCAAACTGACTTGCAAATCTTGCCACTCTATATACCCTTAGTGGATCTTCTTCAAAATGGTTACTTACAGCTCTAATTTTCTTATTTTTTAAATCTTCTATTCCACCAAATGGATCTATAATTTTACCTGTTAATACTTCTTTTGCTATTGCATTTATTGTAATATCTCTACGCTCTAAGTCTTGTTCAATTGTTATTTTTTTATCTGTTTCTACATCAAAATCTTTATGTCCAATTCCGATTTTTCTTTCTTTTCTTGCAATCGCAAATTCTTTATTATCTATAGAAAAAACAGGAAAATCTTTGCCTCTAACATAAGCCATTGGAAAGAGCTTTTTAAATTCTTCAAATGAAATACCTGTAACTGAATAGTCTTCATCATGATTTTTTATGCCAAGTAGCTCGTCTCTTACTGCTCCACCAACAAGATATAAATTTCCTCCATTTAAATTTATTGTTTTTGCAATTTCTTTTATATCAGTCAAAGCTAAATCTCACCTCTTTCATTTTTCTTTGAAAATATAAATCCGTTACAATTCTTTTTTCATTCCCTCTACATCAACACAATCTTCTATAAATTGCTTTTTTAATAACTCTTTTGGAATCATAAAATTATATTTTCCAGATTTTTGAAGCATATCTGGTATTTCAAATTTAGTTTTATCTATTGGTTTACGTAAAATCTCTTCTAAAATTTCTTCAATTTTACTTTGCTCAAGATCTGTTTTTATTTGTATAAATAAAGGCATTCCCGTTCTATAATATATTTGATTTTTAAGTCCTTCTTCATCTAAGCAAAAACTTAATGCTAGCATTTGTTTCGTTCCAAGCCATGGAAAAATTAAAAAAGTATTTTTTGCAAGTTGTATAACTCTTTTTTCTGTAAGATCAGCTTTTTTAGCTATTTCTCTTATTTCTTTTAATCTTTGCAAACTATTTTTATCAAGATATCTGTATTCTTCTTCTTCACTTAAAATTTCTTTTATCTTTTTCAAAATTTTTGTATGTGTGTAAAAATCTCCTTCATCATTCCATCCTATTTTTGAAATTCCACCAACTTTTTTTACATATATTTGCCTTTTTTCTTCGTTTATATCAAGCACTTTCCAAGTAAAACCTGCAAGTCCAAATTGTTGACCTACAATGTATGGAGTTTGCACTGTTCCAATTTGCTGTGCTCCACTTCTTACTGAATACTCTACAGGTGTGCTAAAAACTGAAAAGAACTGAAAATTGTTTACTTTTCTTTCTCCTTGCATTCCAATTAACAAATTACCTTCTTCATCTTTTTCTATTTCTTGTTTTTCTAACAAATATCTTAAAAGTTTTTTATAATCTTCTTTTTCTATTGCTTTAAAAGGTGAAAGTGTTAAAATATATTTTGCAAGTTCTTTTGGTGAGACTGCTCCCATACCAAATAAATAGCTCATAGTTTGATGATACAAAAGCGAATATGGACATGAATTTTTTTCTAATGTTTCTATCCATTTTTCTTTTAAATAAAGCTCAATAATCGCAATACATTTTAAAAATGAAAAATCTATTTTTTCATAAAATTCTTTTGGTCTATCTTCTATTTCTTCTTTAAAGAAAAATAGCATTTCTGAAGGCTGGCCTCTTCTTCCACTTCTTCCAAGCCTTTGAACAAAACTTGAAACTGTAAAAGGAGAGCCTGTTTGCACTATTCTATCTAATCTTCCTAAATCTATTCCAAGCTCTAAAGTTAAAGTCGCTCCTGTAACTGCCAATTCATCTTCTTGCTTCATAGTTTCTTCTGCTTGTTTACGTAGAGTTGTAGAAATGCTTGCATGATGCACAAAATACACATCTTTTGTGTGCCTTATTTTTGCAATTCTTTTTAGATGTGCAATATTGCTTTCTACTTCTGATTTTGAATTTGAAAAAATTATGCACTTTCTGTTTAGAGTTTGTTCATATAGGTCTTTATAGTAGTCTAAAATTGAGACACTTTTTTCTTTAGGCTCTTCTGTTTCTTCAAAGCCTTCTTGATCGTCTTGCATTTCTGACTCTTCTGTTATTTCTTTTTGATTTTCTTCTTCTTTAATTTGATAATACTTAACCCCTAGCCTTATCTTTCTTTTTTCTTCTGGTATTTCTGGCATTTCGCACTTTCTTTTTGTACCTTGACTTAGCCAATTTTTTGCAATTTCATAATCCCCTAAAGTTGCAGAAAGACCGATTCTTCTAGGTTCTTTTTGAATAATTCTTTGAATTCTTTCTAAAATACATAAAAGTTGCAAACCTCTATCATCATTCATAAAATAATGAACTTCATCTATTATAATATAGCGTAAATCAGAAAAAAGTTTAAGCACATTTCCTGGATTACGCATTAACATTGCTTCTAGCGATTCAGGTGTTGTTTGCATTATTCCACTAGGATTTTTTAATGCTTTATTTTTTGCATTTTGAGCAACATCTCCATGCCATTTATGAACTTTAATTTCTGTTTCTTTTAGCATATCTTCAATTCTTATAAATTGATCATTTATAAGTGCTTTTAGAGGACTTATATACAAAACAGCAATTGACTTACTTGGCTTGTTGTATATATCTGTAAGCACTGGTAAAAAAGCAGCTTCAGTTTTACCTGATGCGGTTCCTGAAGCTAATAATATATTACTTTCTGTATTAAAAACCAAATCACAAGCTGCAACTTGTATTGGTCTAATTTCTGTCCATCCATTTCTATAAATATATTCTTGTATGAATGGAGCCAAACTTTCAAAAACGTTTTTCATTTTCTTATTTCCCTTTAATAATAATAATGTGCTTTATCTGCCTATTTTCTTTTTATATCTTTACCATAACTTTTTTTACACCTCAAAATCCTCAAACTCTGTCTGTTCCATTTCTTCCGTATTATCCCCTTGTGCAAATTCAAAGTTTTGACTTCCAACAATATCTGCAAATTTTTTATCTGGATTTTGGTACAAAATATCTAAAAGTTCTATAAAATCTCTTATTACTTCTCTTGGTGTAATATTTGAATTTGCTCCAACTCTTTCATATTCTATTTTTATAAAATCCATTAAATTCTCCTGAGTTAATTCGCTTGTGTATTCATGCAAATCTGAGTGAATATCTCTTAATTTTTCTGTTAGAATAAACATTTCATCAGGTGTAAGTCTTTTTAGCCTAATAATTGGAGACAAGAGATTAATTGTATCTTCTGATGCAAATTTTCCATCTGTTAGTCTTGAGCGCAAAGCATCATAACTAAAAATACCTTTTCTTGTGTCTTCTACACATTGTGGAGTTCCACCCATAATAATTCCTAAATGTTTTGCTTTTCCTTGCAAAGTGTCATTATACATCATAAGAATTTTTTCATAATTATATTGTCTTGTAACTGATGTTGGAATTCTGTACAAATTAACCAATTCATCAATTAGCATAAGCATTCCTTTGTAGCCTGCATTTACTAAAAAAGTTGCAAAAAGTTTTACATATTCATACCAGTTGTCATCTGTAATAATTATGTTTATACCAAGTTCTTGTTTTGCTTCTGTTTTTGTGCTATATTCGCCTCTAAACCATTTCAAAACTTTAGACTTTTTCTCATCATCAGCCTCTTCGTAAGCTTCATAATACATATTTATAACTTTTGCAAAATCAAAGCCGTGAACCATTCCTTCAAGGTTGCTTATATTTTCATAAATTTTGCTTTTTATTTTTTTAGAAAATTCTGGCGAATCTGGTTCCAAGCCACCTTCTTGCATTACTTGCATTTTTATTCCAGAAATCCATTTTTCTAAAATAAGAGGTAATGCTTGTCCATCAGGCTTAGTTTTTGTAGACATATTTTGAATAAGTTCTTTATAAGTTGCAAGTCCTTGCCCTTTAGTACCCATAAGTCTTCTTTCAGGCGAAAGATCTGCATCTATTACAACAAAGCCTCTATCCATAACGTGTGTTCTAATAGTTTGAAGCAAAAAGCTTTTTCCGCTTCCATATCTACCAACCAAAAATCTAAAAGTAGAACCTCCATCTTCAATAATATCTACATCATTTAATAATGCTTTAATTTCTTGTTCTCTTCCAACAGCAATATATCCTAATCCAATTCTTGGCACAACTCCACCTTTTAGTGAATTCATTAAAGATGTGGCTATTCTTCTTGGAACTTTTATTGACATTAAACTTGCCTCCTTTTATAATACTTGCTTAATCTCATTCTCATAATCCTCATAAATTGAAGCCATATCTGACTCAATTATTGTATCTCCTATTGTTTCAAGTGCTTTATCATTAATATTTGAAACCATAACTTCAAGCATTTCATTTTGATTTTGCGCAATTTGAAATATTTTGTTTTCTACATTTTCTTTTTGCAAAAGTACTTGAAGAATCTCTTTTTCTGGCTCTGTTAAATTATAAGTAAATTCTTTAAACACATTAGTTTTCTCATTTGGTATTGTTTGAAGTTGCTTCGATTCTTCATTTATAGTTGTTTGAATAGGCTTCAATTGTTCGTTTATTATTTTTTGTTTTGGCTCAAAGCTTTCTGCTACTTGCTTTATTTCTTGCTCCTCTTCAACAATCAATGCTTTTTGAATTTCTTCTGATTTTTCTCTAATTTTTGCAAATTCTTCTTTATTAAACTTAATTTCGATTTTTTCTTCTGGTTCAACATATTCATCTTTCTTTTTCTTTAAAAGTGCATCTCTTGGGATTTGTTGTTTTTCTAAATATTTTAAAATTTCGCTATATATTAAATTGTCTAAATCCATTTTATAAATATTTGTAATTATCTCTCTTTCCTTGCCATACCAATAATTATAATCTATAAGTATATCTCCTTTTGATGGTGCTTTTAGCTTTCTATAACCCAAATATTCTCTTATATAGCATTCCATAGTTTTTAAAATATATCCTATAGTATTTTTAAAATTTGTTTGAGCAATGTATTTTGTTCTTCCCCATCTACCATATTTGTACTCATATTTTTCCGTTCCTTCAAGTATTATTACTTTTTCTTTAGGCTTTTCATAAATTGTATATTCATATAGTGGCTCCCACCAATGGTCTGTAGGTCCCTTGTAAATTAACATATTTGGTAAAGATATATTTTTTTCTTCTAGTTCTTTGTGCAATCTTGTAAATATTTTCTCTATGCATTCATTTAAAACATTTGCATATTTAGTTTCTAAAAATTTACTTTTTAAAATTTTGTAACTTGATATTTCATTAAAAAATTCGATTTTGTCTGTATAAATTCCTTTGTTTATATCTTTTAAATCTTTTGAAATAGATTTTATCTGAATTGGATATTTTTTCACAATATCTTCATACTTTTCTTTAACTTCATTTATAATATAAAATTCTTTTATAATATTTGGCATCTCTTCATCTATTTGTAATGAATATTTTCTATATTGTTTCCAAAAAGAAATCAACTTTTCTATTGCATCATCTGCATCTTTACAACCAATTTTGTTTAATAATTCGTTAATATATACTTGTTCATATTCAAACTCTGGCTTCTCAAAATTACGTTTTCTTATCTTTGAGCGCCAAGAAAAATATGTTTTGAAATCTCTAAAAGAAAAGCCTGCATAAGTACAGCAATATCTGTATGGATTGTAACTATCTCTGTGCATTACAGTGTACTCGCAGTCACAATTGTAGTTTTCTAATAATATTGCTTGTTTGTAGAAAACCTCTGCCTCTTCTCTCCAATAATTATTTATTTCTATTTGATTAAATTTATTGTAAATTTCTCTATCTGTTTTATCTCTTTCTGTTAGCTTTATTTCTTCTTTTTGATACTGGCTTTTTCTTTCTTGATTGCCAAATATTGTGTATTGTGCTAATTCATTTAATATAAAATCTAATTCACTACTCATTTTATAAAATCCTTTTTTAAAATTCGAATATCATTATATCATACTTTTAGTGGTATTACAATAGTTTAGAGCAAATATTGCAAAATTTTGTTCAAGTATTAATTTCACACAAGGAATTTCTATACAAACAAAAAGGAACCATATTTTCATAGTTCCTTATTTTATCATTTTACTTATCATATACAAAGGAATATTTACTAACCACTCCTCTTCTTTATAATCAGCCATTGAAGTTCTAATGTTCTTTTTTGTTTCAAATTTTTCTACAAATACCTTTAAACTCTTTGCTTGTAAATTATCTTCTGCTTTAACTTCTATTGGCATTACTTCATTTTCATTTTGTACAATAAAATCAACTTCTGCTTGGCCTGAATCATTTGACCAATAGTTTATTGGAATATTATAATTAGATTTTATTTCTTCCAACACATATTGCTCTGTTAAAGCTCCTTTGTATTCCATAAAAATTTTATTTCCTTCTAAAATCGTTTGAAGATTTAATTTATTTTTGGCAGCAAGAAGTCCTACATCTAGAAAATACAATTTAAACGCACTATAATCAATATAGCCTTCTAATGGTATTTTACAAACCTTAACTCTGTTAATTTTGTACATTAATCCACTATCTACTAGCCAATTTATTGCATTTTCATATTCAGATGCTCTAGCACTTTCTTTTATAGCTCCATAAATAAATTTCTTATTTTCACGAGCAAGCTGTGAATTAAAGTTATTCCATATTTGTATAACTTTAGGTAAATCTTTTTCAGGCACATGTTTAGAAAAATCTTTTTCGTAAGCAGAAAGTATTTCATCTTGAATATTTCTTACTTTATTATAGTCTTTATATTTTATATAAGAACTTATAACTTCAGGCATTCCGCCAATATAGTAGTATTCTCTTAATAAGCTCTTAAATTTATCAGAAAAAACCTGTATCATTTTTATATCTTTTTTTTCTAAAAGATCCACTAGCTTCTCTTCACCCAAAGCTAATAAATATTCATCAAAATTTAGTGGATACAAGTTCAGAAAATTAACTTTTCCAACAGGAAATGAAACTCCTTTATGTGTAGCCACTCCAAGAAGAGAACCAGCAACAACTATATGATATTCTCTTGCATTTTCGCAAAAATATTTTAAAGAAGTAATCGCTTTTGGCACTTCTTGTATTTCATCTAAAATTATCAAAGTATTTTCAGGTTCTATATTAACTCCTGTCTCTGCCTTAAAACCTTGAATCAGCCTATCTGTGTCAAAATCATAAAATAAATCTCTCATTCTTGGATTTTGATCCATATTTATATATGCTGTTTTTTCATAATAACTCTTTCCAAATTCTTTTAAAATCCAAGTTTTTCCTACTTGTCTTGCTCCATTTAAAATTAATGGTTTTCTTTCTGTATCTTCCTTCCAGTTAACTAAATGTTTCATTGCTTTTCTATACATATTAAAACACCTCTTTTCGTCTTATTATTATTTTAGCATATTTTTCAGTGTTTTTCAATAGTTTTATATTATTTTATTACATTTTTTCAAATCACTTTTTATGTATTTTTTACATTTTTCCGAATGACTTTTCAGATATTTTTACACTTTTCTTTACAACTTTATCAAAACTCCTGTAATAAGTGTTCCGTCAATATCAAAAATAAGTCTTTTAATTATTTTTATATTATTTTTTAACCTATATTTCAATAATACTTTCTATCTAAAATATTATATAGTATAACAATTAATTTCATTTTATCTAAAAAAATTTTTATAAATATTTGACAAAAGCTTTTATTTTATGTATAATAGATATAGGAAATGAATATAATAATTAAACAAAAGCTTTTATAAGTCCTTTATGTGCGAAAGTCAGCTTCATGCTGTGAGTATTTAAAATATCGGCTAAATGTCAATAGTTGGGGTGGAAAACCGTGAAGGTTTTCTGCCTCAATATT
>CAMMZC010000022.1 GCA_946529215.1 uncultured Clostridia bacterium
GGGGTCACCAATTTAATACGCCACTTTAGCTCAGCTGGTAGAGCAACTGACTTGTGGGATAGATAAACATTAGTTTATTTTGAACTATCTTGCACCTTTATAGGGAAACCTATAAAGTGGACATCGCTAATTCGGGGAAGACTAAGTATTTATATATGTTAATCCCGAGCTAGAAAATTTATTTTCGAGTGTAGAGACTTTATACGATGTGCCTAAGGTTTAATACTATGGCAAAGAGAAAGTCCAGACCGCAAACATATTTAATATGGCAATGAAAATTGTAGTGGTATGAATCAGTAGGTCGTCCGTTCAAATCGGACAAGTGGCTCCATATTGTCAATAGTTTTGAGATATCTCTTAATTGTTGGCTTTTTTTATTATATAAAAAAGGTGATATAAGTTATGCAATGTTTAAATTGTAATTCTATTATATCTAATAGAAAGAAATATTGTTCAAACAAATGTCAAGCAGAATATCAATATAAAGTATATATTGATAGATGGAAAAAGGGGTTAGAAACTGGCATGCGAGGAAACTATCAAATATCTATGCATATAAAAACATACCTTTTCAAAAAATATAATAATAAATGTTGTAGATGTGGATGGAGTCAAATAAACCCATATACTAATAATATACCTCTAGAAATAGAGCATATTGACGGAAACTATAAAAATAATAATGAAAACAATTTAATTTTACTTTGTCCTAACTGCCATTCTCTTACAAGTACATATAAAGGAGCTAACCTAAATCACGGAAGAAAATCAAGAAAAAAATATTATATAGATAAGGAGAATTAAAATGTCTAAAAAAATAGCAATAGTCACAGGCGCTTCTCGTGGAATAGGAAGAGCAATTGCAAAAATGCTTGCAGAAAATAATTATATAGTAATTGCAAACTACTTTAGATCTGAAGAAGAAGCTACAGATTTACAAAATAAATTTGATAATATAGATATATTCAAAGCCGATGTCTCTAAAAGAGAAGACGTAAAAAAACTTGTAGAATATACATTAAATAAATATAAAAAAATTGATATCCTAGTGAATAATGCAGGAATCGACCAGGAAAAATTATTCCAAGAAATTACAGATGAAGATTGGAATAGTGTTATAAATACCAATTTGTTCTCAGTATTTTGTACTACACAAGAAGTTGTAAAAAATATGATTCACAATAAAAATGGTTGTATTATAAATATGTCTTCTATATGGGGATTAGTTGGTGCATCTTGCGAAAGTATTTATTCTATATCCAAAGCTGGAATTGACGCAATGACAAAATCTCTAGCTAAAGAACTAGGTCCAAGTAATATAAGAGTTAATTCTATTGCACCTGGCTTTATAGATACAGATATGAATAAAGAATATTCTAAAGATGATATAAACAATATCAAACAAGATATTCCATTACAAAAAATTGGTCAACCAGAAGATATTGCAAAATGTGTAAAATGGCTTGTAGAAGACGAATATACAACAGGACAAGTAATTGCAATTGATGGTGGCTGGCAAATACATTAAGTTATTTGCCAGATTATTTTTTGCAATAATAACATAAGGCACAACCTAGAAAGACCGCTATACTTTATGTATAGCGGTTTTTATATAATAAGGAACTTATGAATTATCTTCTGTTTTTGCTTTTTTTGTATAATTTCCAGAAATAATCTTAGGTAAATATGTAATTAATTTATAAACTGCAAGTTTAATCTTTTTGCTCCAAATATAAGATCTTCTAAGTTTTCTTGCAGTACCAATTGCCTTTGGCTCATCTTCTAAAACTATTAATTCTGTAGAAACTTTTTCTATTGGGAAAGTATAATTTTGACCTTCATTATTGTCCCAATCTCCATTTCCATTATTAAAGCATAGGTTGAAAGTTTCACCTTCACCTAATGTAATTTCTGTTTGGAAACCAAGCTCTGTTTTTTTCATTTCTACTTCATTTGTATTATTCCATTCTGCTCCAAATCCATAATGAGCATAAACTTTTTCACAGCCAGCTTGAAAAAACTTTCCTGTATAAGAAATTCTAACTGTACTATTTTCTACTAATTTATCTGTATTAAAAAATATATTCTTTACTAATTCCATAACTATATCTCCTTGTTTGTCTTTTGCTTTTTACATTATAATATTTTTTTTTACAATATTCAATACTTTTTTGCAAATTTTTCTTTACATTTTTGTTACATTTTTGTTACAAAACAATTACATGTTTTTTTATATCTTCAAAATTCTTTACTTTTAGCTTTTTTTGTGCTATTATTTTTTTAGAAGATATAACTTTTATAGGAAACTTTATCTTTTTATATATAAAAAATAATGAATATAAAGTAATGTACTTTTATAGGTTTATAGGTTAATCCAATATTAAAAAACCTAAATATATCATATAAGGAATACTAAAAAGATGAAAAACAAAAAACTTTTGATTATTCTAATTTTAGTAATTATTTTTTTCATATTATCTATTATCTTTTCGCTTCTTAATTTTGGAAGTAACAAAATTATTTCAGGTGTATATATTGCAAACACTGATATTTCTAAAATGACGAAAGAAAATGCAAGCAATTTGCTAAAAAAAATAGCGAATGAAAAAAATAATGAAATAACTTTAGAGTATAAAGCTGAAGATGAAGAATATGAAAAAAAATTAGATTTATCTATTTTAAACATTGATTTTAACCTAGATAATGCCATAAATAATGCATATAACATTGGAAGAAATGGGAATATTTTTCAAAGCAATTTTGAAATTGCAAAAACTATATTTTTTAAAGAAAACATTGATTTAAATATCTCTTTAGATGAAAAAATGCTAAATACTATCATTTCTGATATTTCTTCAAATCTTCCAAATAAGCTAATCCAAAGTGGTTATTATATTGAAGATAAAAACTTGGTTATAACAAAAGGTTCTTTAGGAATAATAGTAGACAAAGATTCATTAATAAAGAAAATCACTGAATACATTCAAGATTTTTCACAAACAAACACAACATTATCTATACCTGTAAAATTTGTAGAACCTGATAAGATTGACATAGATAAAATCCACGCAGAAATCCACAAAGAGGCTAAAAACGCATATTTTGAAGAAGATCCTTTTAAAGTTTACCCTGAAGTTAAAGGTATAGATTTTGATGTAGATAAAGCAAAACAGCTTTTAAATGAAAACAATGATAACACAGAAATCACAATTCCTTTAAAATATACCAATCCAAAAACAACTTTAAAAAACTTAAAAATAAACCTTTTTCCAGATGAACTTTCAACATTTTTTACACAATATGATGAAAAAAATAAAGATAGAAATACTAATTTAAAAATAGCTGCTGCAAAAATAGATGGCACAATACTTTCACCTGGTGAAGAATTTTCATATAACAAAATTGTAGGTGCACGTTCAATTGAGGCAGGATATAAGGAAGCAAAAATTTATCAAAATGGAAAAGTTATAGATGGCTTGGGTGGAGGAATCTGTCAAATTTCTTCAACATTATATAATGCGGTAGTTTTAGCAAATTTGGATGTTACAGAAAGGTTTAATCACCAGTTTATAACCTCTTATGTTAAACCTGGTCGAGATGCAACTGTTGCTTATGGTTCAAAAGACCTAAAATTTAAAAATAATAGAACATATCCTATACGTATAGATGTTTATGTAAGTAATGGAATGGCTACAGTAGATATTTATGGAATTAAAGAAAAACAAGAAAAAGAAGTTAGTATTGAAATTGAAACTATATCTACAATTCCTTATGAAACAAAATATATTACAGATTCATCTTTAACTTTAGGTGAGGAAAAATTAAAGCAAAGAGGTGCAGATGGTGTAATAGTAAATAGCTATAAAATTACTAAAGAAAACGGAACTATTATTTCTAAAGAGCTTTTGTCTAAAGATACATATAAGCCTTTAGAAAGAATAATTGCAAAATGTCAAAAAATGTAGTATAATAATGAAAAAAGTTAAGGGAGGGATTTAAGATGGCAGAATTTTTAAAAGAACCATCAAGAACATTTAACGAATATTTATTAATTCCAAGGTTAACAACAAGAGAATGCACACCAGACAAAATTTCTTTAAAAACACCTTTAGTAAGACATAAAATAGGCGAGGAGCCTACAATGTACTTAAATGTGCCATTTGTTTCTGCTATAATGCAATCTGTTTCTGGAGAAGAAATGGGAATAGCTTTAGCTAGAGAAGGTGGCTTGGCATTTATATTTATGTCACAATCAATTGAAGACCAAGCTCAAATGGTAAAAAACGTAAAAGAAGCAAAATCAGGTTTTGTAAAAAGTAAATGGAATTTAAAACCAGGAAATACTTTAACGGATATTTTAATGATTAAAGAAGAAAGTGATCACTCAACAATACCTGTAACAGAAGATGGAACACCTACAGGTAAGCTTTTAGGAATAATTACGAGTAAAGATTATAGACTTTCTAGAGATAGTCTAGATAAAAAAGTAGAAGATATTATGACTCCTATAGAAAAACTAGTTTATGCTGAAGTAGGTTTAACACTTACAGAAGCAAATGATATGATATGGGAACATAAAATTAATTGTTTACCTGTTATCGATAAAAATGGAAATCTTAACTCATTAGTATTTAGAAAAGACTATGAACAACATAAAGAAAATCCATTAACATTACAAGATGAAGAACAAAGATATATGGTAGGTGCAGGAGTAAATACTCGTGATTATGAAGAAAGAATTCCTGCTTTAGTAGAAGCAGGAGCAGATATTTTATGTTTAGATTCATCTGATGGATATTCTGTATGGCAAAAAGAAGTAATAGAATGGGTACATGAAAAATATAATAATAAAGTAAAAATTGGTGCCGGAAATGTTGTAAGTAAAGAAGCATTCGACTATTTAGCAGATGCAGGTGCAGATTTTATAAAAATAGGAATTGGAGGAGGTTCAATTTGTATAACACGTGAGACCAAAGGAATTGGACGTGGACAAGCTTCTGCTGTAATAGATGTAGCTGCTGCTCGTGATGAATATGCAAAAAGAACAGGAATATATATTCCAATTTGCTCAGATGGTGGAATAGTAAATGACTACCATATAACTTTAGCATTAGCTATGGGATGTGACTTTGTAATGATGGGAAGATATTTTGCCAGATTTGACGAAAGCCCAACAGCTAAAGTTAAAATAAATAATGAATTCTTTAAAGAATATTGGGGTGAAGGTTCAAAAAGAGCTAGAAGTTGGCAAAGATATGATTTAGGTTCTAAATCCGAAAAAATGTCTTTTGTAGAAGGTGTAGACTCTTACATTCCTTATGCTGGTTCTTTAAAAGAAAATTTAAATGTTACTATTAAAAAAATTAAATCTACAATGTCAAATTGTGGTTCAAAAGATTTAGCAGAATTCCATGAAAAGGCTATCTTAACACCTGTTTCAAGTTTGAGTATTAAAGAAGGTTCTGCACATGATTTAACAGTAAGAGATATTTAGTTTTATTATACAAGGAGAAGATAATGGAAAAATTAGCTTTAATTGCAGATATTCATGGTAATTTAACTGCTTTACAAACTGTTTTGGAAGATATAAAAAAAAGAGGAATTACTCACATATATTGCTTAGGAGATATTGCCATAAAAGGTTCTAATCCTAATGAAGTAACAGATTTAATAAGGAAAAATTGTGAAGTAACTATAAGGGGTAATTGTGACCATTTATTGATTTATAATTGTATTGTTCCTATGCAAAAATGGACTATGGATCGTTTATCAGACACAAACAAAAAATTTCTTGAAAATCTTCCATTTTCTTATGATTTCTATTTAAGTGGTCATTTGATAAGAATATTTCATGCTTCTCCTTGTAGCTTGAAACATATTTTCAATCCTTTACACTCAAATGCAGAAAATGACTATAAAAATTTTGAAATTACAGATCCTCAAAAAATGTTTGAAAACACTAAATTTTTAGGTAAAACTGAAACTGACCCTATTCCAGACATTATAGGGTATGCACATATTCATTCACCTAATATATTTAGATTTAAAAATAAATTAATTTTCAATACAGGAAGTGTTGGCTTACCAATAGAAATAGATAACACAGACTCAGATAAAGAATTGTCACATTTTTCTACTATGAGTTCATATGTTATATTAGAAGGGAATTTAAATTCTAAGGAGATTTCTTCATATTCTATCCAACTTGTAAGAATCCCTTACGATGTAAATAAAGAAGTTGAAAAAATTAAAAATTCAGATATTCCAGATAAAGAAATCCTTCTAAGAAATTATATGTATGCACAATCTTAAATGTGGCAAATCCACAATAATAATTTTATTAAGAATTAAAAAGATTTTATTTCAATCTTTTTAATTCTTAAAAAGGATAAATCGTATGGAAATTGATTATTATAATATTCAAAAAAAACTAAAAAAATATAATCAAGAACATTTACTTATGTTCTATAATGAATTAAGTGATTTTGAAAAACATAAATTATTAAATCAGCTAAATTCAATCAATTATGAAAAGGTAAACAGTTTATATAATAACTTAAAAAGTCACACTATACCTTTAGATGAAGTAATTGAGCCATTAGATTATTTTATTAAAAATGATTTTTCAGAAAATCAAAAATCATTTTTAAATAATATTGGCGAAAATGTTTTAAAGCAAAATACTTATGCTGTTTTAACAATGGCTGGTGGTCAAGGTACAAGACTTGGTCATAAAGGTCCTAAAGGCACTTTTGAGCTAAATCTATATCCAGAAAAAAAATCACTTTTTGAAATATTGGCAATAAAGATTAAAGAAGCAAACGAAAAATACAGTATAAATGTTCCTTGGTATATAATGACAAGTGAAGAAAATAATGATGAAACAATAAATTTTTTTATCAACAAAAATTATTTTGGACTAGATAAACAAAATATTTCCTTTTTTATACAAAATAAATTACCTCTTGTTTCTTTTAATGGTGAAATCCTTTTATCAGAGCCTTACAAAGTGCATGAAGTTTCAAACGGAAATGGAGATATTTTTGATTCTTTACAATATAACGGACTAATTGAAAATATGAAACAAAAAAATATAAAGTGGATTTTTATTTCTGGTATAGATAATATTTTAGCAGATATTTCAGACCCAATATTTTTGGGATTAACTATAAATAACCATACAGAAATAGGTTCTAAGACCATATTTAAAAAAGACCCTTTTTCTCAAGATTGGGTATTTTGCAAAAAAAATGGAAAACCTTCAATGTTGGGCTATGAAAGAATTACAGAAAGTCTAACAAATGCTAAAATAAATAATAAATATTTGTATAGAGAAATAAACATTTTATGTCATATATTCTCTATTCAAGCTCTAGAAAAGTGTTCAACTCTAAAGTTGCCATACCATTTAGCTAAGAAAAAAAATATTTATATAAATGATGAAGGAATGAAAATTTTTCCAAATGAGTCCAACTCATATAAATTTGAAAAATTTATTTTTGATGCTTTTAAATTTTTTGAGAACATCACATTGCTTCGTGTAAATCCTGAAGAAGAATTTGCTCCAATAAAAAATCCTGAGGGAGTATATAGTCCAATGTCAGCTACAAAACTTTATATAAAACAAAATCAAAAATAAAGTGTTAAAAAAAGATTTGAAAATTTTAGCTAAGATTTCAAATATCAATCTTATAAGAAAAGATACTTTACGCCAAAAAAGAATTGCTATAAAAAGCAATTCTTTTTGATTTTGGTGCGCCATAGAGGAGTCGAACCTCCGACCATTTGATTAAGAGTCAACTGCTCTACCAACTGAGCTAATGGCGCATATCTGACGTATTACAATAACATTATTATTATAATACGTCATTTGCATTTTGTCAAGCCCTATCTAACATTAATTTACATTTATACTAAATGTTATATTTTAAATTATTGTTTTTCAAATTGCCTCGACCCATTTGGCAACTTGCATCTAATTTTCTTCTGTGTTTTCGTCAATATTTTCAGGCGCTAAAATTTCTATACTTACAACTTTTCCTCCATCAGATGTTCTCATTAGAGTTACACCTTGTGTTGGTCTTCCAAGAATGCTTATTTCTTCAACTTTCATTCTAATTATGGTTCCTTTGTCTGTTATAAGCATTACATCTTCATCACCATTTACAATCTTAACTCCTACAAGAGTTCCTGTTTTCTGTGTAACTTTATATGTTAAAACTCCTTTTCCACCTCTTGTTTGAACTCTGTATTCATCTGTTTCTGTTCTCTTACCAAATCCATTTTCTGTAATTGTAAGAAGTGTGGCTTTTCCGCCTCTAATTACAGATTCCATTCCAATAACTTCGTCATCTTCATTTATTCTAATTCCCATAACGCCTTGAGCTGTTCTTCCCATTGGTCTAACATCTTTTTCATCAAATGTTATGCAAATTCCGTTTTTTGTAACTAAAACAACATTATCTTCTCCATCTGTTAATTTTACAGAGATTAATTCATCATTTTCTTTTAATGTGATTCCTTGAAGTCCGTTTTTTCTAGATGTGTCATATTCTTTTAATGGTGTTTTCTTAATTAAACCATTCTTTGTACCCATTAGCAAATATTTACCATCTGCAAAGTTTTGGATTGGTATAACTGCTGAAATCTTTTCTCCTGCATCTAGGCTTAATAAGTTAACAATTGCAGTACCTTTTGCTGTTCTTCCTGCTTCCGGAATTTCGTAGCCTTTAAGTTTATACAATTTACCTTTATTGCTAAAGAATAGAATTGTGTCATGAGTAGATGCTGTAAATATTTGTTTAACAAAATCATCTTCTCTTGTTGAAAGTCCTGTTATTCCCTTTCCTCCTCTTCTTTGGCTCTTATATGTGTCTATTGGCATTCTCTTGATGTAACCAAAATGAGTTAAAGTAACTACAGTTTGTTCTTCTTTAATTAAATCTTCAACTTCTATTTCTCCTTCTGCTGCTTTAATTTGAGTTTTTCTTTCATCTCCAAATTTTTCTTTTATTTTTAGAAGTTCTTCTTTAATTACTTGGAATACTAATGTTTCACTATTTAAGATTTCTCTTAAATGTTCTATTAGTTTCATTAATTCTTCATATTCTTCTTCTATTTTTTCACGTTGCAAACCTTGAAGAGTTCTAAGCCTCATATCCAAAATAGATTGAGCTTGAATTTCTGAAAGATTGAATCTTTTCATTAATCTTTCTTTTGCATCATCATAAGATTCGCGAATTATTTTAATAACCTCGTCAATATTATCAATAGCAATTCTTAATCCCTCTAAAATGTGAGCTCTTGCTAATGCTTTATCAAGTTCAAATTGAGTTCTACGTAGAACAACTTCTTTTCTATGCTCTATATATACATCTAAACATTGTCTTAATGTAAGAATTTTTGGTTCCCCACCAACTAGAGCAAGCATTATAATACCAAAACTTATTTGCATTTGAGTATTTTTTAGTAATTGATTTAGAACAACTTGAGCATTTGCATCTCTTTTAAGTTCAATTACAATCCTTACTTTATGCTCTCTATCTGATTCATCTCTTATTTCTGAAATACCTTCAAGTCTCTTCTCCCTAGCAAGATGTGCCATATTTTCTATAAGTTTTGCTTTATTTACTTGGTATGGTAAAGAATTAACAATAATTCTTTGCTTGTTTCCTGACATTTCTTCTATTTCTGTTTCTGCTCTTAAAAGAATTTTTCCACGTCCTGTTTTATATGCTTGTCTAATACCTTCTCTACCAACAATTATACCTTCTGTAGGGAAATCTGGTCCTTTTATAACTTCCATTAAGTCTTCGTCTGTAACTTCATCTTCATCAATTATTTTAATAATTCCATCTATAATTTCATTTAAATTGTGTGGTGGAATGTTTGTTGCCATACCTACTGCAATTCCTGATGAACCATTAACCAAAAGTGCTGGAATTTGTGCAGGAAGTACTGTAGGCTCTTGAAGTCTATCATCATAGTTTGGCATAAAATCGATTGTATTTTTTTCAATATCTGTCATCATATATGCAGCAAGTTTTGACATTCTTGCCTCTGTGTACCTCATAGCTGCTGGTGGATCTCCATCTACAGAACCAAAGTTTCCGTGTCCATCAATTAGCCTGTATCTCATAGAGAAATCTTGTGCTAACCTTACCATAGCATCATAAACAGAAGCATCTCCATGTGGATGGTACCTACCCAAAACATCTCCTACTGTTGCTGCAGATTTTCTATATGGTTTGTCCGCAGTTAATCCATCTTCATGCATTGTGTACAAAATTCTTCTGTGAACAGGTTTTAAACCATCTCTTGCATCTGGCAATGCACGTGAAACGATAACACTCATAGCATAATCTATGTATGCTGTTTGCATTTCTTCGTTTATGTCTCTTTCTATAATCTTTCCGTCATGTCTTTCTTCCATTGTTTCAACCTCTTTTCATTTATTTTCTCTTTATGTATTATACTAAATATCTTTTATTTTTGCAAGAAAAAATCCGTAAAAAATTACGGAAATTTATATTCGATATTTCCCTTTTCTTTTTTAAATTTTTCTTTGCATAAAATATAAATAGTCCATTACTATTTAATTTAAAAGAAAATACAGAATTACA
The DNA here is from genome assembly GCA_946529215.1 of uncultured Clostridia bacterium. GTDB lineage: Bacteria > Bacillota > Clostridia > TANB77 > CAG-508 > CAG-269. The sequence goes on from CAMMZC010000022.1 coordinate 10,623, forward strand.
TATTTAATTTTCAATGTACTATTTTTATTTTATGCGAATTAAATTTTTTGTGATTAAATTATAGCATATCAAATTTTATACTTCAAGTGCTTTTCAAATTTTTCATTTTATTTTATAATTAATTAGTTTTTACTTATTTTTTCGTACTTTCGACATCTTTTTCTTGTTATTTTTTGTAAGATTAAATATATTTTTATCATATTTTGTTTTTATACTTTTATCATATTAGCTATTAAAATTTTTTATTATATAATTTTAATTTATAAGGTGATTATTTTTTTATTACTTATATTTGCCTTATTCAGAAAGGAATTGATTGTGTTATGGATAATAAAATTAACAAAATAGAAATAGGAGAAAGAATTCGCTCATTCAGAGAAGCTATGTTTCTTAGCAGAGAAAAATTTTCCGAAATGATAGACATCTCTGAGGTTTTCTTAGGTCAAATTGAAAGAGGTGCATCTTCTTTAAGTATAAATACATTATCTAGCATTGTCTCTTTTACTGGTTCTTCAAGTGATTTTATTCTTTTTGGTGATGATACAAAAAATTCCTATGAGAAAAAAATAAATCGTATTTTAAAACATTCATCAGATGAAACTATAGATTTTATCTATACTCTAATAAATGATGTGTATAGATATAATAAAAAAATATATAAAGAAAAATAAACACCGATTAATTAGTTTGAATAATTTCGGTGTTTATTTTTTTGTTCTCTTTCTAATTTTCTTTATAGCATATTTGCAATTTTTTCTTTATATTCTTTTACTTTTTGTTAAATTATTTTAGCAGTAGAATCATCATAAAATTTTTCTCCACATATTTTGCAAACTTTTGCAGGCACATCTTTTATTACAATAATTGTATTATCTGAATCTTCCATATAGTCAACTCTTTTTTCTTCTAATTCACCTTTACACATAAAACATTCCATCTACTTCATCCTCCTTTTTATCGATTAATTTTATCTTATTCTTCTGATAATGGAACAACTTTTAATCTGTATCCTAGTTGGAATAATAAATGATTTAGTGTATCTACAGATGGAGATACTTTCATTTTTTCTATTCTAGCAATTGCGGATTGTTTCATTCCAGATTTTTCTGCTAATTCCCTTTGTGTCATATTAGCAGATTCTCTTGCACGGATTGTTGCTTCTATTAATTCTTTCTCTAATTGTATTGCTGATTCCTGCTCAGGAGTAATATTAAGTTCTTTTTCAAAATCTTCCCATTCTTGAAATTCTCTATTCACTTTTAATCACCTCTTTTTACACTTTTTAATAATTTTTTTGCTTTTATTATTTCTCTTATTGGCGTCCTTTTTGTTTTTTTTATAAAATAGCTAAGTAAAATAAATTTATCATCTCCTAAATATGATAAAAATATTCTAACTTTTTTAGGTCTTAATTCCCATATATCATCTGCAATATACTTTAAATATGGTTCACCCAATGATAATCCGTTTTTCCTTTAAATATCTTATATACAATATTATTTTATTTGCTAAAACTTTTTCATCTTTAGAATTTGAATTTTGCAATTTTTTAATAAATTTTTTTATTTCACTTTCTCCATTTTTGTCTTCATACATATATGTCTTATATTTATACATCTCTTCTCCTTTCTATGATAACATATTTGTTATCAAAAGTCAATACACTTTTTCATTTTTTCACAAACTTAATTTATTTACCAATTCTATTTCTTCTTTTTTTAAATTAAAGTCTTGTCCATTATTTTTAATTAAATTATGAAGCAATTCTATATTTCTCGCGTTATTTATTGTGTTTTCAATTGGAACTAATTCTTTAAGTTCTGTTTTTATTTTTATATATTCTTTTTCCATTCCAGAAAAATCTTTATTTTTAAAATAATCTTTCCAATTATTTATATAATTTTCCATTCTTTGAGAAGAGGTAATTTGACTTGTTAATGTAGATTCAATATTTCTTTCTACATTATTCAAAATTGAATTTTTTCCACTTCTAATTACATTAAAAGTAGTATTATTTATTTTTCCTGAAGAATACATTTTATTTAAAACCGAATCAAAAATTTCAGAAACCGAATCAATTATTCCACCATTTTTAACTGCTTCATTTATTTGATTTACATTTTCAAAATTACCTGTAACTATCCCTATAGCACTTTTTCCTGTGTCTATTACAGATTGAATTGTTTTTGAAATCCCTGTCTTTAATCCATACTTTAATAAATTATCTTTTAATTCTATTACTTTATCCTCTGCCCAATTTGGAAGTACATATCTAAGCCCTATATTTATTCCATTATTAATTGCTTTTCCAAGCGTACTTTGTAAAAAATTATTTTGTTTTACCTCCAAATTATTAGTTAGACTATTATTTAAATTGTTTTCTAATGCTAATTGCATACAATCATCCCTTTCATTTTATTTATTATTTTTTTATTAAATATTTCGTTATTATTAAATTTAATTTTTCCTAAAACATTATATTTTTTAAAAATTGTTTTTAATATTTCTAAATCTATTGAATTATTATCTATAAATAAAATATTTATTTTTTCTTTTT
>CAMMZC010000023.1 GCA_946529215.1 uncultured Clostridia bacterium
AATGCTATCGCTTTTTTTGAACCACGCGCGTAGCACGTGGTTTTCTTATATACAATAATATCGGAGTAGTTTAGCTTAAGTGCTTTACTACTCCGATTTAATTAAATATTTTCATAATGTGACCAAAACTGATTATTTTAACTATCTTTTTTTCTTCAAATACTTGATAAACTAATCTATGTTGTATGTTAATTCTCCTAGAATAAGCTCCTTCTAAATCTCCTATTTCTTCAAGATGGAAATAATGGCTTTAGTATTGATCCAATAAAATAATGTAAAAGGGGCGATTTATTATGGAAAATAAAATAGAAGAATTACCTATAGAGGTAAAAGCGTTAGAAGACTTTTTGTTATATATTAAGTTTCAAAACGGAGAAGAAAAATATATGATATGAAAGAAATGCTAAAATATGATTATTATAAAAACTTAAGAAACAGAGAGAATTTTAAAAGAGTAAAAATTTATGGAATTACTTTAAAATGGTGTATTGGCGAGGATATAGCACCTGAAAAGATTTATTTTAACAGTACTCCAATAGAAGAATTTAATTCAGGATTAAAAGAAATGAAATAATCTTTTTGGGGTATAATAATATAGGAATAGTTAAGCTTTAGTGTTTTACTATTCCTATTTTTGTTAAAAATCAAGAAAATTCATTGCAATATTTGTCTTTTTGTGGTTAAATATATATAATATTACTTTAGTATAATGAATTTGCTATTATAATAAAATCGTATAAATTTTAAGTATATAAAAAGACAAGGATTATAACAATTAAACTTTAAAAGGATTGATCAAAAAATGAAAGATATATTAGTTTTAGGAATAGAATCAAGTTGTGACGAAACATCAGTTGCAGTTGTAAAAAATGGAAGAGAATTATTATCAAATGTAATAGATACACAAATACCAATACACGAAAAATATGGAGGAGTAGTTCCTGAAATAGCTTCAAGAAATCATATAGAAGCAATTACAAGAGTTACAAAAAAAGCTTTGAAAGATGCAAATGTTTCATTTGAAGATATAGATGTAATAGCACCAACTTATGGGCCAGGACTTGTAGGAGCTTTGCTTGTCGGTTTATCTTATGGAAAGGCTCTAAGTTTTGCTTTAAACAAGCCATTAGTCGGAGTAAACCACATAGAAGGTCATATTGCAGCAAATTACATTACATATAAGGATTTAAAACCACCATTTTTATGTGTTCTAATTTCAGGTGGAAATACTCAAATTATAAATGTAAAAGATTACACAGAATTTGAAATGCTTGGAAAAACACGTGATGATGCAATAGGAGAGGCTTTTGATAAAGTAGCAAGAGTTGTAGGTCTAGGTTACCCAGGTGGGCCTAAAGTAGATAAACTTGCTTTAGAAGGTAAGCCTTGCATAAAACTTCCAAAAACACATTTTGAAAATAGCTTAGATTTTAGTTTTAGTGGTATAAAAACAGCTGTAATTAATTATAACCACAATACTAAAGATGTAAATAAAGCAGATTTATGTGTTAGTTTTGAAAAAGCTGTTACAGAAGTATTAATTGAAAATGTTGCAGAGGCAATTAAGCAAACAAATGCAAAGCAAGTTGCTATTGCAGGTGGTGTTTCCGCAAATCAGTTTATAAGAAGAGCTTTTTTAGATTTAGAAAATAATTATTCAGATTTAAAAGTTTATATGCCAGATATGAAGCTTTGCACAGATAATGCTGCTATGATTGCTTCAGCAGGATATTATAATTATATAAAAGGTAATTTGCATGAATTAAATTTGAATGCTATGCCTAATTTGAAGATAAAGGAGAAAGTCGAATATGAAAAAAAATAATAATAAGACTATAGAAATAATAATATTGATTGTAATACTATTAATTATATTAGTTATAATATGTCTATTAGTAACATTAATTATGAATGATAGTGAACAATCAGCTTTAGATTCAAACTCAAATTCTAACTTGAATTTGGATAACAATACATCTACAAAATCACATACAAATTTTGATTCAAACCAAAATTATAATATGAATTCTAATACTAAAATAGAAACAAATGAAATATCAACAGAAAAACCAATTATATATATATATACAACTCAAAAAAACAAAGTATCTATAAAATTAGGAAATCCTCAATATTTATCATGCACATATCCTAAATATAAAAATGAATGGAACGTAATTGCAAACCCTGATGGAACATTAATAGATATAACAAGCAACAGAAAACTATATGCTTTATATTGGGAGGGAAAAAATCTTCCTAAAAAAACAGATATGGTTGAAGGATTTTGTGTAAAAGGTGGAGATACTGCAAAATTTCTTGAGGAAAAACTTGAAACTCTAGGATTAAATGAAAGAGAAGCGGAAGAATTTATAATTTACTGGTTACCAAAAATGGAAAATAATAATTATAACTATATTAGATTTGAAACAATAGATGAACAAAACAATGCTATGCCATTAACAATTACACCAGCACCAGACAATTTAATTAGAATAATGATGGATTGGAAAGCTTTAGATAATAAAATTGAAGTTAAAGAGCAAATTTTGGAAACACCAAAAAGAAAAGGATATACTGTTGTTGAATGGGGTGGATCTGAACTAAAATAAAAGGCGATCAAAAAAGAACCATTCCCTATTATTAACACGCTAAAAAAATGATCCAAAATACACGGAGGTGAAATAATGTCAATTTATGCAATAGGAGATTTGCATTTATCTTTTAAAAATCCTAAACCAATGAATATTTTTGGAGACAACTGGGAAAATCATGAAGAAAAAATAAAACAAGATTGGCTTTCAAAAGTAAAAGAAGAAGATACTGTTGTTTTAGCAGGAGATTTTTCATGGGCTATGAAGATACAAGATGCTTTAGAAGATTTTAAATTTATTAATGAACTTCCTGGCAAAAAAATTCTTTTAAAAGGAAATCACGATTATTGGTGGACAACAATAACAAATATGAAAAAAGTCTTAGAACAAAATAATATGCATAATATAGATTTTTTGCATAATAATTCTTTTGAAGTAGAAGATAAAATATTAAGCGGTACAAGAGGCTGGTCTCTTCTAGAGGAAGATTCAGAGGAAGATAAAAAGATTATAGATAGAGAAGCAGGAAGGCTTAAGCTTTCTTTGCAAGATGGGATTAAAAAATATGGAGATGAAAAAGAAATTATTGCTTTTTTACATTATCCTCCAATTACACAAGCATATTTGCTTAAAAATGAGCCATCACCTTTTATTGATATTTTAAAAGAATTTAACGTAAAAAAATGTTATTATGGTCACTTACATGGTCCAGCTTTAAAAGACGCTGTAAATGGAAATATAGATGAAATAGAATTAAAATTAATTAGTGCAGATGGGGTAGATTTTAAATTACAAAAAATCTGAAAGTGAATTTGGGGACGGAGGAAAAATTCACTTTGATTTTTAGAAATGTTTGAATAATGTAAAAAAGCTGTGATTTAAGGTGGGGAGAAAGACAATGATAGATTTTAATAAAAGATTTGTAGAAGTAGATGAAATTTTAAAATATCTTTCAGAAACTGATTACAAAAAAATTCCAACTAATGTAATAAATTATATAAAAAGTAATAAAGATAATACTTATACTTGGAAATATGACACTTCAAAAAAACTTAAAGACCAAAATGTAAGTGATGATACAATTGCAATATTATCATATTTAAATATGGAATATCTATTAAATCAAGAACAAAAGGAGTTTATGAGAAAGTTGCATTATTTAAATGATATAAAATTAATATAGTATTATAGAATGAATTTTAATTATAGGCTAATATATGATATGAGAAGGGAAAACAAATATATGGAAAAAATATTAAACATAGAATTTTTAATGAAAAGAGATGGATTTGATATTTCATTTTTATTTACACATAATAATTATTGGAAACTTGAAAAAATTCTTATCGAAAAGCCATCAAGTAAACAAGAAATCTGTGCATACCCTTCTTTTAGGGATGGTCTTCTATATGAGATGTATATAGATGATTCTTTTGGAGCATGCAGAAAAACAAATAGATATGATTTAACCAAATTAGATCCTGATTTTAGAGATTTATACAAAGAAAATTCAACAAAAGTTAAAGATAATTTATATGAAGGCAATTTAGTTATGATTCATGATGATAAATCTCTTCCAATGCATTTTATATATGATTTACAGGAAAAAAGCTTTATAATGGATTTTCCTCAAAAAATAGAAAATATTACTAATCCTAAATCAATAATATTTAACTTAGAGCTTTCAAAACTATTATCAGACTTGGCTTATTCTGCGTATAATGCATTTATGTCAGAAATAAAAGAACATGACATTAAAGACGTACAACTTAGAGACATAGATATAGATTTAAGTGAGTTATCCTCTTGGTTTGATAAGGAAAGACATGAGTTTAATGGATATGGATATCTTATAAAAGAAATGAAAAAAAACAATAGTGCTATAATTACTACAAGAGATATTGCAGAAGCAGATATTAAAAGAAATATTGATTCTACAAATTTAGAACAAGTAGCAGATAATATATCTCAAAAAACAATATCTGGTGAAGAAAATCCAGGAGGTACAGACCAAAGATAAAATTAGTATGATTTAATTTAAATGGATAAAATATTAAGGTTTAAAAAGAACTAAATGTGTTATAGCATTAAGTTCTTTTATATTTGGTTTAATATTTTCATAAAATTTTGAGATAATTTAACATTTTTTATAAAAAGTCTTAGTAACTCAAATATTATCTTGAAAAATTTAAAAAGTCATTGCAATATTTGTAATTTTATGGTTAAATATATACATAAAAGGGACGTTTCTAAAAATAAGAGAATTCAATAAAAAAATACCTATACCAATAGCAAAAAACAATCAACTACAAGTAACTTCAGGGGTAAAGTGAATTTTTGCCCCGTCCCCAAATGAGAGGTAAAAATGGATTTAAACAAAGAAGTCCAATTCGTAAAAGGAGTTGGACCAAATAGAGTAAAATTATTAAATAAATTAAATATATATACTTTAAAGGATTTGATTACATATTTTCCACGAAACCATGAAGATAGAAGTATTCCAAAGAAAATTGCAGAATGTGAAGATGGAGAAACAGTTTTAATTAAGGCAACAGCACTTACAAAAATTACAGAAATTCGTGCAAGAAGGCTTTCTATCTACAGATTGGTTGTAAATGATGATAGTTCAAGCTGTGTTATTACATGGTTTAATCAAAAATATTTGAAAGATAAATTTAAAGTTGGAGAAAAATACACTTTTTATGGCAAAATAGAAAACAAAGGTGGAACTTTTGAGATGAAATCTCCTGTTTTTGATGAAGATGGAGTTGATAAAAATACAGGTAAAATAGTTCCGATTTACCCTTTAACAAGTAGTCTAACACAAAATGTTTTGCGCAAGATTATGGAATCTGGAATAGATGAAGTGTATGGAAATCTTGAAGAAAATATACCTGATTATATTTTGCAAAAATACAAATTGATTGATATAAATGAAGCATACAAAAGCATACATTTTCCTAAATCAAATTCGGATTTTACAAGAGCTAAAAATAGGCTTGTTTTTGAGGAATTACTTGCTTTGCAACTTGCATTATTTAGGCTTAAAGAAGGGCAGAAATTTGATGAAAAAGGCATAAAATTTAATTCAAATATAAAAATGCAAGATGTTATACAAACATTACCTTTTAATCTTACAAATGCACAACAAAGAGTACTTGATGAGATAGATAAAGATATGGAAAAAGATACTGCTATGAATAGGCTTTTGCAAGGTGATGTAGGTTCAGGTAAAACTGTTGTAAGTATTGTTGCAGCATACAAAGCTGTTAAAAGTGGATATCAAGTCGCAATTATGGCACCTACAGCAATACTTGCAGACCAGCATTTGAAAAATTTCACAAAAATGTTGGAACCATTTGGAATTAGATGTGAACTCTTAGTTTCAAGTGTTACAAAGAAAAATAAAGAGAAAATTTTAGAAAGACTTCAAAATGGAGAAATAGATATTTTAATTGGAACACATGCACTTTTAGAAGATAATGTTGTTTTTAAAAATTTAGGCTTAGTTGTAACAGATGAACAACATAGATTTGGTGTAAAGCAAAGGGCGACGATTGTAGCAAAAGGAAATAATCCAGATGTTATAGTTATGTCTGCAACACCAATTCCAAGAACTTTAGCACTTATTCTTTATGGAGATCTTGATATTTCTATAATTGATGAACTTCCACCAAACAGGAAGAAGATTGAGACTTATGCAGTAAATAAAGAATATGATGAAAGACTAGCTGTATTTGTTAAAAAACTTATAAATGAAGGTCGTCAAGCATATATAGTGTGTCCTTTAGTAGAAGAATCAGATGATGACTTAGGTTTAAAATCTGTAGTTGAACTTGCAGAAAAGTATAAAACAGAGGTATTTAGTGAATATAGAGTAGAATATTTACATGGAAAAATGAAACCTAAAGAAAAAGATGATATAATGCAAAGATTTAAAAACGGAGAAATAGACATTCTTATTTCTACAACAGTTATAGAAGTTGGAGTTGATGTTCCAAATGCTAGTATTATGATAATAGAAAACGCAGAAAGATTTGGTTTAGCACAACTTCATCAGCTAAGAGGAAGAGTAGGAAGAGGAGAATATAAATCTTATTGCATTTTAAAAAATGAAGGTAAAAGCAAAGTATGTAAAGAAAGAATGAAAGTTATGTGCCAAACTAATGATGGATTTGTAATTTCAGAAAAAGACTTAGAACTACGTGGCTCAGGAGACTTTTTTGGAACCGCACAACATGGTGTTCCTGAACTTAAAATTGCAAATTTATTCGAAAACATAAGAGAATTAAAAGAAATACAAGAATTAGCATCACAAATTATAGCAGATGATCCAAAATTGGAACAAGCGAAGAATTTAAGATTAAAGAACTTAATTGAAGATAAATTTACAAGTAGAATCGAGATTTAAGGGGTTGATATTTATGTTACAAATAGTATTAAGAGTAGTAGGTTTAATTTTTTTGATGTATGGCACAATTATGGTTTATGACGCAAGAATTTTAACTAGAAAATGGTTCGGCTTTGGAGATCAAAATGAAGCCACAGCAGGATTTAAAATTTTAGGAGCTATATTTTGTTTAGTTGGAGCTATGATTGTATTTTTTAATAAATAAAAAACACGCCCTGCACATAAATCCAAAGATTTATGTGCAGGGCGTGTTTTACTTATCGGCAGGTGGCGTGGGTGTGGATATTATTTCTTTTTCTTCACCACACACACCAAACACTTTTGCATTGGCGGATTATATTTTCTAATCCGCCAAGGACTTACGGATGCGATTCGCTGCCCGTTCTTATAAAGATGGGTAACGACTACGCCTTTACGTGTTTTCATTGTCTGTGCCGATGTAAAGTATGCCATTTTTTTCCCTTTCTCGCACGTTAACCCACGTGCAAGGTTTCTGCCACCATATATGGGGACGTTAACGTTTCAACAAGAGGGAAAGTCCTCAATGTCTAACTATTATTATACCACACATTTCATAAAAAAGCAAATTTTAGTTCCAAAAACGTTGAAAAATAAATAAATCTATGATAAAATATATCCAAAACAAATTTAAACGCTAACAATTAGATAGAATAAATCGCTAATACTTTTCTATTATGCAAAAAGAGAGGAGGAAGCCAAAATATATAAGGCAAAATAAACTAATTATATATTAAGGCAAAGAAATTATGAGTGAACAAATAAAACCAAAAACATTACCAGGATTTATGGAGTTAATGCCAAATGAACAAATCCTATTTAATAAAATGAGAGAAACAATAAAAAATTCTTACGAGAGCTATGGTTTTTTACCATTAGACACACCAATTATAGAAGATGCAAATATTTTGCTTGCAAAAGCAGGAGGGGAAACAGAAAAGCAAATATATAGATTTAATAAAGGAGAAAATGACTTAGCATTACGCTTTGATTTAACAGTTCCTCTTGCAAAATATGTAACTGAATATTATGATAAATTAAGTTTCCCATTTAAAAGATATCAAATAGGGAAGGTATATCGTGGAGAAAAGCCACAAAGAGGCAGATATAGGGAATTTTATCAATGTGATATAGATATAATTGGAGATGGCGAGCTTTCTGTTGTAAATGACGCAGAACTTGCTTCTGTAATATATAAAACATTTTTAAATTTAGGATTTGACGATTTTACAATTTGTATAAATAATAGAAAAATTTTAAATGGTTTGTTCCAAGGACTTGGAGTAAAAGAAAATTCTGTAGAAATTTTAAGAGTTATAGATAAAATTGATAAAATTGGTCCAGATAAAGTAAGAAAAGAATTATGTGAAGAAATCCCTGAAGATAAAGTAGATACAATTATTAACTTTATTTCTATTACAGGAACAAATGATGAAAAAATTGAAGCACTTGAAAAGATGGATATTTCAAATGAAATATGGAATGAGGGAATTGCAGACTTAAAAGAAGTTGTAAAATTTATTAGAATATTTATGGTACCAGAAGATAACTTCAAAATAGATCTAACAATTGCTCGTGGATTAGATTATTACACAGGCACAGTTTATGAAACATTTTTAAATAAATATAGAAATTTAGGAAGTGTATGCTCTGGTGGTAGATATGATAATTTAACAGAATATTATTCTACTAGAAAAATGCCAGGAGTAGGAATTTCTATTGGACTTTCAAGATTATTCTTCCAACTAACAGACAACAACATTATTTCTACAGAAAACCAATCAATAGCTGATGTTCTAGTTATTTCTATGGATAATAATTATGAAGAATGTGCAAAAGTTGCATCATATTTAAGAGAAAATGGAATAAAAGTTCAAGTGGATTTTGAAAATAAAAAAATAGCTAAAAAGTTTAAATATGCGGATAAATTAAATGTAAAATATGTAATAGTTCTTGGGGAAGAAGAGATAAAAAACAATGTTATTACAATAAAAAATATGACTACAGGAGAACAAAATACAACTACTTTGGAAAATTCTGTAAAATTTTTTCAAAAATAGTCTTCACAAATAGAAATTTTTATGATATAATAAGTATTGTTAAATATCAAGAATGTTTATTTTCTATTTAATAATCCATAAAGAATTGAAAAAATTTAGGGTACTTATTAGTAACACGATAATCTAACATATATAAATTATAACAAATACTAGACAAATATTTTATTGATTTTACAAGGACAAATATTATATAGAAAATAATAAAGTTATTTTAAGGAGGAACTTTATGTCAAATTTAGAAAACATGACATTAATAGAACTAAAAAAATTAGCAAAGGAAAATAATATCAGAAATATTTCTAAACTTAAAAAAGAGGAATTAATAGACATTTTAAGAGAAGTAGATGAAGTCGAAAATAGCGATACTGAAATAGAAGAAGTAGATGAAAAAGAAACTGAAAAAGAAGAAACTACTGAAGTAAAAAAATATGATGATGCAGATAATGATGCAGAAGAAAATGTAGAAGAAGCTGTAGTTTCTTATCAAGTTAATAATGAAGAAGATGAAATAATTGAAGGAATATTAGAAGTTTTACCAGATGGATATGGATTTTTAAGAGGAGAAAACTTCTTGTCTACTCCGAAAGATGTTTATATTTCACCTGTTCAAATTAGACGATTTAGACTTGAAACAGGAGACTTAGTTAAAGGTATTTCTAGATGTAAAGAAGGAGAAAAATTCCCATCATTAATTTTCGTTGGAGAAGTTAATGGAGAGCATCCAGAAAAGGCAATGAAAAGAAAAAGATTTGACGAACTTACTCCTATTTATCCCAATGAAAGATTAAGACTTGAGACAAAAACTACTAATTATGCTACTAGAATTATAGATTTAATTTCACCAATTGGAAAAGGACAAAGAGGTCAAATCGTTGCACAGCCTAAAGTTGGTAAAACAACTCTTTTAAAAGAAATAGCAAATAGTATTTCAGAAAATAATCCTGAATGTGAATTAATAGTACTTTTAATAGATGAACGTCCAGAAGAAGTTACAGATATGGAGCGTTCTATAAAAGGAAAAGTTGTTTATTCAACATTTGATGAATTACCTGAGCATCATACAAAGGTTGCAGAAATGGTAATAGAAAGAGCGAAAAGACTTGTAGAATATGGAAAAGATGTTGTTATATTACTAGATAGTATTACAAGACTTGCAAGAGCATACAACCTTACAATTCCTTCATCAGGAAGAACTTTATCAGGTGGTATTGATCCTGCCTCTTTACATAAACCTAAGAAGTTCTTTGGTGCTGCTCGTAACATTGAGTTTGGAGGAAGCTTAACAATTCTTGCTACTTCTTTAATAGAAACTGGAAGTAGAATGGATGATGTTATTTTTGAAGAGTTCAAAGGTACAGGAAATATGGAAGTTCATCTTGATAGAAAACTTTCAGAAAAACGTATTTTCCCTGCAATAGATATTAATAAATCTGGTACAAGACGTGAAGATTTACTATTGTCTAAAAAAGAGCTTGAAACAGTTTATGCAATTAGAAAAGCTTTAAATAATCTTCCTGTAGCAGATGTTACAGAACATATTATTCAAGAAATGGTTAAAACAAAGACAAATGATGAATTTTTAAACAAAATGGATATGTTTTTAAGTAGATATAAGAACTAGAAATACTTTTTCTCTTATTATATAAACTTCTTATTAGGTAAAAGCCTAATAAGAAGTTTTTTTAATGTATAGAAATATTGTTTTCCTATAGACCTAATAACACTTATTTATAACTATAAGTGAGTAAGATAAACATAAAAAATTGACAAAAACGCTAAAATATGGTATAATATAATTGTATCAAAAGATTATGGAAGGAGGAAGGATTATGAAAAATTTAAAAAAGATAATAATCCCAATCATAATAATAGCTATGTTTTTTTGTATTATACCAAAAATAGAAAACGCAGCTGAAAATATAATAAAAATAGGTGACATTAGCAGAAATGGAGAAATAGACCCAAATGACACAATGAGAATTCTAGAACATATTGCAGCTTCAGCTATACCAAAAATCAGACAAAATCATCCTGAGTGGATTCTAACAAATGATGAGCTTATTTATGCTGATATAAATCAAGATAATGTAATAGATTCTAGAGATACATTAAGAATAATAGAATATATATCTGCAACACAAGTACAGGAAATAGCACAAAGACATCCAACATGGATAACATACTTAGAATCAAAATGGACTGTATCTGCAACAGAAATTACATTAAGTAATACAAAAGTTACACTACAAAAAGGAAAAACAATACAGTTAAAAGCAGATGTTACTCCAAAAAATGCAACAAATAATAAAATAATATGGAGTTCTTCAGATGAAAGTATTGCGACAGTTGATGGAATTGGATATGTAACTGCCAAGAAAACTGGAATTGCAATAATAAAAGCAGCATTGCCAAATGGAATATATAAAACATGCCAAGTAACAGTTTCAGATTCAGAAGTAACGCCAACACCTACTCCAACTCCTACGCCAACACCTTTAACCAAAACAAATATAGCAAAAGTAAGTACTAAATTAAGTGCTACAACATTAACATATAATGAAAAAGCACAAACTCCAGCAGTAACTTTAAAAGATG
>CAMMZC010000024.1 GCA_946529215.1 uncultured Clostridia bacterium
AGCCAAATGGGATTAAGTAATTATGACGTATCTTCGCTAATAAGATTTAAAATAAGAGAGTTATCAGAAGAGGAACAAAAAAAATATTTTTTTGAAGGACAAAATATAAATTCAAGTTTAAATATGTCAAATGTACTAAAGGCAATGGGAACTGATAAGATAATAGAATATTTAAATCCAGAAGTTTTGTTAAGATTTAATATTGCCAATGATACTGATATTACTAATTTAATAAAAGCAACAAAAAGAGCAGAAGATTTTTTATTTGAAGGACAAAATATTAGTGATAAAAATTTAAGGATTACAATGGCTAATGTTATAAAACATTTAGGACAAGACAATATTTTAAAATATATAACTCCTGAAAATTTATATAGATTTAATATAAAAGATGATAATAATATTTCAAATTTAATTAATGCAACAAAAAATGTAAGTATGTTTTTATTTGATGGGGAAGAATTAACAGATAATTACCAATTTACAATGGCAAATATAATAAAAGGATTGAATTTGTGCCCACAACTTAATAAAGACCAAATAAATACTTTATGCGAATTTGATGATATAGAAATAATGAGTACAATTTTTTCATTAGATGCAAACAAACAAAAAGATGGCATTCATATATTACAGGAATTAAGTAAAAGTAATTCAGCTGAACTAAGAAGAATAAAAAATGAAGTTGCGATGCAAATATTAGAAAAAGAGCCTGAAGAATATGATGAAACACTAAAAATAATTGAAAACATATATATAACATCTAATGTGCCAAATGCAACAAAAAGATTTATGGTATTTAGAGAACTACATCCTAATTTTTTAGGAGAAGATGCAAGAAAAAAAGATGCTTCAATTGGAAACATTCCTTCTTTAAAAGAGGCAAGTGGACAAGAACGTTCTCATATTATTTTCTCTGATTTATTAAGATGCACATTAGAATCGAATAGCAGAAATTTAAGAGACTATTTGAATACAATTGAAAGAGGAAACAAATTATATGAAAAAATTATAAACAAAAAAGAAACATTTGAGAATTTTAGTGAAGAGGATAAAGAAATACTTACTAAATTTAGAGATATTTTAAATACATTATATAATGAATCATCTTATGGAAGAAGGATGGTAGAAAAACGAAAGACCAAAGATGATGTTATAGAAGATTTAAGAGAATTAGACGCATTGCTTGAAAAATCAAATCCATATTTAAAAAATATGAATTTAGCAGATAGAGTAGTAAAAACATTTGGATATTGGGCTGGAGTTAATAGTTTGGATGGGGCAAAGCAAATGATGCTAGATGCAAAAAATAAAGCAGAAGAAAGAAATAAAAAAGTCAAAGAATTTGTTGAATTAAAAGCTGGAGATTTTGTAAAAGGGATAGCAGATACAAAATATTTTGCTTCAATGCTTCAAAATGGAATTGTAGCAAAAGATTATTTGGGAGGAAATGCAAATCATGATGCTACTCCACTTGATGCTGATGTTCAAAAAGTATTAGAACAAAAAGAATCATTTAGTGAAACACTAAATCAATTAACAACTGCAAAAAACTTTACAAATTCATGTGTTGATGGGAAAAATTTAGGAACAATAATGCTGGTTTTTGATGGAGAAGACTTTATTGAAACTAGAAATGAACAAGGAAAGGTTATTCCAGAGAACATCGAAGTATTGAAAGCAAATAGAAATAAAAAAGAAGTTTTTAGCAATAGTGGTTCTGCATATGGAATAAGGACAGGAATTGGCTCGACAAATATAAAATATATTATTGCAGATAGATATGTTGATAAGTTAGGTTTAGAAATAGTCTTAAATGGATTTTATATTCCAATAGTTGATAGAACAGGAAAAGTTATATTTACTAAAGAAATGTATACTGAAATAAAAGATAAAATGAAAGGCTTAAGCTATTATAATGAAAGTGAATTTGTATTAGATGAAACTGCTATAAATGATGGAGCAAAAAAGATTGCTGTACTAGTAGATAAAAATTCAAGAGATGCAGAAGTTAGAAGAAATAAAGTTTTGAAAATACTAAATAATGCTATTAAAAAATGCGGATATAAAATGTCAAAAGAAAGAAGATTAGATTTAACACCAGGATTGATAGAGATAATAGATACAGGTTCGACTGGAAGAGGAACTAATGTGCCTGGTGATGGGGACTTTGACTTTATGATTAGACTAGATAAGATATTGTCAGATAAACCAGAAGAATTTAAGCAGACTTTAAGAGAAGAATTAGGAAGATTGGGAATTAGAGAAAAAACAGAAACTGACACTGGAGATTTTAAGTATAAAGGAGTTAAAATTGAAGGTTTAGATAAAGAAATTGATATTGATCTAACGTTTACTGAAAGAACAAATGAAATAGAATATAGTACAGATGAATCTATAAAGGATCGTTTAAATGCTATAAGGGAAAAAGATATTAATACATATAAAATAGTAATAGCTAATATTTTATTAGCAAAAAAAATGTTGAAAAACGCAGGAGCATATAAGAAGAAAAATGGACCTGCTCCAGATCAAGGACAACTAGATACTAGAGGTGGTTTAGGTGCAGTAGGAATTGAAAACTGGATACTTCAAAATGGAGGCTCATTTTATAAGGCTTCAAAAACATTTTTAGAAATAGCTCAAAATTCTACTACATTATTAGAATTTCAACAGCAATATGCAATTTGGGATTTTGGAGAAAATCATATTTCAACAAGAAAAAATATTTATTCACATGATAATTTTGTGTATAATCTAAACGAAAATGGATTCAAAATAATGAAAGAAGCTTCGGCAAAATATATAAAAGCTATTGATAAAGAAGGTGAAAAAACAAAGAAAAAAAGTTTGAGTGACTTAGTTGCAGAAGATCCTGAAATATTAGCTGATACTCCATATATGCAGGCGGTTTGTGCAATATTAGACAAAGAAAAATTACTTTTAAAAGAAAGCAGAATAGATTCATAAATTAACAAAGGAGTCGTTTTAAATGGTTAAAATTGAAAAACAAGAATTTAGCAATGCTTGCACGGAAGTTTTAGAAATTTTAAAGTATATTAAAGAAGAAGACTTAGAAAAAATTCCGAAATTTGAAATTGAGATATTACAAAAAAATGAAAACAAAAATCATGAATTTATATATAATCCCAATATTACAATGAAAGAACAAAAGGTTTCAAAATTAGCTAAAGCGATTATTGCTACATATTTTGAGAAATATATTGCTACAGAAAAACAAAAACAGAAAATAAGAGAACAAAGAATGTATGATAATAGCTTGATAGAAGAAAGAAAAAGCGAAGAATATAAACGAGATAATTTATTTAATAATAATTCACACAATATAGTTTCTTCCAATAAAACTAATGAATTGGTAAAAATTAATAATAAAAAATGGTATAAAATCTTATGGGAAAAAATAAATAGATTAGTTATGAAGTTAAAATAGGAGATTAAAGGGAAAACTACTTTTTCAGCAACTTCGAAAATTTCTTGCTTTTTTATTATTTATATAGTAAAATAATTATATAAGTTAAAATTCGAGAAGTATTGAAAGTAATATCTTTAATCCAATTTAAGAGAGAGGAGTGTAAGCATATATGAAAAAAATTCCAATAGGCAGAGATTTTTTAAAAGACATAATAGAAGGAGATTTTTATTATGTAGATAAAACAAAAATGATTGAAGAGCTATTAGATAAAGGAGCTTACGTAACATTATTTCAAAGACCAAGAAGATTTGGTAAATCGCTTATGATATCTACAATAGATGAATTTTTTAATATTGAAAAAGCAGAAAGTAATAAAAATTTATTTGATGGTTTATATATAGCCAAAAGCCAATATAAAGATGAACAAGGAAAATATCCAGTAATATATCTAAACTTTAAAAGTATGAAATCAGATAATTGGGAGCATATGTATGCAATAATTAGAGAAGAATTTAGAGAAGTATTTGCAAACAAAAGATATCTAATGGATGTATTAGATGATGATGAAAAAAAAGTATATACAAAAATATTATATAAAGAAGCAAATCAAGATGAATACGAAAAAGCAATAAAAATGTTATCACAGGCTATGGAAAAATATTATGGCAAAAAAGCAATATTATTAATAGATGAATATGATGTGCCAATACAAAATGGATATTTATATGGTTATTATGATGAAATTGTACTTTTCATAAAGAATTTATTTGGAAATGGATTAAAAACAAATAATAGTATAAAATTTGCAGTAATGACAGGAATTCTAAGAGTAAGCAAAGAGAGTATATTTAGTGATATAAATAATGTAAAAGTATATTCAGTAGAAAAAGATATATATGATGAATATTTTGGATTTACAGAACAGGAGACAAAAGATTTATTAGAACATTATGGATTGCAGTTAACAGAAGAAGTAAAGAAAATGTATGATGGATATAAGTTTGGAAATAAAGAAATATACAATCCTTGGAGTATTTTAAACTATGCAGAAGAGAAAACTTTAATGCCATATTGGGTTAATACAAGTAGTGATGAATTACTAAAGGATTTATTTGATAGATCAAAAGAAAGAACATCAGAAATGTTAGAAAAATTAATACTCGGAGAAGAAGTAAAAATACAATATAATGACAAAATAACATTTTTAGATTTAAAGGCAGTACAATCTGAAGATGCAATAAATGTAATAGGAAATTTTTTACTATTTTCAGGATATTTAACTATAGAAAATAAAGAACACATAGAAGATGAGGGGATTATTGATGTACGAATTCCAAATGCAGAAGTAAAAAGAGTATATACAGATATAATTTCAAAATGGACAACATCCAAAATACAAATGCCAAATATAGCTCTATTTGAACTTTCAAGATATATTTTAAATGAAGATAAAGCAAAAATAGAAAAAACATTAAATGAGGCATTAAAAAGTATGTCATTTTATGATGAATATGAAAACTTTTATCATGGATATATGTTAGGATTATTTGTAAGTTTTATGAATAAAGAATATATTGTAAAATCAAATAGAGAAGCAGGAGAAGGAAGATTTGATATAATGATAGAAAAAATAGATAGAAGTGTAGGAATAATAGTAGAATTTAAAGTTGCAAAAGAAAATGAAGATATAGAAAAAGTGGCAATTGAGGGAAAAGAACAAATAAAAAATAAAAAATATTATGAAGAGATTGAATTAGATAAAGTGCAAAAGATATTGACATATTGTGTAGCATTTAAAGGAAAAGAATGTAAAGTTGTATAGATTTATTAGTGGGTGATGGTTATTTTAAAATAATCATCACCTTTCTGCATGAACAAAGATGGAGTGTAAGTAATCTAAAAGATTATTTTTTTAATCACGCTTTTGTTTTTCTCCATAAATTGAAATTCACACAATACACGAACTTGACATAAAATATAATAAAATGTTTTTTCAAAAGGTGTCGGTTTTTGGCAAAAGAATTTACAAAAAAGAACCGACACCAACAGAAAAGAACCGACACCAATTGGAGGGAGAAAAATGTCAAGTTATATAATAGAAGGAGGAAAAAAGCTAGAGGGGGAGCTGATAGTTTCAGGCTCAAAAAATGCGTCACTTCCTATAATGGCTGCAACAATACTAAATAAGGGAGTATCAAAGCTATACAATGTACCAAAAATCCACGATACTCAGATGATGATAGAAATTTTGAAAAGATTAGGTTGTAAAGTAAAATGTAGCAAAAATAAGGTAATAATTGATTCTTCAAATGTAAAAAATCAAGAAATACCAGAAAATTTAATGAGAGAGATGAGATCTTCTGTAATTATTGCAGGAGGATTAATTGGTTGCTATAAAAAAGCAATATTTTCGTATCCAGGAGGTTGTGATATTGGAGCAAGACCAATTGATCTACATCTAAAAGGATTTGAAAAATTAGGAATAACTGTTCAAGAAAATTTTGGTAAAATTATATGCACAGCAGAGGAGATAAATGGAACAGAAATTAATTTAGATTTTCCAAGTGTAGGAGCAACAGAAAATATTATTTTGGCTGCAGTATTAGGCAAAGGAGAAACAATAATTAGAAATTCTGCAATGGAACCCGAAATAGAGGATTTGCAAAACTTTTTAAACAGAATGGGTGCTAAAATAGAAGGAGCAGGAACACATGTAATTAAAATAAAAGGAGTACATAAATTAAATGATGTAAGTTATAATATTATGCCAGATAGAATTGAGGCAGGGACTTTGTTATGTAGTGCAGCAATTACAGGTGGAAAAATTGAGCTAAAAAAAGCAAATAGTGAGCATATTAAACCTGTAATATATAAGTTAGAGGAAGCGGGATGTAAAATAGAGCTTCAAAAAGATGTAATAAAGTTAGAAGCACCAAAAAGATTAAAAGCTGTGGATATCAGAACTATGCCGTATCCAGGCTTCCCAACAGATATGCAAGCAATATTTGGAGCAATTTTAGCTACTGCATCAGGTACATCAATTATAACTGAAAATATTTTTGAAAATAGGTTTAAATATGCTGGAGAATTGCAAAGAATGGGAGCAAAAATTAAAATAGAAGGCAAAACTCTAATAATAAAAGGTGCAAGAAAACTTTATGGCGCAAAAGTAAAATCTACAGATTTAAGAGGTGGAGCAAGTTTAGTTTTAGCGGCTTTAAGAGCAAAAGGAAAATCAGAGATTGAAGATATAAGATATATTTTAAGAGGGTATGAAAATCTTGATGAAAAATTAAATAGTATTGGGGCAAATATAATTAAAAATATATGTTGAATTTTAAAAAAGTTTTTGCTATAATGAAAATTAATCTAATACAGGGAGGTACAAATATGTGTGGAATAGTAGGATATATAGGAAAACAAAAAGCAGCACCTATATTGCTTGCAGGACTTGCAAAACTAGAATATAGAGGATATGATTCTGCAGGAATTGCAGTTATGGAAAACGGAAAAATAGAAGTTCAAAAAGATAAAGGTAGAGTATGCAATTTGTGTGAGAAAAAAGAGATAGAGAATTTACAAGGAAGTATTGGAATTGCACATACAAGATGGGCAACACATGGTGAGCCATCAAAAATAAATTCACATCCACATACAGATAGCAATGAAGAATTTGCAGTTGTACATAATGGAATAATTGAAAACTATGTGGAATTAAGAAAAGAATTAGAAAAAAAAGGCTATAGCTTCAAATCTGATACAGATACAGAAGTTATACCGAATTTAATACATTATTTTTATAACAAAGAAAAAACTAGCCAAGAAGATGTTAACGACGAAAATAACAATGAATTAAAATTTGTAAAAGCAGTAAAACAAGCTACAGATAAGTTAATAGGAAGTTTTGCAATAGAAGTACTTTCAAAAGAGAATCCAGATATAATGGTAGTTGTAAGAAAAGACAGTCCATTAGTAATAGGAAAAGGATATAATGAAAACTATATTGCATCAGATATTCCAGCAATTTTAAGTTATACAAAAGATTTTTACTTGTTAGAAAATTTAGAATTTGCAATGCTTACAAGAGATAACATAAGATTTTTTGACAAAGACTTAAAAGAATTTAACAAAAAATCTGATACAATTACATGGAATGCAATGGCAGCTGATAAAAACGGATATGAAGATTATATGTTAAAAGAAATATACGAGCAACCAACTGCAATACGTGAAACTATTGGAACTAGAGTAAATGAAGGAATATGCAAATTTGACGAATTAGATTTTTCAAAAGAATATCTTCAAAGCTTAACACAAATATATATTGTTGCATGTGGTACTGCGATGCATGCAGGGTTAGCTGTAAAATCAACTATTGAAAGATTAAGCAAAATCCATACAGAAGTTGATATTGCTTCAGAATTTAGATATAGAGATCCTTTAGTAGATGAAAAAACTTTATGTATTTTCATCACTCAATCAGGAGAAACAGCAGACACAATTGCAGCATTAAAGCTATGTAAAGAAAAAGGAGCAAAAACTTTAGCAGTAACAAATGTAATTGGAAGCTCTATAACTCGTGAAGCAGATTATTCAATATACACTCATGCAGGACCAGAAATTGCAGTTGCTTCAACAAAAGCATATACATCACAAATAACTTTACTTGTTTTGCTTGCAATGTATTTTGCACAAATTTTAGAAAATATAGAAAAACATGAACTAGAAAATATAATAAAAGAAATGCTTGTTTTACCAAACAAGATAGAAGACATTTTGAAGTCAACAGAACAAATTCAAGAAATAGCAAAACAAATGTATAAAGAAAAAGATGTATTTTATTTGGGAAGAGGAATTGACTATACAACAGCTACAGAAGCATCTTTAAAAGTAAAAGAGATTTCATATATTCATAGTGAAAGTTATGCTGCAGGAGAGCTAAAACACGGAACTATTGCATTAATAGAAAAAGGAATAAATGTTATTGGAATAATGACAGATCCTAATTTAGTAAAAAAGACAGTAAGCAATATTGAAGAAATAATTACAAGAGGAGCAGTTACAACAGTTGTAATAAATGAAAAAATTGCACAAACACTTGACACTAGAATTTTTACAAATGTTATTAGAGTCCCTGAAACTGAAACTTGGTTATCTCCTATTGTTACTATAGTACCTTTGCAACTTTTAGCATATTATATATCTAAAGAAAAAGGCTTAGATGTAGATAAACCAAGAAATTTGGCTAAATCTGTTACTGTAGAGTAAGCAATAGGGACCAGTTCTATTTTGATATGCTAAAGGGAATGGGGCAAAATGGCATACTAATGCCAAAAGTATAAATTAACCTTTTTTGGAAATAATAATAAAAATTATTTCTAAAGGGGGTTTTTCTTTTGCTTAACAAAGTAGAGATATGTGGCGTAAACACATCGAGGTTACCAATACTAAGCAAAGAACAAAAAGAAGAACTATTAAAAAAAGTGAAAAATGGAGATGAACAGGCTAGAACAGAATTTATAAACGGAAATTTGAGATTGGTATTAAGTGTAATTCAAAGATTTATGCGGGAGAGGGGAAAGTGCAGATGATTTATTTCAAATAGGATGTGTTGGATTAATAAAAGCTATAGACAATTTTGATTTAGAACAAAATGTTCAATTTTCAACTTATGCTGTACCTATGATTTCTGGAGAATTAAGAAGATATTTAAGAGATAATAATAGTATTAGAGTTAGTCGCTCTGTAAAAGATTTAGCATATAAAGTAATACAGTGTAAAGAAAGAATTACAAAACAAACAGGAAAGGAGCCTAGTATAGAGCAAATTGCCAAAGAACTAGAAACTACTCCAGAAGATGTTGCATATAGTTTAGATGCAATACAATCGCCAGTCTCTTTACAAGAACCAGTTTATAATGATGGAAAAGATAATTTATATGTTATGGACCAAGTAAGAGATGAGAAAAATTCAGATGAAAAATGGGCAGAAAATTTAACAATAATTCAATCTATGAAAAAATTAAATGATAAAGAAAAAGAAATAATAATAAGAAGATTTTTTGATGGAAGAACACAAATGGAAGTAGCAGAAGAAATAGGAATTTCGCAGGCACAAGTATCAAGATTAGAAAAAAATGCGATAAACCATATTAGGAGACTGTTTAAATAAATCAAATAGTAATATTTTGAAAAATATATATAAAAATTGTGTAAATAGAACTGAATCAATAGTTCTATTTTTTTACTTTATTTGCATAAAATAAAATGGGTGATATTATGCAAGATAAAGGTATGGATTTTAAACATAAAGAAGTAATAAACATAACAGATGCAAGAAGATTGGGGTATGTACAAGACGTATGTGCAGATTTAGAAACAGGAAGAATAACAGCAATTATAGTTCCTGGAGGCTCAAATAAAATAGCAAATTTTTTTTCATCTGTAAATGATATTGTTATAAAATGGGAAGATATTAAGTGTATAGGAGATGACTTGATTTTAGTAGAAATTTAGAATAATGAAAAAAATATAATTAACGAAATAAAATGTGAAAATAATAAAAATTATGTAAAGCGTAAAAAAATTCAAAAAACACTTGATTTTGCACAAAAAATATGATATACTATTCAATGTTGAAAAAACACATAAAGGGAGCATCAAGGGAAGTGCCGAAGAGGTCCTGAAAATGCAAAGAACTTTATGGAAGCAATAACAAAAAAGGAGGAATTTAAAATGGCAGTAGTTGCAATGAAACAATTACTAGAAGCAGGTGTTCACTTTGGACATCAAACAAGAAGATGGGATCCAAAAATGGCAGAATTCATATTCCAAGCTAGAAACGGAATCCATATTATCGATTTACAAAAAACTTCAAAAAAGATTGACGAGGCTTATGAATTTTTAAGAAGTCAATCAGAAGAAGGAAAGAAAGTTCTATTTGTAGGAACTAAAAAACAAGCACAAGAGTGTATTAAAGAAGCCGCAGAAAAATGTGGTATGTACTATGTTGATCAAAGATGGTTAGGAGGAATGCTAACAAACTTTGAAACAATTAAAACAAGAATTCAAAGATTAAAAGACATCGAAGCAATGCAAGAGGATGGAACATTTGATGTATTACCTAAAAAAGAGGTTATTATTCTTAAAAAAGAATTAGAAAAACTTCAAGCAAATTTAGGTGGAATTAAAGAAATGGAAAGAATTCCAGACATATTATTTGTAGTAGATCCTAAAAAGGAATATAATGCTATAAAAGAAGCTCAAAAACTAAACATTCCTGTAGTAGGTATTGTAGATACAAACTGTAATCCAGAAGTATTAGATTATCCAATTCCTGGAAATGATGATGCTATAAGATCAGTTAAATTAATAACAGATGCTATGGCAAATGCAATTATCGAAGGAAATCAAGGTGAAAGCTTCGAACTTGCAGAAGAGGATTCAGAAGAAGTAGCTACAGAAGAACCAGAAACAATAGAAGAAGTAGTAGCTAATGAAGTAACTGAATAATAAAAAAATAAGAGTAGGGCAAAACTGCTCTACTCAATTTTATATAATAAAGGAGGATTTTTAAATGATATCAGCAAGCATGGTAAAAGATTTAAGAGAAAAAACAGGTGCAGGAATGATGGACTGCAAAAAAGCTTTAACAGAAACAGATGGAGATATGGAAAAAGCAATAGAATATCTTCGTGAAAAAGGAATAACAAAAGCTGCTAAAAAATCAAGCAGAATAGCAGCAGAAGGATTAGTTTTAGCTTATGTTAGTGAAGATAACAAAGTAGGAGCAGCAATTGAAGTTAACTCAGAAACAGACTTTGTTGCAAAAAATGAAGAATTTAGAACTTTTGTACAAGCTTTAGCAAAACAAGTAGCAATTAATAACCCAGCAGATGTAGAAGCATTATTAAATGAAGAATACATCGAAGAAGCAGGAAAAAAAGTATCTGAAGTATTAACAGACAAAGTTGCAAAAATTGGTGAAAATATGAATATTCGTAGATTTGCAAGATTTGAAACAACAGATGGATTAATAG
>CAMMZC010000025.1 GCA_946529215.1 uncultured Clostridia bacterium
TAAATGCAACAAAATTAGTAACTTCTACTCCAATGTGGAGACAAATAGAAAAAGGAAAATTTATACAATTAAAAGCAACAGTAAGCCCAGCAAATGCTACATATAAAACAATTACATGGAGTTCAAGTAACCCAAGTGTTGTAACAGTAAATAAAACTGGAGTAATACATATTCAAAAAGCTGGAACAGCAAAAATTACTGCAACTCAAAAAGAAAGCGGATTAAGTCTAACATTTACAATAGTTGGATTTATCCCAGCCAAAAGCATTAGTTTAAATAAGAGTAGCTTAAAAATACAAGAAGAAAAAACAGCAAAATTAACAGTAAACTTTAATCCTACAAATACGAGCTCAAAAGAAATTACTTGGACATCATCAAATCCAAGTGTAGCAAGTGTAAGTAGCTCAAAAACAACTAATGGAAGCGTAACAATAACAGCAAAGAAAAAGGGTTCAGCAACAATAACAGCAACATCAAAATATGGAAAATCTGCAATATGTAACATAACTGTTGATGAAAAACCAACATTTGATTTACAACATGCAATTAGAGTTTCTTCAAGACCTCATGCAAGTGCACATGAAAATTTACCTTGGCATGGTGGTACAGTTGGAGGACATGCTGGAATGATTGGTGCATATGTAGAAGCTATTAATATATTAAATGGAACAAATTATACATTATTGGAAATATATAATAAAATAATATCTGCACACCCTGAGCAAAAATCAAAAAACGTACCAGTATATGAAAACGAAGATATTAATAATTATTATAATATAAAAGTTTCTCGTGAATCTGCTAATATATCAAATGTTAAAAAAGCTCTTTCACAAGGAAAACTAGTGGCAGATATAGCTAATACAACTAATTGGCGTAATGGAAGTGGAAATTTGTGGGGCAAAACAGGTAGACATACTGGATTAATATTCTATTTCGATGGAAAACACTATCATATGAAAACTTCTGTACAACTAAATGCTCTTTATACAGAATCACAACTAATTAGTTGGCTAAATGATACTGGTGCAAAACTTATTATATATTCAAGAAAATAAATAATAAGCTCAAAATAAATCAGAATGTATACACATTAGATTGTACAAATTTTCAATACTATATAACGAGTTATAAAGAGATAGGAATCAACCCTATCTCTTTTCCTTGCAAAAAATATATTTTTTTGATAAAATACTAATTGATTTTATCTATTTAAAATTTATAATATAATTGATGTATTAAGTTAATCTATACCTTTTTGCTTTAGAGAAATTATTCAATTATTACATACACTATAAAAGAAAGGAATACAAATTTTATGGACATACAAAAAGCTAAACAAGAATTTTTAAGATTTGCTAATCAATATGATTTAACATTTCCCAAAATGAAAAGAAAATTAGATCATTCATTTCGAGTAATGAATAATTCAGAAAATATTGCTAAGAGCCTTAATTTAAGCAATGAAGAAATTGAGCTAGCCACTTTGATAGGTCTTTTGCATGATATAGGTCATTTTGAAGAAATTAAAGAAAAAGATATATTAAAGAAAAATTCCAAAATAGACCATGGAGATTTAGGCGTAGAAATTTTAGAAAATGAAAATTATTTGCGCGAATTTATTGAAGAAAATAAATTTGACAATATAATTTTAAAAGCAATAAAAAATCATAATAAATTTATAATAGAAACTGATCTTTCAAAAGAAGAGTTATTATTTGCAAAAATTATAAGGGATGCAGATAAACTAGATATTTTTTACGAAGGGGCAGAAATGTTCTGGACAAAAAAAGAACAAATTGATGAAATCAATAATTCTAAAATATCAGAAGAAATAATGCAAAATTTTGCTAAACATATTTATTGTGATAGAAATAATATAAAAACCAAAGCAGATAGTATAATACAATTTATTTCATTAATATTTGATATTAATTTTAAGTATGATCTTGAAGTAATAAAAAAAGAAGATTATATAAATAGAATATTAAATAAATTTGAATTTAAAGATGTGGTTGCTTCTAATCAAATAAAACTTGTAAAAGAAATTGCAAGTCAGTATATAGATAACAAAAATTGAACTGTTCATTAGTTTTGAACAGTTCAATTTTTGAGATTAATTAAAACTGAATGACATTACAAAATCTGTACCTTCTTTAAGCTGCATAATTATGGTCATTTTCCTTGTTTTGGAGTTTTCTATTATTCCATTTTTTATATTCAAATCACATATCTTATTATTTCCAGATTCTGTATATTTACTAACACTTTCTACTATAGAGAAGTCAAAAATATTATTATTTATAGCCTCTACAAATTTATCTATTTTAGGATACTTATTTGCTTTAAAATTATTGTCTAATAAGCTATACGCACTCTCATAATCCTTTATATTTATCATATTTAAAAACTTAATTATATTTATATATACTTTTTCGTTCTCTGTAGATTTATTATATATTTCAATAGTTTCTTCATCTGGAATAGTATAATTATCTAACATTATTGTATATTTCATTAAACTCAAAATTTTAAAAGTATAGTAATTGTCATAATTATCGATAATTTTTATTGTATCATCTTTATATTGATATTTAGTAACTTCAAGATTTGTAAACCTATTACTAATTCTTTTTAAATAATTAATAAAATTCTGAGAATTTTGAAATTTCTTTTCCTTATAATCTTTATCAAGTATTTCATATAATTTATTTGGATTATATATTAATATTTTTTTAAAATTATCAAAATATTTATTAACAATCATAGCATCATTTGCATATACCATCATAAAATAATTGTAATTATTTACTTCTATATTTGACTCATTAATTGCTATCTTTTCTGTTCTATTATAATTATAATCGTTTTCTTTCAAGTAATCTTCCCAAAATACAGAATATCTTGAGCTATTGCTATCTATCTTAAGCATACAATTAAAATCTTCATCATTTATTTTTGAGTATACTACATAAACTGAAATTGTTGGACTAATATATCCTTCATAAATATCCTGTATTTCTATATTGTAGTTTGAATTTCCTGACTTATTTTTATATTTAGCTGTATATTGTTTTATCTGGTTCTCCTCATAATTTTTATACTCATTATATTGCTGGTCAAATAAAGTCTTTACAGCTGTAATACTTTGTTTATAAAAATTATCTCTAGCTTCAGATTCAGTAGTATTAGCTCTACCAAGCTCAAGTTTAACATCCATATTTATGTTTTGAAAATAAGACACATAGTCATTCAAAATATTCTCTATAGTAAAATACATATTTGTATTTGAAAGCTTTTTTAGAGTCTTGTCTGCTCCTAAGCCATCCTCAGGATTTTCACGATTTTGAGAATTTGCTTGCTGGAAATTGTTTTTTTGGGTTCTAGGAATTAATTTTATTAAAAACAAACCTAAAATTACTATACCGATAATTAATAAACTAATAACTAGTTTTAATTTCTTCATTTGAGCCTCCTTTTTATTTTTAGAATATGTATACTCTATTTAGAGCATACATATTCATCTATTTATTTGTTTTAAAATATTTTATGTATATACTTGGATTTTATAATTGTAATTTACTTTAATCCTCTTGTTCTATTTCCGTCTTCCCATCCCCATCCAAGCCATCCACGATGTCCTTCTATTGTATCTGTTTGCCATGAAATCCATTGGTCAAGTGTTGATGTATTTATGCCTGAACTAACACTATCTACAACTTTTCCATTTCCTATATATATTCCTACATGTCCTGCACCTTCACTATTAACTCCTGTTCCATATACTGCTGCTCCTATTGGAATATTATTTTTATCTGTAGAAATACCATGTGCTTTCCATGCTCGGAATGCTGTGCTTTTTCTATCTGGATTTATTCCTGCTCTACTGTATACATCATCTACCCATTGTAGACACATATTTTTTCCTGGCCATGGTGTGCTATTTGCATTAGCTTTACTTAAAATTGCTTGAGAAATATCTGTAGAGGTATCACTTCCAGCACTTGTACCGCTTGTTCCACTTGATGTATGTTTTTGTTTCCAATCATAATACCATTTTTGTGCAGAAGCATATCTTTCCTTTTCCTCTTTCCACTGTCTTGAAGTTTCATATCCTACTTGGTTTGCACTATCATAAGTTTCAAAATAGCTTCCCCAATACCAAGTTGCATATTCCAAGTCTTCTTCTGCAGATGCAGACATAATTACACCCTTTACTTTTGAATAACTAATTTCTAATTCTCTCCACATAAATTCTAACTGAGTATTTAAATCTGTCCAATCTGTATTTTTTGTTTTAGCAAATTCTTTTAATGCAGTTGCTCTTCCTTGATACCATTGGCATAATCCAGAAGCTCCAATACTATTTACAACCGTAGGTGAAAAATTACTTTCATTTTCAATATTTCCCATTATAGCTGCTGCACCAACTGCAGGAACTCCTTTAGATAAAAGGAAATCATAAACTTTTCCTGGATTCCCATCTATACCACTTGTTCCTCCTGTTCCTCCTGTTTCTCCTGCTACTCCACCAGAAATATTCGTATAATTTTGCTTAAGCTTATTAAATACTGCATAAAAATCAGTAGCTCCATAATTTGTACCAGTTGCCTTATACATTAAATATTTTGTTAAATCCACCATATTTACTGTATCTGCATTACTTTCTAATGCTTCAAAAAACCAATCTTTTGCACTTAAAATATTGCTTCTTGCATTATAATGCCTATTAAATACAATTGCAAATTTTGGAGTATCATCTAAGTCGTATTTCTCTGGTTTTGCTGTATATTTTTTTGTTGTAGTATTAGTCTCTGTAGAGGTCTTTCTATCTGTTATAGTCTGTGTTGTCTTTTGACTACTTTTTATTACCTCTTTTGAATTAATACTTGCTGTTTTTCTTTGTTCAACAAAAGTTTTAATTGCATTATTTTGTGCATTATTTATTACTTTATTTAATAAAGATGATCTAGATATTTGGTTATATTGTTCCTCATCTACTTGATCTTCATAAGTTGAACTTGAACTAGAATTATCTTTTAATGAACCATCATACTCATATTCTTTTTCAAATTTTACACACCAAGTATCTGCCAATGTTAAAGCTATATCTAATGTATTTGTTTTGTTTCTAGTAGTTGTTGTTTTTCTATATTTAGATGATGTATCTTCTGTTGCAGTTCCATGCTGTGTTGTGCTTTCTTGAGAAGTTGTAACACTTGGTTGAGCTTGAGCTAATGGTGGCTGAGTTTGAGGTGTTTCAGCAAGAATTGTATTTGTATAGTTAAATTTAACATCAGCTTCTCCTTCATAATGATACTTTTCTGTATGGCTTTCTACTGTTGTAGTTGTTGTATCTTGAAGATTGTCGTGAATAGTAATTTCAATTTGACTATTTCTTACCAAATTAGCTAAATCAAAAACATAGTCTTTGTCATTATTACTATACACCAACATTGTCCATAAATAGTTAAATGGCATTCTATATTGTGCAACAATCGCTTGATAAGGAATTGTTATTTCACTCATACTGTAATTATTTTGATTCATATTTTCTGATGAATCAGTAGAAACAATTTTTTCTGAATTTTCTTGCCAAGTAACCACTTTAACCTTAAAAGTTCCTGAATTTGTTGAACTATCACTACTGCTATTATCTGTAGTTGCAGTTCCAGAGGAATTACCATTTGCAAATCTTCTTATAGTAATAATGTCAGTAAATGCTGCATTATTTCCATGCTTACATCCTTGGGTCTCATCTGCTTCATGTACTATTCCACCATGTCCATCATAAAATGCGACATGTCCAGCATAACAAATAACATCTCCAGCTTGAGCCTCTTCTAAACTTGCAACTTCTGTTCCTTTACTTCTAATACCTACATCATTGGTTCTCTCCCAATCTATAAGACCTAATTTTTTTAATATTGCCCATACAAATCCTGAACAATCTGCTCCTGTCTCTAGTGAAGAACCACCCCATACATAAGGAAGCTTTCCAACATACTTTTCTGCTTCCTGAATAATAGCTTCTCCAGATACTCCTGTGCTATTATCACCAGTAACAGTTGCTCCATTTGATTGATGCAATATTCCAGTTTTTGGGTCATAATAGCCTCCTGGATTTTTAGGCAAATCTGTAAAATGAAATATCTTATGAACAGCACTATTTGAAACATTTGCTATATTTAATCCGATGTCCAGGAGTACTATGTACTCTTCTTTTATTTCCTAAATATATTGAAACGTGACATCGACCATTGCTACCTCTTCTCCATATAACATCTCCTGGTGAAGCTTTAGATAAATCATTTCCTACTTCTTCAGTTCCAGGAGCTCCATTTACCCATTTTCTTGGGTCTACATGGTGGCTCATTAATCCAAATCTTTTATATACATGATATACAAAAAAACCACAATCTGTTTTTCCTCCCTGTCTTAATTCTTCGCTTGCTCCAGATTTATATCCTATTTTTCCTTCCCAAGAACATGCATATTTTAAAATATCTGCAACTTGATTAGTATTTGTAGATGATGAATTTGAAGTACTTGTTGAATTATTTGTTGTAGTTGTTGCGGTCGTTGAAGTTGTTGCAGTTGAAGAACTAGATGCACCTGTAGAAGTAGAATTTCCTGAAGAAGTATGCAAAATTCCTGTATCTGGATCAAAATATGCATTTGGATCTGTTGGTAAATCTTTAAAATGTAATATTGCATCTACTTCTTTAGTATTAACATTACTAATGTAAACTCCCTGTGCATGATTAGTGTTGGCACACTGTACCTTTTTATATTTTCCATTTTTATCTTTTCCCATATATATATATACGTGATTATGTGAACCAGAGCCATAATGTTCCCATATAACATCTCCTGGTGAAGCCTTAGACATATCTGTTCCTCTGTTTTCAGTTCCAGGGCATCCACCATTGTCACCACCTTTACCCCAATCAAGAGAATGAACAAACTTATTCATTAATCCAAAATGTTCATATACTCTATGTACATAGTGTGAGCAATCTGATTTCCCACCATTTACTAATTTTCCATCTGCTCCTAATTCATAGTCTATTTTTCCAATCCACGAACAAGCATATTTTAATATTTCTTCAACTTCAGCAAAGCTTCCTGTTGAAGTTCCATTTTCTGATGAACTAGGTGTAGGTGAAGTATTATTCTCCCAATCTACAGGATGTGCTTTATATCCTTGAGCTTTTGCAACTTCATGTGGTAACATAATCCATAAATTACCTTCTTTATCTACATACGAATTTTCACACTCATTAGTTCCTCTTCTATAACCTGTACCCATTTTGTGTTCTTCTACTTTGTTACCTTGAAAATCAAATGCCCACAATCTGTAGTTTGATCGACTCATTTCACTTTTAGGTCTACTGTCTGATAAAAAAATAACTTGTCCATCACATGAAATTCCTTGTATATGAGTAACCTTTGCATTATTTAAAGATACAGTCCTTTGTTCTTCGTATTCATCTTTAGTAGAATTATACTTCATAAATGTTATTTTGTTACCTCTATATCCAAGTAATTCATGGGTAGTAACCGAATATGCATAATGTGTAAAATGTTTTGGTATTTTTACATATCCTTTGTTGCTTTTACTTAAATTATCTATTCTTAAAAGTTTAGAACCATCAACACCAACTAATACCCATTTATTATCACTATCATATGTTATTCCTTCCATATGGCCACCTTCAGAACCTACATCTACATAACCAGGTTCTAGTTTTTTGGTATTTGCATTTATCCAAAATACTCTTCCTCCAACACTTCCATGTTTACCTTTATTCGCAGAACAAATTATATTTTTGCCATCATAGCAACAACCTTGAACTGCATCATAAGCTCTACCAAATAAATTTCCTGAAATTCTATATATATCTATATTATCTACAAAATTTAAGACATTATTATTAAATGCTCTTGTTCCAACATCTACAATACTATTAGGATTAGATATATCCATAGATCTTTCTATTGTAAAATACTTTAATGCTTCATCTCTGTCTTCAGCTTTTCCTGTACTATTATACTTACTTATCTTTTCTTGAAATTTTGCTGGAGGCAAATATGTCATTGTTATTTTTTCATTAGAAGCCAATGCTCTTTTAAATTTAACTATTCCCTGAACTTCTGTAGAATCTACTTTTAGATCTAAGTCATTCCAATTAATTGGATTTTCTATATCAGGATAAGGTCTAGTATCAGGATAATCAGTAGCCATTGCAGCACTTAATAATTTGGCAAGTTCTTGTGGAGAATTTAAATATTTAGTTATTGCATTTCCTTTTTCTTTTAATTCTTTCCATAATTCATTAATAGATTTTTCTGTTCTAAGTTTTCCTTCTTCATCTAGATATACATTATTTATAAATCCATTTGCAGCAGCAGGTGCATTTTTAGGGTCATCTGGATTTTCCTTTGTAACATTCTTCTTTGTATCATAATCTGATACTGAAAGTATTATTATAACTATTGTTACAATTATAACAATAGCTATAATAGGATGTTTAAGAATTAATCCTGTAGCTTTACCAATATTTTCTAATACATTTTTCCCACCATTTGTATTATTATTTTGTGTATTATTTGATGTATTTTCTGCCAAATTGTTCACCTCTTTCTATAGCTCTATATATAAATTACCAAAATTTGTATAGTTGCTTTTATTATTATATAACAAATATTCATCGTAATTTAAGTATATCTTTGGAAATACTAACCCTTTTATCACTTTAGATGAAACATATGGATTAAAATATTTTATTTGCAAAGATTTAGTTTGTTTTGGAAGCATAGTTAATTGATTATCTGTAATCATTGTAAAATCAGCAATATATTTAATTCCATTTTCATCAACTAAATAGCTTATATTTTCATCTTTTAAATCACCTATTAATACTTTATTACTTGATGAATTCTTTACTTCAAAAGTATATTTTTCATAATCCATATATGAATCTTTTCTTTTTAATGTAAATTGTAAATTACCATTACTTACTGATTTATTAAACTCTGTTCTACCAATATATTTATTTATATTTAATTTATAATTATTATCTGAGTTTTTGCAAATAGTTATATTATCCCTTATATTATTCTCTGTTGAATATATACCTGTAGCTAAAGCATCTTCGCTGTAATCTACAATATAAATATCTCCATACCAATTTTCTATTTTAGTTGTTCTTTTTGTATTTCCAAATATTGGATTATAATATAATTTTTGAAAACTGTTTATATTTGGAAACATTTCTTCCTTGCATTCATTTGTAAGCAAATTATATGCTTGCCCAAGATTACCTGAATTACAATATGAAACAAAATTATCTATCACATTAATTTTTTCTTTACTTATATTTATATTCTGTCCTGTAATAGCTGATTTTTGACTAGACAATGATATAGAATTTAAATTACTGCTTATATCTTCTTGCATAACTTGAGGCATAGATGTTTGATTATTATCAGTCCACATATAAATTAATCTCCATACTAAAAAAAACACTCCAACTACAGTAAGAATTGTTATCCATATTTTTTTTCTATTTTGATTATACCAACTAATAAAATTATACATAATTTTATTCCTTTCATTTTTTATACAATTTCTCTATTTTATTATAATATATTTAAGAAAGGTTTTCAATATTTTTCGACAAAATTCACATAGATTTCAAAAAAATTCATGCATATAATTTTTGCAAAAAAATAGTCAAATGATATAAAAATTCATTTGACTATGTTTTTATTAGTTATTTTCCAGCTAATTTATTTTTTAAAGCTGTTATTTCTGTATTTGTCATTCCTCCTGCTTTTAAATAGTTTTCTGCACATTTTACAAAATTTACATTCTTCCAATCGCTTGCTCTAGGATTATTTATATCTGAAGCACTTTTTCCTGTAATTGCACTCATATATTTAGAAAACTCATTATTAGCTCCATTATGTTCAAGATTACTAAATGAAACTTTAAAGTCATTGTACATATATTCATATTGTCCATTCATTAAACATTCTAATAACATTACAACAAATCCTGTTCTACCTTGTCCCCATTTACAGTGAATTAAATATGGTCCATCATTCTTTATGATTCCTCTTAAAACATTTACTATTATTTTCTTTTTCTCTGTTGTTCCAAATTTTCCATCATCTACAAATTGGTATAAATGTACTTTTCCAGAATTTAGTAATTTTTTATAATATGTTGCTTTAGAATATCCTTTTCTATTTATTTTTTCTATAGTATCTGATAAATTTATAACTGTATTTACACTATGAGCTTCTGATAATCTATCTGCATAATATGCGCGTTCTTCTTCTTTGCTAGAATATGGAAGTATTGGATTTATACTTCTATATAATATTCCAGGAGCAATATTTCCTGTATATACATTTCTAAAGTTTGCATATTGTCCCTTTGTTACTGACTTACCTGGTACTTTATCATTTTCAGGATATTTTTTGTCATTTACTGTAACATTACATATTGCAGTTTTTCCATATTTGTGCTCTGCTGTTATTGTTGCTTTTCCTTTTGCTTTTGCAATTATTGTAACTGATCCATTAGTTGTTGTGCTACTTCCTACACTTACTATATTAGGATTTGAAGATTTCCATTTTATTTCTTTTGAGCTTGTATCTACTGGATTAAAGTTTACTGTAAGTCTTTCTGAACTTCCTTTATTTATTGTTAAATTGCTCTTATTTATGCTTATACTTTTTGGTGGTACAAAACCTTGTATTGTATATGTTGCACTTAATCTGCTTTCTTTTTGTGTTGCAGTAATTTTTGCTGTTCCAGCTTTTTGAACATGTATTACTCCAGTTTTATTTACTGTTACTACACTTGGGTTATTTGAACTCCATGTAATTGTTTTATATGTTGCATTTGCTGGACTTACTGTTGCTTTTAATTGTACAAATTTGCCTTTTTCTATTTGTCTCCACATTGGAGTAGAAGTTACTAATTTTGTTGCATTTA
>CAMMZC010000026.1 GCA_946529215.1 uncultured Clostridia bacterium
TTTAGATATATTAAAAGGTACTTCTTCATCTCTATTTTCTGTGTTATTTCCTGTTCTCTTATCTTTATTATCTTCATTTTGTTTGTTTATTTCATTCATTTTTGAAAAAACTTTTTTGTCTATATCTATTTCTGCTAATCCTTCAATTTCCTTTTCGCTTATTCCGAGATTTAATGCCTGTTCTCTTATTTTTTCTTGTTCTTTAACTCTTCCCTCTTCAATATCTTTTACTAAAAGATTCCACTTATCTTTTTCCTCTTCAGTCGTTGGTTCTATTCCATCTGGCTTATGTATTTGATTATCTTCAAATTTTTCAGGATCGATTACAGCTATTAGTTCAGGCTTGTCTTCATATTTATAGAATAATTCTCTTACCAAAGATTCGTTTTCTCCAATTGAATATTCTTCCATAATCCTATAAATTTGTTGCTCTGTTTCTCCTTTTTCAAGTGCTACAGCTATTGTATAAAAAACTCTATTATCTTTTTGGTTAATTAATTCTCGATTTCTAAAATCTCTAATTTCATTTAAAATATCTAAAGTTGTTTTCTTTTCAGCCATAATTACTAACCATCCTTTCTATAAAGACACAAAATTTGATTAAAAAAATCGCTTTTCCCCATTATTTTCAAACTTATGAATTACCTTAACTACTTATTCTCTTTTTTCTCTTCATCTTCTTCTGTAGTTTCATATCCTTTTCCTGTTTTATTTAAAATATCATTTACAGATTTCATAATATCATCTAAAGTTCCATCAAAATCATCTTTATTGTATGTAAGCATTACAAATCCTCCTCTTTATTTATATATAAATATTTAACTTCATCACTATACTCTAAACAGTCTTTTAGCATTCTCATAAGTAATTTTAGCCATTTGCTTAAATTCAATTCCTTTATATTCTGCCAATTTTTCTACAACATATTTTAAATTGCTTGAATCATTTCTTGTTCCTCTTTTAGGTTCAGGAGATAGATATGGTGAATCTGTTTCTATCAAAATTTTATCATTTGGCACCATATTTACAATTTCTTTTGCATTTTTTGAACTTTTAAAAGTTGAAGTTCCTCCAAAACCTATATACAAACCATTTTCTAAAGCGTGTTTTACAAGTTCTCTATTAAATGGACAGCAATGCAAAACTCCACTTTTATCTATTTTATTTTTTCTAATTATTGCAATCATATCATCTATTGCGTCTCTTGTATGAATTGAAACAGGAAGTTTTAATTCATTTGCAATTTCTATTTGTTTAATAAAAGCTTGTTTTTGAAGTTCTTTGTTGTCTTGTCTCCAATAATAATCTAGCCCAATTTCTCCAATCGCAACAATTTTTCTATTATTTATTGCCAATTCCTTGATTTGAGAAACAGTTTTCAACAATTCATCCTCATTTTGTGGAATCTCTTCAGGGTGAAGTCCTACAGCCGCATAAATAAAATTATGATTATTTGCTATTCCTATTGCCATTTTTGAGCTTTTTATGTTGCACCCCATATTTATGCATTTTGTAACTCCCGCATTATATATTTTTTTAAAGACTTCTTCTCTATCTTCTTCAAATTTTTCATCATCATAATGTGCGTGCGTATCAAAAAACTCCATATTTACCTCTTTCATTTATATAAAATCGTCACAACTGCAGTCGCATATTCTTTGCAATGGGATAAACTAATATCCATACTTTCAATATTTTTAGTGTTAACTCCAAAAATATTGATATGTGGTTTTCCATTTTCATCACAAATAACCTCGCAGTCTTTCCAACACAAATCATACTTATCTTCTAAATCTTCAGAAACAGCCTTAAAAATTGCTTCTTTAGCAGCAAAACGAGCTGCATAATGTTGATATTTTTGTTTTTTCTTGCTTTTACAATATGCAATCTCGTCTTCTGTAAATATTTTGTTGATAAATTTTTCTCCAAGCTCATCTATGCTTTTCTTTATTCTTGAAATTTCTATTATATCTGTTCCACATTTTATTTTCATAACAAAACCTCTAGTTACAAATCGCATTTTTTCATATATTTCTATTCTAATACTATATTCTTTCTATATCACTTTAATCCCATCCAATTTAGTATGTTGAAAATTAAAGTAATTACTAAAACAATTGCAATAAATATTGACATTCTTTCTGTTTTTTCAATTTTTAGTTCTCTATATAGTATATCATATTTATTCTTTATTTTACCATATTGCTCTTCCACCTCAAGTGCTTGCCTAATATTTTGGTATAACAAACTGCCAAAATCTTCTGATGTAATTTCTTGAATCCATATTTTCTTAGTAAATTCTATAAATTCTCTTCTAGTTTTTTCAATGTTTTTACCAATTTTAAAATCGTAATCTAATTTTTTTAGGTATACTTTTAAGTATAAAGCTAAAATATATGTATACAAATACTGATTTTCATATTCTTGTGGTAAAACTGTATAGTTATTTATATCTACATCTGAGCCAAATAAATTCACACCAAGCTTAGATACTCCTATTTTTGAAAATTTATTATAAGAAAGTATTCTTGAATTGTTATTTTCTTCAATATTCATTCCTTTATCATTAGGCAAAATATCTATATATTTTAGAAATTCACCTTTTATGCTTTCGAAAGTTGTATTAACATTCCATGCAGATTGATCTATACATACATATCCAAAAGTATAAAATCTATCTACATCTAAGTCAATTTTCATAGAGTCAAAATTTGGTCCAGTAATATCTATAATAAACTCTTTTATTTGCTGAATATCTTCAAAATAGTCTGCTTGTAATTTTATATTATCATAATTTTTCAAATTATTATATTCTTGTGTAATATCTCTGAATTTATAATTAAAATTCAAAACATCTGTAAACTTTTCACTTTCTTCTATATTTGTTTTTAGATATAGAAAACATACACCTGTATTAAAACAAACTACTCCCACTTTTTGTATTTTGAAAAAAATGCTATTTTCGTCAACTGTTTTTCCCTGTAAATCTTTCTTTATGTCATATTCAAATGTAACACAAGGCATATCAGCAATTATTGCACTTTTTGTGTCAAAAGGTAGTTCCTCTAATCTTTCAATTCTTTCTTTGTTTAAGTCAAATGTCCTAAATAAAAAATTTCTCATTCTTGGTAAAAAATAACTATATAATTCTAAATCCTTTTGCTTTTCAAAAATTCTTAAACTAAACTTTTCATCTTTTAGTAATCTCGATATATATTTTCCATATCTATTTTTATTTATTAAAAATGTATGTATAAAATACGTGTATTGATATCTATTCTTTAGCTCCATATCTTTTACCTTCCTTTGTTTAT
The DNA here is from genome assembly GCA_946529215.1 of uncultured Clostridia bacterium. Classification (GTDB taxonomy): domain Bacteria; phylum Bacillota; class Clostridia; order TANB77; family CAG-508; genus CAG-269. The sequence continues at coordinate 3,315 of CAMMZC010000026.1, forward strand.
ATTATTTCTCACAATAATAGTTCATATTTATATCTTGACCAAGGTGCCATTTTCCTATAAAATCTATTACTAAATAATTTTTCATTTTATATTTTGGTGAAATAGTTTCTTTTCCATCTCTATCTATTGCGCCCCATAAATTATCTTTCTTTACAGCTGCAAACCCATATTTGTTTTGTTCTTGTGCTTCATCATAAATATAGTCAACCACTACATTTCCATCTTTATCTACAAATCCATATTTTCCATCTTTTTTACTTACAAATAAATTATTTGCATTTAAAACATCTTTTACAGCTTTTTCTTCTAACTTAAAATTATAATATTTATATTCATCATCTATTTTTAATTTCATATATCCATTATCTTTGTTTATTTCTGAAATTATTCCTGATAATTTTACATTTAAATCTTTATCTAATATATCAGCATTATATTTTTCATCTTCAGCCACATAAAATCCTGCAGTTTGCTCATAGTATAGATCTGAATATTTAAATTTTAATTTTTCTTTATTGCTTAAATCGATAATTCCATATTTGTCATCTTTTTTTGCTTTTAAAAATCCAGCATTTAATTCTTTTAGTTCCTGATATTCAGGCTTAATTAAAACTTTTTTATCATAATCCATAAATCCATATTTTTTATCTTTAACAAAAACTACCCCATCAGAATTTATTTGTTTGATTTTGTCAAATCCATCTGTTAGAACTTTTTCTCCTTTTGAATTTATAACTACTTGTTTTCCTTTTTCTGATATTACAAAATTGTTCTCTCCATAAATTGGATGAATTTTTTCATATTTGTTTTCTAAAATTTTGCTTCCTGCATAACTTACAAGTCCATATTTATTTTCTTCATTTACTGTAATATAACCTTTTGTATAGTCTTCATCAAATTTTTGAATTTGGTTATATTCTGTATTTATTATTGTGGCTCCACTTTTATTTACAAGTCCTACTTTTCCGTCCTTTGTAACTAAAATACTATTTTCAAGACCTTTTAATGTCTCTATTTTTTCATATTCTAAACTTAAAATTTCTTTTCCATCAATATCTATTAAGCCATATTTACCGTTTCTTTGAACTTTTAAAACATCTTTTTCATACCATGCATTTCCGCTTGAATCATAATTTTCTAAAGGCTCTATTTTATCATAATTTGTATATATTTCTTCATTCTTTTTATTTATTACTTTTGTTTTATATTCTCCTGTTTCTTCGTTTACATCATAAGTACATAAAAATACATCTTTTCTGTTATTTAAAACAATTATCATTTCTTGATACATTGGCTCAATTACTGTATTTCCTGCTGAATCTATTATTCCCCATTTGTCATCTGTATATAATGCATAGTAATCTTTTGATTTTTCCTCAATTGTTTCTTTTTGCTTTGATAATAAATTTTTTATTATTACTATACACATAATGATTACTGCAATTGCAATTATTACTGCAAATACTTTTGTGTAATTTAAGTGTTGATCTTCACTGTATCTTCTACCTCTACTCATACATTCGCCGAATATGATTGTTGCTATATTTATGTTGCTTATAGCCTATTATTCGACTTGCCTCCTCCCAATATATTTTTATGTAATTTTTTACATATACATTGTACTATAAAATAGCAAAAATTACAAGCTTTTTTGACTTAATTATACAGCCTTTTTCTTATTAGCGCTTCTTGTTGAACTATAACGCCATTTCGACCTGAATTATGCTACCTTACAATTATTGCCTTTTAGCTTTATGCATTTATTTTACTACATACATACAAAAAAAGCAAGAAAAATTCTTGCTTTTCGTGCATTTTATTTTACTATTTTCCATACATTGCCTTTTAGTTGTAATTTGACGTTAGAGATTGAGATTACAGGGCGAAGACCATAAACCATGTAATTGGTGTAGTCAATACCACCGCCACTATTATACACATAGTACATTTTGTTATCTCGGCTGTAAGGATACGGAGAAGCCAACCAATAATAACCTGAGTTATGAACATCAGGTATATATTTTTTTAAAATAAATAACCCTGTTCTTTTATCTGTGAATGTAGTATCTGAAGTTGTTTTTCCTGTTAAATCCTCTAAATTAACAGATCTAATTCTAGATATTGTTCCACTCTCTAAATTTGACACTCTAAATAAGCACGCTCCTGTTGTAGAGGCACTTGCAGTTACTGCACTTTCTCCATTATTTATTGCAACATATCCTCCATATTCCGCATCTGTTATAGATGAGGAAGCATATTTAAATACTATATTTTCGAAATTGTACATTAATCCTGCTGCTGCATATATATTAAGAGAAGGCGATACTGAATTATAATATGTAGATGTATAAGTACTTCTTTGTGTACTATCTCCTGCCCATTTTCCAATTGTTAATGGGCTTGTATTTTCAAAATTTGTTATAAAACCACTATTAAAATTTAAACATGCAGGTATTCCTGTGCTTATTATTTCTATATCTCCTTCATAAGTTCCAATTGATTCTGCAAAAGATAAATCTGTTAGCAATCTCCAACCTGTATCAGACCTATATTCTGTTCCTGTATATACATCTGTATAACTTACGTTATAATCTACGTAGCTTTTATCAGCTATATGTTCATTTTTTATTACCGCAACATTTATTGTTCCATAATTTGTTTCGTTATTAACTAACTCAACTTTGTTGTTATCTGATATTACTGAGCCACTTGTGATTGTTATTAATCCTGTACTTGAATTTAAACTTGCTGTTATTGAACCTGTTGTATTTAATGTTAAATCACTTAAACTTATAGAAGAACCTGTTAATTCACTTTGTCCCTCTGTTCCAAGCGTTGCCGTGCTATTTGTTATTGTTAGCGGATAATATAACCCATCTACTAACATATATTTTGTGTCTGATTTTATTGTTGCAGTAACTTCTTCCGTATTTCCACCTGCTTCTAGTGTTACTGAAGTGCTACTTAATTCAATTTGAGCTGAACTTGAAGCTTCTGTTTCTATTGTATATCCTGCATTTTGCATTTTTTTTACTACTTCGCTTTCTAATTCTGTTGTGCTATTATTTAAATATTTTTCTCCAACTGCTTCTGAATAAGCTAGTGATAATGCTTCTTGTGCCTTTTCATATTCTGTTTTTCTTTTAGCGTCTGTAGTCCTTGATAATATCGAATTATCTCCGAGATAGCATACTTATGCTGATCCCAGCGAGAATGAGCAAGACTATTATACTTATAACTAAAGCGATTAAAGTTATTCCATAATTATTATTAAAAAAGCTTTCACCTTCTCTTTTTCCTAAAACACTTTTTCTTTCTTTGTTGCTTAGTGCACATTCCTTTTCTTCAAATTTCTTTGTACGTTTTTTTTAATGTTTGTTTTTTCATACGTTTTTCCTTCCTTTCACTACATCTTTAAATAACTCGCTTAAACTTTTTATTCTATAATCCTTACGGAAATGCAAGTTTCCACAGATTTTCTATTCTTTTAAAAATTGTTCAAAAATTGTTTTCTTTTATTTTTTCTATCTCTTCTTTGGACAATCCTGTTGCTTCTATTATTTTATCAATTTCTATTCCAATATTTAGTAATTTTTTTACTATTTCAATTCTTTCTTTTTCTCTTCCACGTTTTTCCCCTCGCTTTTCTCCACGTTTTTCTCCACGTTTTTCTCCCTCTTCAGTAGCCGCACTTATTTCTGTATTTCTAATTAAAGTTGCTTTAAGATCATACCAATAGTCTTCTTGAATATCTTTGTCTAAGCTTAATATTCTATTATCTTCATTTGCTTTTTTTATAGCTTTATTTTTTTTACTTGCCATAAATATCCCCTCTTCATCACCTATAATTAGCTTTAACCAATCTGCAAGTTCTCCTTTAGGTTCTTTTATTTTTCTAAATTTCTTTAAATCAATTATATGCAATTCTAACTTATCTGTTATTATTTTGCTTTCTGCTTCATTTAATTCATCTTCTACTATTTCGTTTGGATCTGTACATTCTTCGAATTTTAAGTGTGCAATTTGATGAAATTCTTTTCTATTAAAATAACTAAATTCAGTTAATAATATAGCTATTGTTTTGGCTATCTTTCTATATTCTCCTCCACTTTCTATTGTGGTTGTGTATATTTTGCATATATAGAAAGTTGCTCTTTCTCCTAAATTATGTTCATTTTTAACTTGCATTTCTATAAAGCAAATTGTTCCATCAGTTAGCTTAGCTCTTACGTCTAATACACCTTTTTTATCTTTTTCACTATTTTTTTTGGTCTCTGGATTTTGTATTTCCAAACTATTTATTTTTTTCTTTAATATAGCTTGTAAAAGATTTTTCAAATTTTCTTCTTTTCCGTTAATTCCAAATAAGCCTTTAAACATATAATCTCTAGTTGCAGGAATTCTTACAATCTTTCCATCTAACATTGTTGCTCCATATTTGTCTTTAGTATATCTTCTTAGTTCTTCTAGTGTAGGATCTTTCAAAATGCTCATATTTTTCCTCCTTCTAGTATAACAAAAATCACTCACAAATTCAAGTGTTTTTTGTTATTTTTGAGACAAATATTTATAACTATTGCTTAGCCTTATGTTACTACTGCCTCCTTTCAAGTTATGTTTTTAATTCTTAATTTTGGATTTCGACTTGATTAAATACTTTTGATAAAATCTTTTTGAAACTCAAATTTTTAGTATAAAATATTTTTTACTTTTAAAAATTTATTTTGCCTTAATTAAATTGCATTTTTAAAATCAGCAATAATTCAAATATTCTCCGCACAATCATTTTACCATATTTTTCCTGTAAGGTCAAGAAAAAGATTTCGACATAAATCGACAAAAGCGGAGAAGTAGCTAGAATTCTAGGAATTGAATCTTACCTCTGGACATTTTTTTATATTCATTTTAAATTAAATCCCTCATATTTCTCTTTTAAAATATAAATTGCAAAAAAGGCCGTTTATTTATTTTATTTTTAAAGGGCTGGTGAAATTCACCAGCCCTGTATGATAATTGTTGATAACTCTAAATTTCAATTTTTCAAGTTTTTTGGCACAAATCGTAACTTTCTACAAATTTCGACATAATATATACTAAGTAATTAAACTTTACTATATTAAAATTATAGAGGATTCCGATACAATTTGAAGCAACTTTTATATTATAACATTTATAATTCAAATTTAAATCAATTTATCCTCAGGAAGGAACGCAAAAACTATGGAAAACAATAATTATAATTTTAAACCAGAGCCTCATTGCCCTGTAATTGATATTGATGGAGTAATTGCAGATGGAAAGCAATTCGACTTAGATATTACTTTACCCAAAGATAACAGAAATGTTATTTTCGGTACTATTAGAAATGCATATAAAGAACCAATTGAAGATGCAGTTGTAAAATTAATTGAGATAAAATACGGAAAAGACGGAAGAAAAGAGAGATTACCTGTTTCTCATACTTTTACAAATGAAGATGGTGAATTTGTTTTTGGTCCACTATGCAGTGATAAAGAATATGCCATTACTTTTTGGGCAAATGATGTTCGTCACTATAAAATGTGTGCAAAAATTGAAAAAGATACAGATTGCTTAAGAGCTAGACCTTCTGAAATATGTGGTTGCAAACCTGATCATAAACCCGATTGTAAACCAGATTATAAACCTGACTATAAGCCAGATTGTAAACCAGAAATAAGACCTGAGCCAAGAAATGCGTAACTAACTTAAAATAATAATTTTTCGAGGTTGCTAAAAGTAACCTCGTTTTTTTCAAAGAAATTTCTTTGCATTAACTTTTATGCAACAAATCAATAATTATGACTTCTCTGTTATACAAAAAATCCATGCATCATAAAACACATGGATTTGTTTCTTTTCTTAAATTCTTCTATAGCACCTTTGATTACCATAAGCTACAGGTCTATTTACATATTGACGACTTGTTACAACATTTGAGTTTGAAAGTGTTTCAGTTATATCACTCACACTATTAGAATTATTAACATCATTTGCCATACAGGTACTATCTATAGAAAGTAAATCACTACTTCTATCAGAATTTCCACAACTACAGCTTATTCTAAGTAAATTGTTTTCAGCATTTTCGTTGTTGTCATTATTATTTCCACAACCACAGTTCCTATTGTTTTCGTTATTGCTTCCACAACAATAGTTTCTATTGTTGTCACTATCATCATCAGCTCTTCTACAATGACAAAATCTTCGCCTAAAACTACAAATAATCATTACTATATATGCCGTTATATAAGCAATAATTGTATATATAATTGCTGCAATTATTGCTTCTGCGAGTGTATCTGAAAATGCTGCAAATGCTACAATTAAGTATATTGCAAAAAATGTAATTGCTACAAGTATTGGAGACCTAAGTATTTTTTGAAATACAATAGCTAGTAATATTGTCGCAAGTGGTAATGCAAAAAATATAAATAAATTCATATAAAACTACTCCTTCTATATTTATTTTATTATATTTTATGCACTTTTTTATTTCGTTGTTACTTAGCTACTTAAATACAAATTAATAAAGCTTTTTTCTGTGGATGATTAATATATCTATTATACATCATTATTATTGTTAAGCATTTTTTCATCACTCGATTCATTAATCTTATTATCTCCAGTATCTTCATTTACATCGTGAGGTGTACTTGTTGAAATCGCTTCTCCTATAGCATTGTTTTCTACGCTATTTGATGAGGTGACCTCTGTTTCTTTCAAATCTGAATTTATTAAACTACTCATAAAAAAAATTGTAACAATCGTCATTATAGATACAACATAAGCATAAATTTTTTCTTTATTTAAAACCAAAAACATATTTTTCAAAATAAAAACCTCCAAATTAGTTTTATAAATAAAGTTATTATAAAAAATAAATTATCTCATTAAATTATATGATTAAAAATTAAAAAAATGCAATTTTTTAATATAATATATTATTCATATACCACGTACTTGACGTAGTTCAGCTTTATCTCTTTTATATACTAAAAAAGTCAGCATGACTTTCCTAGTATAAAAAAGAATGGCTCTTTTTTTAGAGCCACCCTTATACATTCATTATCCATTCATTTGCTTCATAACTTCTTCAGCGAAATTTTCTTCTTTCTTTTCTAATCCTTCACCTTTTTCAATTCTTGCAAATTCAACGATTTCCGCATTTTTTGATTTTAGTAAATCTGATATTTTCATATCTGGATTTTTAACAAATTCTTGATCTACTAAGCAGATTTCACTATAGAATTTTCCAATTCTACCTTGAACTACTTTTTCTGCTATAGCTTCTGGTTTTCCTTCATTCATAGCTTGAGCTTTTAGGATTTCCATTTCTTTTGCAAGTCTTTCTTCTGGAACTGAAGCTTCATCTAAAAATTCAGGTCTTGCAGCTGCAACTTGCATACAAATATCTTTTGCAAGTTCTTTATCAGCATTTTTCATATTTACTAAAACTGCTATTTTTCCATTTCCATGGATATAGCTTTCTATTAATCCATCTGTTGTTTCAAATCTTGCAAATCTACGAATATTCATATTTTC
>CAMMZC010000027.1 GCA_946529215.1 uncultured Clostridia bacterium
TATGTATAAATCATACTACATCTGTGTTTGAAAAGCAAGTAGATAGCGAAAAAATTAATTTAGTTTTATCTGTTTTAAGTCAAAGGACTATTGACAGTGGACATTCGATAAAATATCATAACAAACTTTACAAAACTATTGATAAAGATGGCAATAATATCTTTTATGCAAAAGGAACTAAATGTATGGTTATTAAAACTCTTAATGGCGATTTATATGCCTCTGTAGATAATGATATTTACATCCTTGAGGAAATACCTATGAAAGCAGAAAAATCTCCTCATTTTGACGTTATTGATGAAGTACAACCGGTTAAAAGGACAATACCTAAGATGAATCACATTTGGAGAAAAGGTCGCTTTGAAGCTTTTGTAGCAAAACAAGCTCATAGAATTCAACAAGAATTAGAGAAACAAGCTTCTTAACAAAAAAACACTAGCACTAAATCTCTAAAATTTTAGTGCTAATGTTTAAAAATTTTTAGGACATTTTCAAAAACTATTGACATAGATTTTTTTAATTTTTCATAAAACTAAAAAATTCGAACTCATCAAATTAAATTCAAATGAGTTCGAATAATACATCATTGGTGCCACCAATTAGAATTGAACTTCCTAAAAAACACTTCTAATTATGCAAAAAAATAATATAATGCTCACAAAAATACTATAAGCTTTAATTTTTTTGTACTTTGCTTCTATATTATTACTTGCTCTTTTTATACTCTTTCCTTTTTCAATTTTATTTATATAATTTGAAACTACATTTTCTGCTTCTTTAATTATATAATCATTATTATTTGAAGTCTTTTTAAAACATATTGCAGAGTTTTTTTCGGCAAGCTCCAACTTTTTAGCTGTTTTTTTTGATTTTAAGACAACAATAGCTTCATCTACTAAATTAGATGGTAAATTTTTTAAAACAACTATATTTTTTAAATTATCATTTGACATTTTTTCTCTCCTTATATGTATATTTGCGTATAATTCACAGCATATTTATATTTCTAATTTTTTTTAAAATTATGCTGTGAATTTTTATTAATATTATTGCCAAACTTAACTTTTTTATACAATCACATAACAATTAAATATAGTTATTCTATCATCCATTTAAAACTTTGTTATTGTCTTATTTACTATTGTTTTAAATCCAACTCAAAATAAAATTCAATTCCGCCTTCCACATTTTTTGCACCATAGTCATTTCCATAATTATTCATTATAGCCTTAACCAAAGAAAGACCAATTCCTGTTCCGCCATTATCACGATTTCTAGATTCGTCAATTTTATAAAATCTATTCCAAATACGAACTAGCTCCTCGTCCGAAAGTCCTTTTGAAGAATTAAATATAATAACTCTAACTTTCTTACCAATTACTTCATTTGTAATCTTTATCTTTTTCTCATCATTTATCATGTTGCAATATTTAATAGCATTTGTTATGTAATTTGTAAGTACCTGATCTATATAAAATTCATCTGCATATACTTCAATAGTATTCTCTTCAGGCATTTCAACATTTATATTTTCCTTTTTAATCATAACCTCAGATTTTCTTAAAATCTCTTTTTCCATTTCAACAATGTTAAAATTAGAATTATTGAAACTTTTCTTACCATATTCAAGTTTCATAAGTTCTAATAGCTGTTTTACAAGCTTATCCATTTTCGTTGCTTCATCTAAGATAACTTCTGCATAATATTTTCTACTTTCATCATCTGAATTCACATTTTCAATTAAACCTTCACTATACCCTTGTATAAGTGCAATCGGAGTTTTTAGTTCATGTGATACGTCAGATATAAAGCTTTTTCTCATTTCATCAATCTGAGATTTTTCTTCAACATCTTTTTCTAGCTCTAAATTAGTATTTTTAAGTTGCTTAATTGTGCTTTCTAGCTTGTCTGAAAGCTTATTTATACTTATTCCTAAATTATCTACTTCGTCATTAGCCTGCGAAACCTTGTATTTCTGGCTAAAATCTAAATTAGCCATTTTTTTTGCAATATCATCAAGCTCTTCTATTGGCTCACTAAACCTTCTTGAAACTATTGATAAAATAATCCCTCCAAACAAAATTACAAATATAGCTATATAATATAAAAATTTATTTGAAATTTTAACACTTTCCTCTATTGCAGCCATTGGCATTCTAATATAAATCTTATATCCATTATCTAAATTTGATACAAATATTATGTACTTTATATTTGTTGTTTCGTCTTTTATTTCACTTATAGTATATTTATCAGTTTTTTCTAATATATCCTTTTTTTCCATATTGCTTTTTACAGTCATTAAATTCATTTGAATTAACCCTGAAAAAAAGTCTTTGTTAGATATATATATACTTTGATTATACTCATCTTTTATTAATATATCAAAATCATTTTTTATAGAAATACTATCTAATTCAGCATTTATATCTTCTTCATTGTTATCACTATTATAGTAATTATTTATTACATTATAAGTCTCTTTTAAACTTTTCTTTTTATTGTATAAATAAAATTTTCCTAAAACTATGTTATTTAATAATATTAAAATTGATATTATTAATAATACTATTACACATAATGAAATAAAAAGTTTATTTCTAATAGATTTAAAAATTCTAATATTTCTCATTTTGCAGTTGTCCCTTTCATTAACTTATATCATATAATACTTTTGTTTATCCCAGCATTTTTAAGCCAAATACTAAAAATTATTTTTTAACTTTTAACTTCAAATTTATATCCTACTCCCCTAATAGTCTCAATATATTTGCCTTTTTTACCAAGTTTATGTCTTATCTTTTTTATGTGGCTATCAATTGTTCTTGAATCACCATAATAATCATAATTCCATACATTATTTAAAATTTTATCCCTTGATAAAGCAACCTTTTCATTATCTAACAAATATTTTAAAAGCTCATATTCTCTCAAACTTAGTTCTATTTGCTTACCATCAACTGAGACAGTTCTTCCTTCTTCATCAATTTCTATTCCACCAAGATTTTTTACTTTCTTTTTATCTCCCATTGTTCTATTTAAAATTGCTTGAATCCTTGCTACCAAAATCTTTGGGCTAAAAGGTTTTGAAATATATTCGTCTACTCCAAGTTCAAAACCAAATAATTCATCTTGTTCTTCTCCCCTTGCAGTAAGCATTATTACAGGTACTTTTGATTCTTGTCTTATTTTTCGAAGTACTGTCCATCCATCTATTTTAGGCATCATTACATCTAATAATACTAAATTTATTTTTTCTTTATTTATTTCAAAAACTTCTAATGCTTCCTCTCCATCTTTTGCTTCAATTATTTTGTAATTTTTAGCCACTAAAAAATCTTTTATTAGTTTTCTCATTCTAGCTTCGTCATCAACTATTAAAATTAAAGTATCTTCCATACTATTTTCTCCCTTCAAGATTGTTCTTATCATATTATACATTTAAAATATGTCGATTTTGTGAATTTTCTATGTATTTACTAAAAAGATGACTTTTTATTGTATGATAATAAAAGTCATCTTTTTTGAAATTTTATCCCATATAATCCTTTAATTTCTTTGAACGTGAAGGATGTCTAAGTTTTCTAAGTGCTTTTGCTTCTATTTGACGAATACGTTCTCTTGTAACATCAAATTCTTTTCCAACCTCTTCAAGGGTTCTAGCTTTTCCATCATCTAGTCCAAATCTAAGTCTTAGAACTTTAGCCTCTCTTGGAGTAAGAGTAGACATAACTTCATCTAATTGTTCTTTAAGTAATGTGTATGCTGCAACATCTTGTGGTGCAGGAGTATCATCATCTTGAATAAAATCTCCTAAATGGCTATCGTCTTCTTCACCTATTGGAGTTTCTAATGATACTGGATCTTGTGCTATTTTTTGAATTTCTGCAACTTTTTCTACAGACATATCAAGCTCTTTTGCAAGCTCTTCAGGAGTAGGCTCTCTTCCTATTTGTTGCAATAGATGTCTTGAAGTTCTTATTAATCTATTAATTGTTTCAACCATGTGTACAGGAATTCTTATAGTTCTTGCTTGGTCTGCAATTGCTCTTGTTATAGATTGTCTAATCCACCAAGTTGCATAAGTACTGAATTTGAAGCCTTTTGTATAGTCGAATTTTTCTACTGCTTTAATAAGTCCCATATTTCCTTCTTGAATTAAGTCTAAAAATAACATTCCTCTACCAACATATTTTTTTGCAATACTTACAACCAACCTTAAATTAGCTTCTGCAAGTTCCTTTTTAGCATCTTCATCTTCTTCTAAAACTTTTTGTGCAAGCTCTGTTTCTTTTTCATAAGACAAAAGAGGAATTCTTCCTATTTCTCTTAAATACATTCTTACTGGATCATCTAAATTTATTCCTTCAAAGCTATTATCATCAAAAGCTTCTTCTATATTTAAATTCTCTACTTCAGCTAAATCTTCTTCACTTGGTTCGTCATCAAAATCATCATTTAATAAATCGATTCCTATTTTTTCCATAGCATCAAAAACTTTTTCCATTTGAGCAGGATTTGCATCATCTAATTCTGTTGCAAGTTCACCATAAGTAATTTTCCCTTTTTCTTTAGCTTTTTTCAGAATTTTTTCTAACTTTTCTTGAGCTTTTTCGTCATTTTGACTCTCACTGTTATTTATTCCAGCATTATTATCACTAACTATTTCACTATTATTATCTTCTTTATTCTTTTTGATATTAGTACTATTTACTTCTGTTGTTTCTTCTGTTGCTATTTCTACTTCCATATTATTTAATTCTTCTTTTTTTATATTATTTTTCTCATCATTTTTATGGGCTATTTTCTCTTTTTTATTTTCTGTTTTATTTTCTTTAACTTCTTCATTTTTTTCTATATCTTTTTTTGATATTTCTTTACTTTCTGCTTTTTTGGTTGTAGCTTTTTTTGATGTTTCTTTACTTTCTGCTTTTTTAGTTGTTGTCTTTTTTACTTTTTCTTTTACTTCTTCTTTTTTCTTTTTTTCTCCCATTTTATAAACATCCTTTCATTTAGATTACTCAAACTTTCTATATCCTGCCTGATTTATTTTACTTAAAACAAGTACAATATTATTTAGTTCTTGTCCTAAGCTTTTCTTTTTTTCCATATTTTGTTCTTTGCTTAATTCTTCTATAATTCTATCACGCTTTGTTTCAAATTTTTCAATTTCATATTTTTTAAGTATATCTTCTATTGCCTTTTTGTTATCTGTAATCCCATAATCATCTGCCATTATTTCTGTTAAATGACTTTGAATTTGATCACTTTCTATATGATCTAAAACAGAACTTATATTATCATTTCCATTTTCTAAAGCATTATAAATTTGTTTTAAAATTTCTTTATTTTCTTCATTTTTAAAATCTTCTATTTTTATGTTTTCTTTTATAGTTTTATACGTATCTACACTATTAATCAAAATCCATAAAATTGTATTTTCTCTTTTTGTAATTTCTTCTGATATATTTTCTTCCTTTTTAACTCTTGAAACAACTGGTCTTTCTTTTTCTAAAATATTAGAACTTCTTCTATTCGAATATTGCAATTTATTAACTTCGGCATAAATTGCTTCTTTAGATATATTATACCCTTTCGCTATTTTTTCTATGTATATTTCTCGTTCCATTGTATTTTCTATTTTTGAAATTAATTTTGCAATTTCGTTTAAAAACTTTATTTTATCACTTGCATTTTCTAGATTTAAATCTTTTTGTAAAACTTTTATTTTGAATTCAATTAATGATATTGCATCATCTAACAATTTTTGAAACCTTACTGCACCATATTTTAGAACATATTCGTCTGGATCTTTTGCTCCTGTCATTTGCAATACTCTTATGTCACATCCCATATTTTGCATAACTTCCATTGCCCTTAAAATTGCAGTTTGTCCAGCTCCATCTGAATCAAATCCTAAAATTACTTGCTCGCAATTTTTTCTAAGAAGCCAACCTTGTGAAGTTGTAAGAGCTGTACCTAAAGATGCTACAACACTTGTTATTCCTCTTTGATGTAAAGATATTGCATCCATATACCCTTCTACAATTAACAACCTTTTAGTATCACTTTTTTTTGCAACATTTAGACCAAATAAATGTCTTCCTTTGATATATACAATATTTTCTGGTGAATTAATGTATTTCGGTTTTGAGTCATCTAAAACTCTTCCTCCAAATGCTATAACTCTGTTTCTTTCATCAAGTATTGGTATCATTAATCTATTTCTATATCTGTCTATATATGTTCCATTTTCGTTTCTATTTACTAATCCTGATTCTAGTATTTCTTCTTCATTAAATCCTTCATTTTTTAAAGCTCTATAAAGTTCGTCAAACTTTCCAGAAAAACCAATTTTGAAGCTCTGTAAAGTTTCATTATTTAGTTGCCTCTTTTTTACATACTCTTGAGCTATTTTTGAAGATGGTTCATATAGCTTTTTATGATAATATTCTGCCGTAAAACTATTTACTTTATACACTTTTGCTTTTAGTTCTTCTTTTTTGCTATCTGCACTATTATCTATTGTTGGTAATTTTATGTTTGCTCTTTCTGCTAAAACTTCTATTGATTCTTTAAAACCTATTCCTTCTATTTTGCTTATAAAGCTAATTACATTGCCTCCGACTCCACATCCAAAACAATGGAATATTTGCTTATCTGGAGATACAGAAAATGATGGCGATTTTTCGTTGTGAAATGGACATAATCCGAAATAATTTCTTCCGCTTCTTTTTAAGCTTATATATTGTGAAATTACATCTACTATGTCGTTTGAGCTTTTAACTTCATCTAGTATTTCGTCACTATATCGCACTTTTTTCCGCCTCCTTCTTGATTTATAAATAGGAAAAATACTTCATATACTTTCTTTGCTCTGTAACATTGCATTAAATTTTCCTATACACTAAAAATAGAGCGGTTCTTTTATATAAATGGAACCGTTCCATTTTTAAAATTACCTATATATATTATTCGACGAATTTTACATAAATCCCCCTTTTGCTGTCAAATTTTATATCAACTTCTTTTTAATAAAAAATTATCCCTATAAAAGTATACACCTATTTTTTAGTGTTCACTTTAATAAGAATAATCAATATTAACTAATTTTTTATTATTATAAATGGTCTCTTTCTTTAAATGAATTTAATCTCTATCAGTTCCTTTGTCTAAATTTTTTAAAATTTCTTTAGTTTCAAGTGTAGCAGCTGCATTCACTTCTTTTTTTAAATTATCATTTTCACGGCTTTCAATTTCTTTTACAATTGCTAACATTAACCTTAACTTAGCTGTCTCATCCTTTTCATTTTCTGTTTTTATTGTTTTTATTGTTTCTAGCAATTCTCTTAAAAACTTAGAAGAATATCCAGAAAATTCTGTAGGAACAGCAACATCATTGTCTATACGTGCTGTCTCAGGACTTAAACCTATTCTTTCAAAAAAATCATCTTTCATAATACATTCCTCCTTATTGTTTTATCTATAACTAAATTATACCATATACGATATTTGTTGTCAAATTTTATATCATCTTCTCTAGCTCCTTAATCTTATCCCTTATCTCTGCAGCCTTTTCAAATTCCATAGCTGCAGCAAATTTTAGCATTTCGTCTGTAAGGCGAGTTATAACATCTTTTATATCTTCATCTTTGTTAACCTTAAATTCCACACCTATATCTTCTGCCTTTATTGCGCTTATAGCCTCTCTTACATCTTTCTTAATTGTTTGTGGAGTTATATTATGTTCTTTGTTATATTGCTCTTGAATTGCTCTTCTTCTGTTTGTTTCTCTAATTGCTTTTTCCATAGACTGAGTAAGTTCATCTCCATACATTATAACTGTGCCGTCTGTATTTCTTGCAGCTCTTCCTATTGTTTGGATTAAAGAACGTTCTGAACGCAAGAATCCTTCTTTATCTGCATCTAAAATTGCAACTAAAGAAACTTCTGGAATATCAAGTCCTTCTCTTAATAGATTTATTCCAACTAATACATCAAATTCACCAAGTCTAAGGTTTCTTATTATTTCCATTCTTTCTAATGCTTTTATATCTGAATGCATATAATTTACTTTTATATCAAGGCTTTGAAGATATGCTGTTAAATCTTCTGCCATTTTTTTAGTAAGAGTTGTAACCAAAACTCTTTCATTTTTTTCTACTCTTATTCTTATTTGTTCTATTAAATCATCAACTTGATTTGTAACAGGTTTTACTTCTATTTTAGGGTCTAGCAAACCTGTAGGCCTTATAATTTGCTCTACTACATTTTCTTTACTATGTTCATTTTCATAATCTGCAGGGGTTGCACTAACAAACACTACTTGATTTATTCTATCTTCAAATTCTTTAAATGTTAGAGGTCTATTATCATAAGCAGAAGGAAGTCTAAATCCATAATTTACAAGAGAATCTTTTCTTGCTCTATCTCCATTGTACATAGCTCTAACTTGTGGAATAGTTGCATGTGACTCATCTATCAGAAGCAAGAAATCTTTTGGAAAATAGTCAAATAATGTAAATGGTGGGCTTCCTGGTTCTCTTCCTGAAATATGTCTTGAGTAATTTTCTATTCCTTGACAAAATCCTGTTTCTTTCATCATTTCTAAATCAAAATTTGTTCTTTCTTCTATACGTTGTGCCTCAATTAATTTATTTTCAGATTTAAAATACTCTACTCTTTCTTCCATTTCTTGAGTTATTGTTTGAATAGCCCTTTCCATCTTATCTTTTGAAGTTACATAATGTGAATTTGGAAATATCATAACATGTTCTCTTGTACCAATCGTTTTTCCAGTAAGTGGATTTATTTCACTTACTTTTTCAATCATATCTCCCCAAAATTCAACTCTTATTGCAGATTCTCCTCTGTCTGATGGATAAATCTCTAAAATGTCCCCTTTTGCTCTAAATGTTCCTCTTTTAAAATCTATCTCATTTCTTGAATATTGCATATTTACAAGTTTTTTTAGAACCTTATCTCTATCTATTTCCTGACCTGGTCTAAGTGAAACTATCATGTGCTCATAATCTATTGGGTCACCTAATCCATAAATGCAACTTACAGATGCAACTATTATTACATCTCTTGTTTCAAAAAGTGAAGCTGTTGCAGAATGTCTTAATTTATCTATCTCGTCATTTATAGAGGCATCTTTTTCAATATATGTATCTGATTGTGCAATATAGCTCTCTGGCTGATAATAATCGTAATAACTAACAAAATATTCTACATTGTTTTCAGGGAAAAATTCTTTAAATTCTGAATATAATTGCCCTGCCAAAGTTTTGTTATGTGCTAAAACTAATGTTGGCTTTTGCACTTTTTGAATAATATTTGCCATTGTAAATGTTTTTCCTGAACCTGTAACGCCAAGTAAAGTCTGAAATTTTTTTCCAGACTTTATTCCTTCACTTAAATATTGGATTGCCTGTGGCTGATCACCTGTTGGCTTATATTTTGATACTAATTTGAACATAAAACTAAATTCCTCGCTTTGTTAAAAATGTATAATATAACTTTGAAAAATACCATCTTTCAAAATTTAATCCACCAATGCTGTATCTTTTAATAACACAACATCTTCATTTGATTGTCTTATAGCTTTTAAATTTTTTGGATCATCATCAATAACAATAAGCACACTTCCATCTCTTTCAACATTTTTCATATAATCTGCTTTTAATGTTGAAGATTCTTTAAAATCATGTTTTTCTCTTGAAATAATAACTCTATTTTCTTTTTTAAAAAATGGAGCATATTTATCTAGCCAATATTGTTTCTCATCATATCCCTTATTCATTCTAGTAGCAGAGAAAACATATAGATCGATATTGTCTTTTTTAGAGATATTTTCTAATTTTTCTATATTTGAATATAACGGTCTCTTTTTATCAAAATCACAAGCTTTTCCATAATTAAAATCAGCTATTACTCCATCCATATCTACAAACATTTTTACTTTTTTATCATTATATTGATTCAAAAAATTTTCTATATACATTTTCTCATCTCCCCTATACATTATTTTATCACTTATTGCACAAAAAGACAAGGATTTTCTTAGATTTTCCTTGTCTTTTTCTCTTAAATAATTAAAATTTTCTTTTTCTAGCTGCCTCTGACTTTTTCTTTCTCTTTACACTAGGTTTTTCATAATGCTCTCTTTTACGAACTTCTTGAAGAACTCCATTTCTAGCGCATTGTCTTTTAAACCTTTTTAAAGCATCTTCTATATTTCCATTATTAACTTTTACTTCTGACATTATTATTCCCCCCTTCCAAGTCCATACACATAATGTATGTGGGTTTTTTCCATTGAGGACTAGCCTCTCCCTAATACAAGTATTATTATACTCCATATTGGTAGAACTTGTCAAGACTTAAAAAAAACTTTTTATTTATTTTCACTTTACACTACGAAATTTCAAAGTTTCCTATGCAACAAAAAAGAGACCCTTTGAAAAAGGCCTCCTTTATATAAATTTAAAATTATTTTTTGTTTACTAATTCTTTAAGTTGTTTACCAGCTCTAAATACTGGAGCTTTTGATGCAGGTATTTT
>CAMMZC010000028.1 GCA_946529215.1 uncultured Clostridia bacterium
GGGGCAATAGAAACAAAAAATCAAGCTCAGTTTCACCCCACAAAATATATGTATGGTTTAGCAAAGGCAATACAAAATTATGGTGGACTTATTTTTACAAATACTCTTGTAACTGATGTGCAAAAATATGGAGATGGATATATCACTTACGCAAATGATTATACTATAAAATCTAAATATATAGTTATTGCTTCACATTATCCATTTATAAACTTTCCTGGATTTTATTTTTCTAAAATGTATCAATCTACTTCTTATGTAGTTGCAATTGAAACAGATAAAAAATTGCCAAATGGAATGTATATAAATACTTGTGAACCTGTACTTTCGTTCCGTACCGCAAAACAGCAAAATGGGAAGGAATTGCTTATAGTTTCAGGCGGAGATCACAAAACAGGCTACTCACCTGATAGTGAAAACTTTTATGGATATAAATATGTAGAAGAACAAGCTAAAAAGTATTTTCCTGATTGCAAAATACTATATAAATGGGATACACGTGACTGTATTACTCTTGACAAAATTCCATATATTGGTGAATTTTCAATGTTTATGCCAAATGCTTATGTTGCAACAGGTTTTAATAAATGGGGTATGACTTCTTCTAATATTGCTGCAAATATTATAAAAGATGAGATCTTAGGTTACAAAAATTTGTATTCAACAACTTTTGATTCTAACAGATTTAAGCCTATAAAAAATAGAGGCGAAATGAAAAATATGGTAAAACAAGTATTTCACTCTTTTGTAAGTAACAGAATAAAAATACCTGATGAAGATCTATCTTCTATAGAAAATGATAATGGTGGAATTATCCGAATAAATGGCACTGCTGTTGGAATTTATAAAGATAAAGATGGACAGATTTATGCAGTAGACCCAACATGCACTCATCTTGGTTGTCTGCTTACTTGGAATAATGTAGACAAAACTTGGGATTGTCCATGTCATGGCTCTCGTTTTGACTATAAAGGCAAAAACTTATATGACCCAGCTTTTAAAGATTTAGAGACTTTTGGCAAACAAGAAAAGTGAAAATAAAAATTTTCACTTTTCTTATAATTCATGAATATATCGATTATATTGTGCACTACCTGGAAGATCTATTCCATCATGATCATTTTTATGAATTGCATCACCTATTACACAACCAGCAAATGTTCCGCCACAATGAAGATTACATGCTTGACATAGTTTATTTAATTCTTCTTCACTGTACTCTTTTCTTAATTGAGCAGAAGTTTTCTTCATAGCTTCATCCACATCACTTAGTGTGGGTTGCCAATCTTTGTTACTCTCATATTGTGATGGATCTAAGCTTTTTCTTAAATTTTCGTTTTTAGCCATTTTTTCTTCACCTCTCTTTCCTTCAAAATATTATAGTTAGTTGATAAAAATGTTTAATTATATATAAAGCTGAATGAACTTCCCAACTATTTCACATTTTCCAAAAACTCTTTTACACTCATTGCTCCAATGTCTCCATCTGCTCTTGAGCGAACTCCAACTGTATTTTGTTCTTGTTCTTTATCTCCTACAATTAGCATATATGGGACTTTTGAAAGCTGTGCTTCCCTTATCTTATATCCTATTTTTTCACTTCTTGAATCCACTTCAACTCGTAAATTATGTTGTTGAAGTTCTTCTTTTACTTTGTTTGCATATTCAATATGTCTATCTGCAATAGGTAAAATTTTAACTTGTTTTGGGCATAGCCAAAATGGCAAATTTCCTTTTGTTTCTTCTATTAAGAATGATATAAATCTATCAGAAGAACCAAGTATAGCTCTATGAATAACTACTGGTCTATGAGCTTCTCCATCTTCGCCAATATACTCTAACTCAAATCTTTCTGGTAAAGCAAAATCTAATTGACATGTTGGAATTGTTACATCATGGCCTAGTGCTGTTTGAATTTGAATGTCAATTTTTGGTCCGTAAAAAGCTGCTTCCCCTTCTGCTTCGTAAAAGTCTATATCTAATTCTTTAAGAATTTGTCTTAGCTGATTTTCTGCTGTCTCCCACATTTCGTCATTATCTATATATTTTTCTTTATTTTCTTTGTCTCTTAAAGAAAGTCTAAATTTAAAGCTATCTCTTGAAAATCCGAAATCTTTTATATATACTTCAAAAATTAAGTTAATTACTTTTCCAACTTCTTCTTTAATTTGGTCTGGTCTTACAAAAAGATGTGCATCGTTTTGGCACATTTGACGAACTCTCTCTAACCCGCATACAGCTCCAGAGTTTTCGTATCTAAAGTCATGTGCAAGTTCACCAATTTTTATTGGTAAATCTCTATATGAACGCATCTCGCTCTTATATATAAGCATATGATGAGGGCAGTTCATTGGACGTAATACTAATTCTTCATTATCCATTTTCATCATTGGGAACATATCATCTTTGTAATGATCCCAGTGTCCACTTGTTTTGTATAAATTAACAGTTGCTAAACTTGGTGTATATACATGTAGGTATCCAAGTGCAAGTTCTTTATCTTGAATATATCTTTCAAGAACTCTTCTTATTGTTGCACCATCTGGCAAATACATTGGAAGCCCTGCTCCAACTAATGGATGTGTCATAAATAATTTTAGATCTTTTCCTATTTTTCTGTGGTCACGAGCTGCTCTATCTTCCAAAATTGCCATATATTCATCAACCTGACTAGCCTTTGGAAAAGATATAGCATAAACTCTTTGTAGCATTTTATTTTTTTCACTACCTCTCCAATATGCACCAGAATTATTTAAAATCTTTATAGCTTTTACTTTTCCTGTGCTCATTAAATGTGGTCCTGCACACAAATCTGTAAATTCACCTTGTTTATAAAAAGATATTTCTTCACCTTCTGGCAAGTCTTCTATAAGTTCTACCTTGTATGGTTCATCTTTTTCTTTCATTAACTTAATTGCTTCTTCTCTAGGTAAAGTAAATCTTTCTATAGGCAAATCTTCTTTAATTATTTTTTTCATTTCAGCTTCTATTTTTTCTTTGTCTTCATCTGTAAATGGCTTTTCCACATCAAAATCATAATAAAATCCTTCATCTATTGCAGGTCCTATAGCAAGCTTTGCATTTGGATTAATTCTTTTTATAGCTTGAGCCATTATGTGTGATGTTGTATGCCAATATGCCTTTTTTCCTTCTATGTCACTTTCAAAAGTATGAATTACAAGCTCGCAGTCTTTATTTATAACATATCTTAAATCAACTACTTTTCCATCTACGGTTGCACATGTTGCGTTTCTTGCAAGCCCTTCACTTATTTCGCGTGCTATCTCATACACACTTTTTCCTTCTTCTACTTGTTTTTCGCTTCCATCTTTAAGTTTTAGTTTAATCATTTAAATCTCTCCTTTCTGGAAATTTGGACGGTTCTTTTTTTACTTTTTAAGTCCTCATAAGGAGTTAATATATAAATTTTTCTGAATATAATGTGGGGACCGTTCAATGATTTCCAAAAGTTTAAAAAACTTTTGATGAAATCATTAGAATGGGGATAATGAAGAAAATTTATATATTAACTACACTTATAGACAAACATAATAAAAGCACCACCACAGATATAATAACTGTGGGAGTGCTATATTTACACGGTTCCATCCCATTTTTAACTTAATTCACAGACTATAACGTGTCATATACGCCTAGCTTATTCACTAGGAAAATAAAGAGGTAGTTTTTCAAATAGCTTTACTTGAATTAGTTTTCAGCCGGTGACTAATTCTCTCTAAAAGCAATTTCTATTTTACTTTGTCTCTTATTTTTTTTGCTTATATAGTTATATGATACTACTTTTTTAAAAATTTGTCAACTGATTTGGGCACATATTTTGTATATCTAACATTATTATAATAAAACCAATTCACTCCCATTTACAATATCTGTATCTTGTACAATATCTTTCAAATTATAATTAACTCCTGTTTCTCTGTTGTATAAAATTGGAAGTTTTTTAGGATTATACACCCCTTCTGTCATTTCACTTATACCTTTTGTTATTAATTCTATAACATTATATATTCTCTTGTTTAAAGGTAACCATATTTCAAAATTTCTTTCTAAGCTTGGAACATATAATTTTATCAAAACTTTATTCATCTGTATCACCTTCCTCTTTCATACCAAGAAGTTTAATAAATACTGTATCTCCATTTTCTACATAATAACCAAAACTATTGTCACAATCATTTATCAATCCGTCTGCATTAAAGTTAGTAGATATAAGTGTTTGATTTTCTATTCCTTTTCCAATCCATATACCATTTCCGCTACTTATATTATTTTCATACCATGAATCAAATCCGTGTTCTTCAATTTTATTTGGTTTATCTACAATTATAAAACAATATTTGCCACTTTGTTTCGCATTTTCTAATAATTCATTAAAGTCAAAATCATCTATAATTCCATCATCTATTAAATCTGTAATTCCAACTATTACACATAATGTTATTGCCTCTTCTTTTGATTTAATTCCTTTTTTAATAGTAGTTACAAAACTCTTATATTGTTTTTTCATATCATCTTTTATATTAGCATTTAATATTATAATATTTGTATTTTGCATTTGTTTTGCTTCTTCACAAATATTAAAAGCATAATTTACAGAAACATCTACGCTCCTTGAAGCAATAATAGTTATAAATCTTTCCATAAAATCGTATAAAAGTATTGATAAATCGTCTTTTATCATACCAATTGGAACACTTGTCATATCTGTGATATGTTCTTCTACTTGTTCTAACATAAGTACTTTTGGTAATGCTGGTAAAGCCTTGGCTTTTACTTTGTTTTCTTGTTTTATTTTTTCTATTATTTCTTCTATATGTTCATTATAGCTAATATGTTCACATATCTTTGCTGTTTGGAATTCAAAAATAGAATCGCCCTCTCCTTTGATTAAACCTCTACCAAATATATGTGCAGGTCGTTTTTTCTGAATGTTATCAAAAATGCTATAATATTCATCATCATCATTTAACTGTAGTGCTATTTTTTTATTAAAATTTTGCCCCAAACGATATTTCATACTAGCAGTCGAATTTGCTGTAACAACAAACATCATTCCACATTTTAATGCTTCTCTTGTTAATGCTAAAAACAAATCGTCATATTGTTCTTCATAATTTTCATCAAATGCTTCATAATTATTTATAATTATAACTATAAATGGCATTTTATTTCCTTTAGCAATATATGTGTTGTAATCTCCATTGTAATTTGACAAAATATCTTTTCTCGTTTTAATTTCGTTTTGAAGCATCTCGAAAAATCTAAATAATTTTTCATCTTCGCCCATAAATATCATATCTCCAACATGGGGAGCATTTTTATATATTTTTAAAGCCTCGCTTCCAAAATCCATAAAATACATTTGTACTTGTTCTGATGTATATTCTGTAATTAAATCATAAACAAAAGTACTTAAAAATGTTTCTTTTCCGCTTTTAGCATTTCCAAATACTATGACATTATCTTTTTTCAAAAGATCAATCTTTACTATTCCCTGTCTTTGATTATATGGATCATCATATTCACCAACAACAGCCTCTAATGAATCTGGTTGTATTTCATATTTTTCTCTTAAATCTTTTACATATATATCTTCAGAAATATTTTCAAGCCATAAACTCTTTTTATTTATTCCCTTTTCTCTTGCTAATTCACATAAATATTCTACTATGTTTGTTAATTGTTCACCTTCATCTTTATTTTTTTGTTGTTTTGTATCATCAAGTCTTTTTATTGTTTCTCCAATATTGTTAATAAATTCAATTGAACTATCTACTTTCTTTTTTGTTGTATCTGAAGGTATATATGGAGCACCTGCCCAACCTGATTGTCCTAATGTATAATACTCATCTTGACCAACTCTTAAATAAAATTGTCCCGCTTTTTTTAAATATGCAGCATCAGGTTTCATAATAACATCTGAACTATCTATTGTATCTTGTACTTTTAAACAAACAGCAAATTTACTATTACTTCGTATTTGGTCATTTACTATACCTGCAGGTTTTTGTGTTGCAAGAATTAAATGCACTCCTAAACTTCTACCTATTCTTGAAACACTCATTAATTCTTCCATAAAGTCTTCTTGTTGTTGTTTAAGTTCTGCAAATTCATCACAAATAATAAACAAATGTGGTATTGGTTCCTTAACCATGCCATTATGATATAATCTTTGATATTTATAAATATCTATAGTTCCTCCATCTGTCATATTCCTAGCTTCGTTAAATATAACTTGTCTTCTTCTAAGTTCACTTTGAATTGATGTAAGAGATCTTTGAAGTCCATTTGTGTCTATATTTGTAATAGTTCCCACTAAGTGTGGAAGTTGTATATCGTTCTTTTTAAAGGCTCCTGCTAATCCTCCACCCTTATAGTCTATTAATAAAAATGCTACATCATCTGGATGGTAATTTATAGCTAAAGACAAAATATATGTAATTATAAATTCCGATTTTCCAGAACCTGTTGATCCTGCAATAAGTCCATGAGGTCCATGATATTTTTCATGTATATCTAGTGAGATAATGTTTCCATTGCTATCCATACCTATAGGTGCTTTTAACGACAATGTAGAATCATTTTGATGCCATCTTTTTAAAATATCTAATTGCTCTATGCGACCCACATTATACATCTGTAAAAATGAAAGGCTACTTGGTAAAGAAGCTGCACCTTGAGTATTAACTCGGACTGGTATATTTGATAATTTTTGTGAAATCTTCTCAAAAATTATAGGCTTTATTTCATCCATCTTTACTTCATATTCTTCTTTTGAATAAACTTCATTATACATTAGAGTTCCTGTATTTGTGTCTGAAATATTGAAAAATGCAGTACATTTATTTGGCACATTATATAAATCATCTGATATGCACAATAAGCTAAATCCCAAATTATTTGTTTGCTCCATAAATTCTGTTATAAATGGAATTGATTCAATTTGTTTAAAATCATCAGTAATAATTAAATAATATGGAGTATGTGATTTATAATCTTTTTCACTACTTCTATTTTTTAATTCATCTTGTAAATAATTTGAGAGTTCATTAATATCTGCATAATTATCTGCAAAAAATCTAGTTTGTCTTGCATCATCCCAAACATGAGGAAGCAACTTTACAAATTCCCATTCTTTAGATTGACTTTCATTTAAGAAAAATACTAATTTTAAATCATCAAAACTATGGAATGTAATTAATTGTAAAATTATATTTCTCATTAATTTTCTAATTATTTCATAATCTTTAGATATAACAGCTGAAATGTTATTTCTTACAAATGAAGTTACAACAGGTGCTTCTTCAATCATTTTTGCATTTGCTAAAAGATTATTATATTCTTCTACTAAAGAATCTTCTACCATTGCAAATCTCTCTTCAGGTCTTGTAATATCTATATTTAGAGGTACACTTCCTGTTCCTATTCTAACTGTAAGGAAATCTTCATCTTCTACTGTTCTTTCCCATAATCTATGATTTTCAGACATAATAATTTGTACACAATCATTTGCTGATACATCTCTTTTATATAATATTTCTTTTTGCTTATTTTTAATTTGTTCAATTTGCTCTTTCTTTTTGCTTAAATATTCTTTATATTTTTTCTGTCTCTTTTTTTCATATCCTTCACGGCTTTTTTTATCCCATTTTATTTCTATAATAGGAATAATAACCATCATCGAAAGCATAGCTATAATTTCTAATAAAGAAAAAATTACTCCTCCAACAGATATTGAGCCATTAGACACACTTTGTATCATACTTCCTATATATGATAAAGACATAACTCCCATAAGTAACGATGATGCAATTGCCAAAATCATAGGTCTTTGCTCATTTTCTTGCAATTGTGGTGGCTCATCTATTTTTATTTTTTCTGTTTTTATAAGACTATCTAGTCTTGGACTTCTTGAATAATATCTTTTCTTTTTATCTTCTTTTATTTCTATTTCTTCAGTGCTATAAATCTCTTCTAAACCATCTATTTCATTTCGTACTATGGTTTGCATAAAAATTTTTTTATTTATTCTAACATTTTTATTTGGGTTAGTTATATAAATACTGTTTTTCATTATTATGATTTTTAAACCCATAATAAAAATTACATCTCCATTAAATATATGTTTTTTGTTTTCATATACTGGAAATTCATTTACAAATAATCCATAATTTTTATCATAATTTTCTATATACCATTTTTCATCTTGTTTGTATATTTTTGCATGAGTATCTGCTACTAAAGCATTTTCATATACTATATCATTTTTTTTGTCATAACCAATTGTAAATTCAGCTACATTGGCTATATCCATATGATAAAAATCGCCCTCATAATCTGGCAAACAAAATAAAATATAGATGTCATTTATATCTCCAAAACAAATAGCATAAATATTATTTTCTTCTAGTTCTATCTTTTTTATTAACCAATTTTGTGTATTAGATATATAAATATTGTCATCTTTTATTTCTAAATATTTTGGATTAATTATTTGAAAATTACTATCACTTTCTATTTCTAATTTACCAAAATTGTTTTTTACTTTAAAAATTTTTGTATTATTTCTCCTATCTATTACCCAGTAATTATTATTAAGATTTTTCGGCAAATTTTCTTTTAATATATACTTTTTTCCTATTAATGCAATTTTCATACATTTCTCCTTTGAAAATTCTATAGTTTTATTATATCAAAATTGTTAGTAAAGTCAAGAAAATTTTAACTTTTTTTTGATTTTCTATTGACAAAAAAAATATGTTGATATATATCTATATATAGAAAGTCACAATAATGTGAAAAATTTAAATAAAAGGAGGAATTTATTATGGCAACAGGTTCTAAAACAGTTAGCAAATCTGGAACTGCAGATAATTTTGTTCCAAACACTACTACTAAAGCAGGCGGAAAAACTGCTAACCTAAATGTCAAAGATAAAACAGCTAAAGGAAAAACAGCTGCAAAAGTAACAGCAAATAAGTCTACAGGTTCTACTGCAAAAGCAACAGCAACAGGAACAACAGCTTTAAGTGATTTAAACTTACGTAATTACAAAAAACAACTTGACGAAATTACAAAACAAATTAATTTATGGGAAAAAGCCTTAAGCGAGGCAGAAACAAATTTAAATAGTTCAATTGGAGCTACATTTAAAGCAAATTATGCTGTAGGAGCTAAAGCAACTACAAATATTCAAAAAGTTATTGATATTTTACAATCTTGTAAAAGTGACCTAAAAAAATTACTAACTGCTGGTAATGAATATTACAAAAAAATTAGTGCAGCAGCAAAAAAATAAATAAGAAAGGGATGAATTATTATGGCAAATTTAACATCTGCCCAAATAAAAAATTGGCAAACTAAAATAGATAAAAGTATAAAAACAGATTTAGTAAAATTAATGAGTAATACTGCTGCAGCTGCAAGTCAGTTAGCTAAAATTACAAAATCTGATGATGCTACATTATCTCAAAGATACACAGATTTACAAAGATTAACTACACAAGCACAAAAACAATTAACAACATTTATGACAAGTTTTGATACATCTATAAAATCATACATAAATAACGTTGAAAAGGCTACTGCTGTTGCAACTGAGGAAACTCATGCAGCTATTGATCAATTTGCTGAAAAAGCAACACAAATAGCTAGACTTAAAATGTAATTATAAATGGACTTTATTGTAAAAAGTCGCTAACAAAAATGCGTGAAAAAATTCACGCATTTTTTCAGGGTTCTATAATAAATGTTGGGGTGGTTAAGACTACTTCAACATTTTTTTGATAAA
>CAMMZC010000029.1 GCA_946529215.1 uncultured Clostridia bacterium
TGAATCACTATTTTTCTATACCTAATTTTGTTTCACATCAATTGTAACACTACATATTGGAAATTTTTTCTATTTTTTGTTGTTAAAAACTAGCCATCTCTTTTTCCATTACTTTTTAATTTTCACGTTCTTAGCTTTACTCCACTCAGAATAAAACTTCTTTCCATTTACTATTTTATATGTTCTAATTCTTACATAGTATTTCTTTTTGGCTTTTAATTTCTTTATTGTGCTTGAAGTAGTTTTGTTATTCTTAATTTTTGCTTTTTTATTTCCATTTTTAAATTTTTTATTTGTAGAATATTGTATTTCATATCCTGAAGTTTGAGTTCTTTGCTTTTTCCAAGTTACATAAAACTTTTTCTTTTGCGCTTTTAATTTTTTAATAGATGTACCTTTTGGAATTATTTTAAATGTTCTTGTTATTGTTCCAGCATAATTTCCTTTTCCTATTATTGTTATAGTTACATCTCCAATTTTTTTATTTGGACTATATGAAACAGTATAATCAGTTCCTTCTTTTAATGTTATATTTCCGTCTTTAATATTTAAATATTGTTTAATTTTCTTTCCAGTATAAGTCTTATCTTTTATACCAGAAACTGTAGCATTAGCAATACTTTTATTGGTTATTGTTAATGTTGCTTGTTTATTTGGAATTGAATTATAGTGTGCATAATCACCTTTAAAAATCGCTGTTACTTGATATGTTCCAGCTTGTATTTTATTATTGTCTTTATATGTTACTGTAACTCCTTTTGGAAGTCCTGTTGCTACTATGCTATGTGCTTTTCCATCAAATGTAACTGATAAATTTTCAAATTTCATTTTGCTTATATCATAATCTGCTTTATTTACTTTAATTTTGTAGCTTGCTGTAGTTTCTTTATAAATTTCAGTTTCACTTGCAGTTGCCTTTATATCCGCTTCTCCTACTCCAACAATTGTAACTTCACCAGTTGTTTTATTTACAGTTACAACTTTCGGATTTGATGAATAATAGGTTATTTTCCCATTTCCTCCTGTATGATTTACTTTAATAGTAAATTTAGAATTTAAATATTTTTTTGTAATTTCTCTTTGTGCAAAACTTAAATTCTGATTTTTCTTTTCTATAATGTTTACATACTTTTCTACAGTTCCCGAATAATTTCCTTTTCCTTGTATTGTAACCTTAATTTTTTCTCCAACTTTGCCATTTTGTCCTTCAAAGTTAACTATATAATCAATATCTTTTACTAATTCTTTTCCATCTACATTTACTTTAACAGTTGGAGTTAATGTTTTTCCATTCTCATAGCCTAATTCTGTAGGCACTTGTACACTAGATTCTTGTATATCTTTTGGAATAATATTAAATTCTATAGGTTTTTCAGCAAAAATATAATTACTTGTAGAAGCTGATTTTATTGTAATTGTACCTTTTCCTGCATTTATATTATCGCCATATTCTACTGTATAATCTTCTCCTTTTATAAGAGTTATATCACTATCTGCAATTTTTACTGTTACTTCTGGTTTATATGCTTTTCCTCTATATGTATAGTTTTCTTCATATCCACTAACTAGTATTTGTGGAAGAGGTATTTCTTTTCTCTTTATTTCGAATTCTTTTGTCTCATATCCTCCAGCATAAATTTCATCAGTATCTTCTACTACATATTTCACAATGTATTTTCCTGCATGCGTTGGTACTGTTTTTGAAAAACTTAGTTGCTCAATTGTTTTTCCTTTTTCTTTTAATGCGTATTCAAAATGTTCCTCAGCATTTCCTTGCTTACCACTTCCTACTGGTTCTATAGCCGTTTCTCCATATTCCCAATCTGAAATATCTATTGATAACTCCTGGTGTATTTTATTTACAACAAATTCTACTTGGCCTCTATATTCATCTCCATCTATTGTATTGATTATAATTGTAGTATTGTATATTCCTGGAGGTAAATTTATTTTTGGCCTAATAGAAAGCGAACCTTGTGAATTTGCTCTTCCCGGTAAAATCTCCATAGGTTCTTTTAATTTTAATTTATCATCATGAAAATTTTGTTCATTACCATCTCTTTTTAATCCTATACTATCTATTGTTATAGTTTCATCTGTAATATTTTTTATAACAATATCAGTTTGATTTGGTTCATCATATCCATATTCTTGCTCATCTATAACAACTTTTTCTATTTCTAAACCTTTAGATGGCATAACAATTAAAGTACCATCTCCTCTATAAGCTTCTCCACAAAGTGTAGAATTTGGTTGGTCAATTAATTCATCATCACTATCAATATATACTAACTTAGAATTAGCTCCTAGTATAGATGATAGAGGATCAGAAGAATACTTTAAACTTGCCAGTTTTAAAATTTCATCATAGTCATTAGTAATATTTCTTAATGTTAATCTATTTATAGTAATTTTCGAATTGTAACTAGTATTAAATTTAAATAATGAATTTGAAGATGAAAAGAAACCATTATTTATAGTTAAATTAAATCCCTTTGTATCTTCAAAAATTCTATCTGCATTTGTTTCAACAGCTAATCCATTAACTATCATATTTACTTTACTATTTGTATAATTAATTGGTGAAAAAATTAAACGACTAAGTACATCTGTATTTGTAGATTGTATTGTACCCTCCATTCTTTCATCATTATTAATTACAAAATCGTGGTTTGTATAATAATTTACTTTTATTTTACTTTCTCCATCTAAGTATAAATACCAACCATCTAAATCTAATACTTTTTCATTACCATTTATATTTATTTCTAAGTCACTTGTTGAAGTAATATCATCACTAAGTACTATAGTTTTTACTTCAGGTGCTTGTATAGCTTCATTTAATTCATCTATATTTCCAACATAAAATGGTTCATCATATACTTCCTTTTTCTTAATCTCTATAATTCCGGTTCTTTCATTAATACTATCATAATATCCATATATTGAACCTATCTCATCCTTTAAACTATCTGTATATTTTCTAATACCATTTACCCATATCTCACTCTCAGTGTTTACAACTTTAGAAATTTCAGTTTCATCATTTGTAATATTGAAACCTGCTCTTTCTATGTTAGTTGTAGCAACCATTTGATTAATAATTAAATTAATTGCATTATATGTGAAAATTGTAGCTGAATTGAAATTTGTAACAAAAGTTCCGCCATTTATAGTAAGATTTACTTTATCACTATTACTTGTTGTTATTAAATATTTCGAACTTGATGGTCCTTCAAAAGTTCCTCCTTCTATAATAACATTACAACCATTATAATAAGTGTCATTTTCTTTATAATTGCTAATTTGTATTAATGAATTTGTGCTTCCTTTGCCATCTATTTTTCCTTCACCTACGCTGTCTTTTATAGTAAGTGTACAATCATCATTTTGAAAAAACACATTTATTCCAGCTTCAAAACCTACAGTTTTGTTTATTGTAATAGTATGTCCATTTAAATCTAATACACTATCTGATGCAATATTATAATTGCATTTTTTATCTAAAGTTGTAAGTTCTATGTCATCATCAAGTCTAACATTTGTATTTATCGTTGGTGATTCTAATGTACTTAAAAGTTCTATTGAATTTGTTACTGATGTTGTTTCACTTGCTTCAACTTTTCCACTTAATAAATTTAAAAATCCAATTGAAAACACTATTAAAAATAGTATTATTTTCTTGTTTATCTTCTTCATTTCTTCCTCCAAATTTATTTCAAAAAAACGGACTAGAATATACAAAGCCAGTCCATCTTTTTAGTAATTATTTTTTAGTTTTAACTTTTAATGCTTCACTCCAAGATGAATAAAATTTCTTTCCTTTAACAGTTTTATAAGTCCTAATTCTTACATAGTATTTTTTCTTTGCTTTAAGATCTTTAAACTTGTTTGATGTTTTTTTGTTATCTTCTATTAATTCTTTACTTGAGTTTTTTGTAAA
This sequence comes from uncultured Clostridia bacterium, assembly GCA_946529215.1. Lineage (GTDB taxonomy): Bacteria > Bacillota > Clostridia > TANB77 > CAG-508 > CAG-269. Next base: position 3,944 of record CAMMZC010000029.1, read on the forward strand.
TTTACTATTTGTTGCAAATTGAATTTGATATCCTGATGTTTGATTTGTATTTTTGTTCCATATTGCTTTAAACTGTTTTGAACCAGCCTTTAATTTTTTCAATATAGTTCCTTGTGGTTTTATTGTGTATTTAAGTTCTTTTGTTCCTTTATAATTTCCTTTAAATTTGATAGTTACTTTATACTCTCCAACCTTCTTGCTCTTTTTATTTGAAAACTTTATGTCATAATATTTTGTATCTATTATTTTACCATTACTATCTTTTACAATTATCTCTGGTTTTTGTACTTTTTTGTTATATTTAAATGTTTTCTTTGAAAGTTTTATAGTTTTAGGATAATATATTTTTTCTATTGTACTCTTAGTACTTAATATTTCTCCACAGACACTACATTTTTCTTGTATTTTTCTTACTATCTTACCATTTTTTGAAAGTGTAGCTTTTGTTTTTTGTTTTGAAATAACTTCTTCTTTTGGGGTATGTGCAACCTTTGGAGTAATTGTACTTGCAATCGTTATTTCTTGTGTTCCATTTGAATCTTTAAATATCTTGTTGCAATCATTGCATTTGTAATAAGAAATATTTCCTGTTGCTTTACATGTTGCAGATTTTGCAGAAATATTAGAAGTCAAATGTTTATGCCATTTTGCATAGATTATTGTATTTTTCTCTATTTTTGTATTTTTAAAGTCAAACATTTTTTTATACTCTTTATCAGCATACCAACCTTCAAAAACACATCCTTCTTTTTTAGAATCAGCTGGTTTAATTGCATACGGATTATTCGTCCATACAGTTTGTTTCGGAATAGATGTTCCTCCATTGGTTTCAAATTTGACTTCATATTTTTCTAATGTTTGTACTATTGCTCTTATATCTCTATCTCGAGTCACAATGAAAGAATAAGAAGTATCTTTTGATAATTCTTTGTCTCCCTCTTTCCATACTTCAAGATAATATCCATCATCTACAATAGCTTTTAATGTAACTTTATCTCCTTCTTTGTATTTGCCCGTTCCTTCTACTCTACCTCTTTCTGCTCCATCTAATGATGTTTTGGCTGAAATCATATAGTATTTTAACCATTTTGCATATAAATTTGTATGTTCAGAAATAGTATCTTCTTCAAAATTAAATTCATTTTTTAATTCTTTATCTTTAAACCATCCCGCAAACGCATATCCTTCTTTTGATGGATTTTCAGGTTTTGTAGCATTTTTCCCTTTATATATTGTTTGGCTTTTAACAAAACTTCCTCCATTACTATCAAATGAAACTATAAAGTAATTTGGCTCTGTAAGAAAATATTCTGGAGAATATACTTTTGCAGTTGAACTATGTAATTCATTTACATATTCAGTTTTATTAACTTTCCACTCCTTGCTATCAACTTTAACTTTAATATTATCTGCTAGTTTATATATATCTCCTGCATTTGGCATATTTCCTTCATTATCTATACATACATTACATGTAAATCTCCATATACCCTCATCAAATTGTCCTAGCCCATTAGTATTTTCCCAACTTCCAGTATTTTCATTTTTCTTTTGCCATATTCCTTTTGATGATTTAAAATATGCTGGACTTGTATTTGAAACTGTGATTGTTGGTTTATTTGTTAAATCTTTTCCAAAAACTGCAATACTATCTATATTAGATGTAGCTGTCACTTCTGATATTGTTTTTCTATTATTTAGATTTATCTCTGTATTTGCTACACTTATTTTTAACTCTTTTTCTCTATTTGAACTATCTTTTATTAAAACTATTAAATTTTGATTAGTTCCAACTTCTGTTGGAGTTCCACTTATTATTCCATCATTTGAAACTTTTACCCAATCAGGTCCAGATTTTTTGCTAAATGTATATGGTCTTGTTCCACCCTCTACATACAAAGCAATAGAATATTGACTAATAGGTATGTTAGCTGTGTTTGTTCCTATATCTAATTTATTAGAATCATATACAATTAAATCCTCTGGTTCATCAATTATATATTCATTTGAATATACCATAGCACGTGAATTATCTTCTTTAATCACGGAATTATCTGCTGTCCATTCTTTTCCATTAACTTTTACATTTATTTTCTCTGCTAGTTTATGGGTATCTCCTGCATCTGGAAAAGTCATTCCTGAATTATCTATATACACATTACATTTGTATCTCCATATTCCTGCTCTAAACGTGTTTGATACATGTTCATCACTCCAATTTTCTCCTTCTTTTCTTTGCCAAGTACCATTTTCAGTATCAAAATATGCTCTACATTCTTCATCTTCAATTGTTATAGTTGGATTGGTATAATCTCCACCCCAAACAGGTATTGTATCTATATTATCAGACACACCTTCTACATCTGTAACCTCTTCACGTTCATCTGCTGCATAAACAACTGTAGTTATTGGTAATATTAAACTTAATACCATTATTAAAATAATTATAATTGAATTTAATCTCTTCATTTTTTTCCTCCTAAGTTTTTTTAATTATCTATATTAAATCATATTTTAATTTTTAATGCAACACATTTTTCGACAAAAAAAAATATTAATTAAAAAATAAAAAAAGATGTTTAATTTTTCGTAAATTACTAAATTGATTACATCATAACTATTTTTTTATAACAATAAAAAGATAGAAACTTTTTTGTTCCTATCTTTATTTTTGATTTTAAATCCTATAAAGTTAATTCTCTGTTGACTATTTATAATAAAACAATCAACTGCAAATTATTATTGAATTTCGATTTTCTTTGCTTGTGGCAATTCTTTTTTAGCTTCCATTTTTGGAATAGTAATTTTTAACATTCCGTTTTTAAATTCTGCATGTATATCTTCTTCTGTAACATCTTCTCCAACACGGAAGCTTCTTGAGCATTCTCCATAAAATCTTTCTTTATGAACATATCTTTCATTTTCAGAGTTATCAGTATTTTTTTCTACTTTTGCAGAAATTGTTAAAAATCCATCTTTTAATTCAAGACTGATATTTTCTTTTTCATATCCTGGTAAATCCATTTCTATAATGTAATTATCACC
>CAMMZC010000030.1 GCA_946529215.1 uncultured Clostridia bacterium
AATCCTTCCTCCTTCCATAATCTTTTGATACACTTATATTATACCATATTTTAGCATTTTTGTCAATGTTTTATGTAACTTGTGCTGTGGCATTTAGCCAATTCCAAGAAAAAATAAAAACATGTTTTAAATGATTATGTTAATGCTTTTGTTATATAGAAAATGCTACCTTTATCATTATATAAATTAAATCGCGCACAATTTAATTGCGCGCGATTTAATTTATTTCCCACTATCGATTTTTATTTCTAACAATTTATCTTTAAGTTCACCTTCAATTTGCTCTAATTGTTTTTCAGCTTCTTGTCTCTTAACTCTACCATTTTGATGAATCTCGATAACTTTATCTAAAGTTTCTATTATATCTTGATTTGTTTTTTGTAATGTTTCAACATCAATAATTGCTCTTTCAGATTCTTCTGCTATCTCGATTGTTCCTTGTTTTAATGTTTCACTATTTTTTTGAAGCATTTCGTTTGTTAAATCTGTAACAGCTTTTTGAGCTCCAAGTGCTGATTTAGCATGAGTAATTCCAAGTGCAATAACTATTTGGTTTTTCCAAAGTGGAATTGTATTTATTAATGAACTTTGAATCTTTTCAACTAATTCGCTATCATTGTTTTGTATTAATCTAATTTGTGGAGCCATTTGAATTGAAATGATTCTTGTTGTTTTTAAATCATAGATTTTCTTTTCAAATCTATTTATCATATTTTCCATATCATTTACTGCTTGTACATCTGTTTGATCTCCAGTCTCTTTAGCTTTAGCCTGCATTTCTGGAAGTGTTACTTCTCTTAGTTCTTTAAGTTTCTTCTCTCCTGCAATTATATATAGAGAAAGTTGTTTGAAATATTCTAAGTTTTTGTCATACATTGTGTCAAAAACTGCTATATCTTTAAGCATTTGAAGTTTGTGGTCTTCTAATTGTTTTTCAATTCTATTAATATTTGTTTCAACTTTACTATATTTGTTAATTAATCTTTCAAGTTGCTTTTTTGCAGAATTAAATATTTTTGCTAATCCTTTAACTTCTCCTTGTGGAATATCAGTATCAAAATCTTTTATTTCTGCAACAAGCCCAGCTAAAAGGTCTCCTACTTCTCCTGTACTTCTTGTTTTAACATCTTCTAAAACACTATCTGAGAATTTTGAAATATTATTTTGTGCTGAAGCACCATATTGTAAAATTTGTGTTGTATTTTTTGGATCAATTTTTGTAATAAATTCATCAATTGCTTTCTTTTCTTCATCTGTTAAAGCATCATAATTTAATGATTTTTCAACTACTTCTTCAGAAACTTTTTTCTCTTGTAACAGAGTATCTTCTACTTTACTCATGTCAATATCTTTAGCTTCTACTTTTAATTCTAAATTTTCCATTCTCATTCTCCTTTTTTAATAATATATCATTTTTATGAAAGATAAATATATAATTTTGAAATTTTTGCGCCGGAACGAAGTGACTTAAGTCAAAAATTGAAAAATAATATATTTATCTCTATAGTTAATTATTTTCCCAAATACTCAATCATCTTATCATAAAAAGCCATTTTTAAAGATGATACTGTACTATCTATACTTTGTGGAATTCCTTTAATATTTACTGCTGAAACATCATAATTTCCACCTGTTACACCAGTTCTAAATCCATATTTTGACCAAGCAATTTGACCAATATCTTTATCATTTAAAGCATTATAAAATTCATTTCCTGTTTCGTTAAAAGTTGCTATGCAGTGTGAATTCCAAATTGTTGGTGTAGGATATAGAATTCTAATTTTGTCTTTTACTTGATTCCATCCATCAGGATTTGAATTTGCAAAATCTATTGCACTTTTTTCGTAATCAACAATCATAGGCTTTCCACCTACTCCTGTTTTTAGATAAAGTTCAAATAAATCTGCTGGAGTATTGTTCATATATCCTGATTTAACATAGAATTCTTTTAAATTCTTTAAATTTGCTTCAAAATTCTCTTCTGTAACAGTTCCTCCACACATTATAGAAAGTAAAAGTCCATAATATGTAGCTCCTGGTGAAGAAGTAACAGGATCTGTAGAATCTATGTTTATTGAACCATAAAGCATATCTAAACCTATATCTTTCCACTTTTTACCTTGCAAAATATATGTTATAAGTTTATTCATATCTGTTATGTAATAAGTGCCGTTTTTTTCTGTTACAATTTTCTCTTTAATAAGTGCATCTGTAACTGTGTCCCAACTATAAATTACTATTGGTGTATTTAAAGTAAGTCCTCCATTTAGCACTCTTTCTCTTGCTGCTTCTCCTTGAGCAGGAGTTACTTTAAAATAATCGTAAAATCTTTGATCTGAAGTAAATAATGCATCATATTTTGAAACTCCAGATGAAGTTACACTATATGCAAAGTGATTTTTACTTAGCTCATCTGCTAAAGATTTATTTCCTTTCCCAACAGATTCACGAACTAATGGCCAAAGAACAGTTTTACCATTACTCCAATTGTCATAAATTACATTCATTTTGTATTTTTCATGCATTATTTTGTTAACATCTTCATCTGCTATAAAGTTTTCTTTTCCACCACCTGTTGCAACATAAACTTGAGTTAAATCGCTATAATCTTCATCTTTATTATTCTTATCTGTAAATGTTTTTATCCCTATAATTGCACCTATTAGAACTATTAAAATTCCAAGTCCTATAAAAATTTCCTTTTTAGCTTTCAAGTTTTACACCTCCCTATCTTTTTTATCAATATCAAAGTCTATATTATCTATAAATCCATCAGATTTAAGCATAGACTCAAATACTTTTAATTCTGCATCTGTATCTATCATTTCTGTTTGATAAATGTTACTAAGTTGTTCTTCAAATGCTTTTTTAATTTTTGCTATCATTTCTTCAACAGAATTCATAAATTTTTTTGTTTCTGTTGTAGTTAATTTTTGATTTTCTATTTCATCATATCTTTCTAAAATCTTTTTGGTTACAGGCAAATAATAGCTTAAGAAATTCCTTATTTTCTTTATTTTTTCAGGTTTTTCTATAACTGTATCTATTATTTTATCCGATGTATTGCAGATTTCTTTTGTATTTTTTACTATATCACTGCTTTCAAGTTTTGTGGAAATATCTCTTATTTCTTTTACCATAGCTTGAGCTTTTTTTAGATCTTCTTTATCATTAAAAGAGATGTCATCTGAAAGGTCTATTTTAGTTCTATCTTTAAATAATAAATTTCCTGCTCCATAAGCTGCAACTCCTATGGCCGCAGCTGGAAGAGCTCCTATACCTAAAGCTAAATATGGTACTGCAAAAAATGTTCCACCTAATATACATGAATAAATGTAGCGCTTTTTCAATGATATTTCCTCCTTAATTATATCCTCTTACTTGCTTAAATGCTTCTAATAGGTTTGTTCTTCCATCAAAAACTTTGGCATTTGTAAGTTCTGCAATTCCTTCTAATTGATATGATGAAGCATCTCCAAACATAATGCTGTAAATAGGAATATCTTTATTTATTTTTCTGTATGAAGATTGTAACTGTGATAAAGAGCCACTATTTGAAGCTCCATCTGTCATTAAAATAATAGATGTGTTATATTTATTTAAATCTTCTTTCTTTAGAATATCTAAGCCTGTTTGTGAAGCGAGATAAATATTAGTTTGACCTGTTGGTCTTAAATCTTTTATTGCTTTAATAAGTTTAGATGTATCTGTTCCATTATCTGTATGCCATTTAGCCAAAATACTACCACTAAAAGGTATAACTGAAATTTTGTCTTTTTCTGAAAACTGCAATAAATTTTTAGAAGCTTTATTTTCATCTAAAATATAATCCATAGCTTCTACAAGTTGTTTATTTCCTTTTCCATACATACTTCCAGAATAATCCAAACAAAATACTGCATGAATTGGTTTTCTAAGTTCTGTTTGGTAAATTCCTAAAGCTGTTTTAATTACAGCTGTACTCGGATATTTTACAGGAACAATATATTTTGTTGTATCTATTCCCCAATTTGGATTAAATACTGATTTATCTGCATTTTCGTTAGTTCCTCCATACCAAACTCTTCTTCCAGTTTTTACAAGTTCTTGTTGTCCTTCATTACTTAAAATATAAGATTGAAGTTTTGTAAATTGCTCCAATTTATAGTCATCTGAATTATCTATATACGCAAATGGTGAATCTGAAATTGAGACTCCGTCCTTTGCATATAAAATATAAAGCGGTTCTTTTCCTTGTGCTTCAAGTTTTTTGTTGATATTAATAATTGATGTCTCATAAGTTACAACTGCTTCATAATCTCCTTTTAAAAACATTTCTTCAAGAAATTCATCACTTCCTGATGAACGTGTAACTCCTGAAAATAGTTCTTTTAGGTCGTTTTTTAGCTTGTCACTTTTTAAATCTTCTTCTTTTAAAATCTCAGGATTTCCTGCTAAAGTTGACACAAACCCCAAATATGCTGTAGCTCCAGTATTTGTCTGTGTTGCTGAAGACATACTAAATTTCAGTTTATTAGACTTTATTGCTGAAAGGATATCTTTTGTGTAAATGTCTTTACCAATAAAACCTAATTCTTGAGCTTTTGACTTCTTTATACCAAATACTACTGGATTAATACTTGTAGATTTAGAATTCTTAACCTTTGAACTATTATTTAACATATATAGCCAAATTGAATTCGAAGTCCAAACTGCATCAAATTCTTCGTTATTGTTTAGCCTATCCATTATATCTATTGTACCTGCATATTCAATGTCCAAATCTATGTCATTTTTTCTTGCGTAAGTTTGAATTATAGGCTCTAGATCTTTATTCTCTGTGCTAGAAATAATTCTAAACTCAGTTGATGTATAATTTGACGCTTTTTTTATAGAGTTTACAACATCATCCATTCTATTTTCTGCAGCATTCCCTACTATAAAAATAAATGCTATAAACACTAATACTGCAATTAATGCACCTTTATTCTTTTCCATTTTTTCTTTTTTCTCCCCCTTTCGCACTTATTATATCATTATAGTTTTTTAATTTCAATTGTTTTTTGTTATTTTTTTAGGTTCCTTTTTGGGACGTAGGAAAAAAGGAACTCCCATTTTTCCTACGTCCCAAAAGTCCCTCACGGTACCTGCAAGTATCTTAATTGCTTATTTATCTTATTATAAAATGAAATCAAATCTAAGTTAAAAGGAAATGGTAGTATATGGTAAAAGTAAATGTAGGAGAAATATTAAAAGAAAAAAAACGTTCTAAATATTGGCTTTGTAATCAAATGCAAATAACCATGCATAATTTAAATAAAGTTATTTTAGGCGAAACTAAATCTATTTCTTTTAAATACATTCATGATTTTTGCAAATATTTAGAGTGCACGCCTAATGATCTTTTTACTGTTGAAATCGAAAATGAAGAAGAGGAGTATTAATACTCCTCCTTTATCCTCTTTGCCAAAATGCTTTATAAGTTCTATAAGCTTCAAAAATATCATATTTACTTGTAACCTCGTAAGGTGCATGCATTGAAAGAACTGGAACTCCGCAATCTATTACATCTACACCTTTATTTGCTAAGATGTAGGCGATTGTTCCTCCACCTCCAATATCTACTTTTCCTAATTCTGCTACTTGGAATTTTATCCAATTTTCTTCTAACATATTACGTATCCATGCAACAAATTCAGCATTTGCATCAGAAGCTCCTGATTTTCCTCTAGCTCCTGTATATTTGTTTAAAGAAATTCCTTTTCCTAAATATCCTGCATTTTTTGCATCAGAAACACTTGCATATAATGGATCAAATCCTGCATCTACATCTGAAGAAAGCATTTTTGAATAACAAAATACTTTGTCTAATAAGTTTATTCTGTTTTCTCCTGTTTTGTTTAACAATTCTGAAACAAAATAATCAAACATATGTGATTCCATTCCTGTATTTCCCATACT